>DATFXI010000132.1:0-32290 GCA_035316085.1 Candidatus Angelobacter sp.
AGAGTCGGACGCCCTCTCCATCGAAGACGTGGAGTTAATGCTGGGCAACCGCGTCAGCAGCGGCCACCTGGTGGATGTCATCATCCAGCATGGCGTGAATTTTGATCTCACGCCGGAACGCCGTAGCCGCCTCAAAGCACAGAAGGCGGACGATGCCGTGCTGGACGCGATCGGAAAGGCGAGAAAACCGTAGAATAAGGACAACGGCCGCAACGTCGCACTACGCTTTCTACTTTCCCGCCTTCCTGATGTAAATGCTCCCGTTGAAGTTCTTGAATTGGATTTCCGGGCCGCCGCCGTTGATGGTCCCACGTACCGTCTTCTCAACCTTGACCACATACTTGCCGCCCTTGCCCCGGTTGTCTTCCACAGTGGTGGCCTGGGGCGCTAAGGTCTGCAACTGGATGTCAAAGTCGCTGTAAACATCGCCTCTATCGGAACGCATGCTGAGATTTGCCTTAAGGTCTGCGGGGAACGTCACGTCGATATCGCCGTTCATCGAACTGAAAGCCATTGGCTTTTGCGGGTCGACGCGGTTAAACGTCACTAGCACTCTCCCGTTGAGAGCGTGGGCCACGGCGCTGCCGGAGATATTCTTCAATGTCACCTCGCCGTTTATGTCATTGACGTCGAGTTCTCCTTCCACTCCGGTCACGCTGATGTTGCCGTCGTTCACGGTGTGCAGAGAGAGCGAGCTGTGCACCGGCACCGTGAGAGTCAGGTCCACCGTGTGGTTAACGGAGTCGGTGCTCACGCGCACTTGATTGTTTTCAGCTTCGATCGAAAGACCGGTGGAGGACATGGGGACGCGTTTCATGCCTTCGTTACCACGGCCCTCGCCGCGGCCCCGGCCATGGCCTTCGCCCTCGCCCCGGCCATCGCCTTCGCGCACTTTCGCTTCCACGATGACTTCCTTGCCGTCATAGCCCTTGACCGTGATGCTTCCGTTCAACAAGTGCGCTCTGACCTGCACCGGTCGCGTCGCATCCGCAATCGGTACCACGACACGATCACCCTCCGGACTCGCGGCGAACAGCCAGTCCTCGCCGAACATAAGGACCACGATGATTGCGAAAACAACTACGTAACGATTGTTGTGTAGGTGCATAAATTTATTGGCGTTCTAGAACGCGTATGTCTCCATTCAGATTGTCTGCCTTGATTTCGATTCCACCGGCGCCGACTCGCCCTCCGGTATAGCGATCGGTGCGAAAGATGAATTTGCCATCACGACGTTCGGTGGTGGCCGCTTTGGCCGGCAACGAGGTCATTTCAAAATCGCTGTAGATCTGCCCGTTCATCGTCTTGAAGCGGAAGTCCGCGGACAGGCCACGCGCGAAATAGAGGTCAACCGGCCCATTGATGGTGCCAAAGTCTGAGTTCTCCTTGGGATTCTCGCGGAAGACCACCTTCACACCGCCATTCACGGTGCGTGCCAGTGCTTTGCCCCCGCCTACGTCCTGCATTTCGATCGCGCCGTTCACATTACGTACGGAGAAATTGCCGATCACATCGCGCACGCTTACCCGGCCCGAGTTCACGGTTCTCAGCATCAGATCGATGCTGCGCGGAACCTGCAGCTGAAAATCCATCTTGACCACGTATCCGCGGCTGCCATGCCAGCTGCCGCAACAGCCATCGCCGTCGCAGTTACAATTGCAGCGGAACGGGCCGTTCACGTAGAACTTCAGTAGATCCGGCTGGTCAGCGATGTCGAGCGTAACTTCTTTTCGGGCGGCTTCCATTCTCTCTTTCGACTCGGCGCGAATCGACTTGTTGACCACGAGCTGTACCTGGTCCGACTGACCGCCTACCACCTCGATCGAACCGTAGACGTTGTCCACGTCCAGAAGCTTGTGAGCCCCGCCCACGGCGAAGGTCTTGCGGATGGTTTCCTGTTCCTGCAACGGCATGCCGGAATCAGAGTCGTCGTTGTGCCGCTGAGGATCGCCGCCGTTGGCGCGGGCGCTGACCGACGGCTGATGTAACAGCAACAGCAGAGTTGCCGCCGCCAACAAAAGAGGTTTGGGTGTCATATGGTCTCCGTTCGCCTAAAATTTCTCCGAACAACCTGCGCGTCATTTCGCGCAACCCAGGTCACGATCGCTCTTCAACTCAACTTCTGAATCCCCCATGCCGCGTGCTTTCGCACATTGGGATCTACGTTAGGTGTTTGCTGCAACCGGCGCAGCGGTCCCAAGGCGCTGGATTCATGCAGGTCTACCAACACGTCGATCAGCGCAACTTGCACCAGCGGCGACTGCTGGCCTTCCAACGACTCCACCAGTCCCCGGCTCACTTCGGGCCGTTTGCCGTACCGGCCCAGCGCGTCGAGCGCGGCCAGACGGACATCCACGTTGCTGTCGTAGCGAAGCGTGTGCACCAGCGCGTCCAGCACCTGGGGATCGGGCTCCTGGATCCGCGTGCTGTAGCTCACACCTTGCAGACGCCCGCTGGCGGATTGTTGTTGCAGATACGAGAGGGCCACAAGTTGGCTGGTTTTTTGTAGCTCATGGCGCAACTCAGCAAGCTCTGTCTTCTCAGATTGATCGCGATCGATATAGCGACCGCCCAAGAAACCCGCCACCAACAGCACAGAAGCCCACGCCGCGCTTAGCGATGGAGTCCGCATCCACCTCACCAAATCGGCCAGGCCGAGAAACCTCTTCCTTTCCGACGCCAGACTGGCTTTCTCCCACCGACCCTGTTGGTAGCTTTCCAGCATGGCATCGAAGCGCGCCCGCACCGAAGGACCCGGCTGTTCGTCGGGGAGCAGCAGCAGTTTCTTCCAGATTGTTACCTCTTCGTCACAGCGCGCGCACTCCGCGACGTGCTCTTGGACCAGCACGGCCTGGTCTGAGTTCAATTTGCCTCTCATGTAATCCGGCAACAGCTCTTCAATCTCTTCGCACTTCATTGCAAACTCCCGGAGCCGGGCCATGTGCCCGTTCCTTCCGAATTTGATCCTCGCAGGCTCGTGCGGCCTTGAAAGCGGAGAAATATCTCTCGCAACTCCTGCAACGCGCGATGCACCCTGGTCTTCACGGTTCCTACCTCGCAGTCCAGGAGCTGCGCGATTTCTTCATACTTCAGGTCCTGAAAGCGGCTGAGAATCAAAACTTCCCTCTTTTCTACCGGCAGCTGCATCAACGCGCGACGCAGCAGCACCGTCTCTTGTGCCTCTTGCGCGGAGTCGGCGGGCACAAACGCAGGCGACATTTCCGGCTCCAAACTGGTCTCCGGCCTGTGCCGGCGCAGATAGTCCACCCTGGCGTTGCGCGCAATCTGGTACATCCAGGCGCGGAACGGGGTCTCAGGACGATAACTCTGGCGATACTTCAAAATGCGGAAGAACACTTCCTGCACCAGGTCTTCGCTGACCGATCGCTCGCCGCTTAACTTCAAGTAAAAGTTGAACAAAGGCACTTGATAGCGCTCAAACAACACGCCAAGCATCTCGCCTACGCCGCTCCGCACTTGCGACATCAGCTCTTCGTCGGACAAAGAATTCTTCATCAGCTCCAGCCGAGCGTCTTGTTTCTCTTCCTTCACAGACGGATACCGAGTCTCCTGAGAAAGGTTACAAGAAATTCGGACGCAGCTCTGGCCGGAAGGTAAGCTCCGGGAGGAGTGAGTTCCCTCGGATCCGCTCGGGATTTCGCCTGCGGACTCTCACCCCAGCAGCGTAGCTGCTGGGGACCCCGAGACTCCCGCTCGTCCCGCCGAGCGGGACTCGCTCACGCCCGCAATACGGCTCAACTTTACTTCTTCCTGGTCTCCGTCTTTAATATCCAGTTGGATTAATATCCAGTTGGATTTATAGGAGAGACGAATGCTTGTTCGGATTGCTTTAATCGTGCTTACTTTCAGTCTTGCCGGCGCCGGGCAGACTGCCACTCCCACAGCGTCACCGGAAACGAAGAAGGCCCCGGCGAAAGCTGCTGCCGCCTCGACTACTTCAGCCAAGACTCCCCAAGCCATCCTGCACACCACGGTCGGAGATATGAAGTGCGAGCTGTTCCCGGAAAAGGCTCCTAAGGCGGTAGACAATTTCATCGGCCTGGCTACCGGAAAGAGAGACTGGACCAACCCCGGCACGGCACAGAAAGTCCACGGCAAACCGCTGTACGACGGCGTGATTTTCCATCGTGTGATCCCCGGCTTCATGGTGCAGAGCGGCGACCCGGCGGGTACCGGTATGGGAAGCCCGGGTTACAAGTTTGAAGATGAGCTCAACGCTGACCTGCTCTTTGACCGGCCAGGACGCCTGGCCATGGCCAACTCCGGCCCGAACACCAACGGTTCACAGTTCTTCATTACCGAGGTTGCTTATTCTTCTCTGAATCCGTGCCTTGACGAGGGCGGCTGTCTGCGTGGAAGCCGCATGGTACCGAAGAACAGCGGCTACACGCTCTTCGGTCAGTGCGACGCTGCAAGCGTGGAACTAGTGAAGAAGATTGCGGCTGGCCCTTGCCAGGGTGGAGCGACTTGTAACGGCTACAATTCCAAACCGCAGAATCCAGTAAAAATCAACCACATCGAGATTCTGAACGCGCCCGGCACATCCAAACCAGCTGCAGCCAAGCCATCCGCGGTAAAGCCTGCACCCGGCAAAGCGACCGCACCGCCTAAGCCTTCACCCACACCGCAGAAATAAATCAGGAGAGAGCACACTCATGAGTCGTACACCAGGAACCTACGCTATTTTTGATACGTCGGAAGGCAGGATTGTTTGCCGTCTGTTTGAAAAAGAGGCCCCCATCACTACAAAGAACTTTATGGACCTGGCGGAGGGCAAGCGCGGCTGGAAAGACCACGTCAGCGGCAAAGGCGGTTCGGGACAGCTCTACACCGGAACAATTTTTCACCGCGTGATTCCCGACTTCATGATCCAGGGCGGCGACCCCAGCGGAACCGGCATGGGCGGCCCCGGCTACAAATTCCAGGACGAAACCCAAGGCTCACCTCACAAGTTCGATAAAAAAGGCAAGCTGGCCATGGCCAACGCCGGCCCCAACACCAATGGTTCGCAATTCTTCATTACCGTAGCGGCCACGGATTGGCTCACTGGCAAGCACACCATTTTTGGCGAGGTAGTGGAGGGCCAGGACATTGTGGACAAGATCGCCAATGTGCCCCGCGGGGCCCAGGACCGCCCGCGCAAAGAAGTAGTCTTGCAATCAGTGACGATCGAACGCGTGGCTTAACGCGAGGGAACCTTGGACCCGTTGAAGATTGCTGTCTTCCTGGCTGTGTTCGGACTGCTGCTCGTGATAGGCCGCGCTCTGGCTCGCGCCAGCGAGACCCGCGTCGCTTCCTCTCTCCCGCCAAGCCCTGGTCGTGATGCGGCGTCCGCAGACCAAAGTGACAGCTCGGACACTGTGAGCGATCATGATCCTTCCGCACTCATCGGCGCGGAGTTCGGCATGCCGATTCCGCTTTCTCCCCTGCAAAGAATGGAGGACGGTAGCTTTAATCGGCCCTTGTTCACAAACTACTATTTCAGCAAGACGGACCTGGTCCGGGGTCCGGCCGACCCTGAGTGTTTTTGTGACGAGTTCTTTCTGGAGATGCAAGATCCGGAAACCCAGGCGCGCTGGATGACCGAGTGCACAGTAGCCACCCCGGCGGGCCTACGGCAGGTGATGAACCAGGGCAAGTTCGAGTCACTCTATCTTGACGCAACGGCGGTGATCGTATCACGCTGGGACCTGCCCTTGATCCTCAAGACAGTCATCGAAGAGGCCACGAAGGCTTACAGGTCCGGGGACGGCGACAAGGAAGACCGGGCCGACTCTGAGCACCAGAACTGATCGCTAATTATTCCAAGGAGTCTGGCATGACAAGATGGTTGAGTTGGACCACGGTTTTGCTCATGGCGTCCACCTGCGTCGGTGCGGGCGAGAACGCGCCGACCCCAGATCTCCTTCTGCTTCACGGCAAGATCATTACCATGGACCCGGCGCGGCCGTCGGGGCAGGCAATTGCGATCCAGGGCGATCGCATCGTATGGGTGGGAAACGACCAAGAGGCGCAGAAGCGCTTTTCTCATGCGCACCAGATCATCGACCTGCACGGGGCCACGGTCTTGCCCGGAATCATCGACGCGCACACACATCTTTTCGATCTGGGCGAGAGCCTGCTGCGACTGAACCTCAAAGACGTGGCTACGGCCGAAGAGGTCGTCGCGCGGGTTAGCGAGAAAGCAGGGGCCACCGTCCCCGGTGAATGGATCCTGGGATGGGGATGGGATGAGGGAAAGTGGGCGTCTAACTATCCTGACAACGCGGCGTTAAGCCGGGCCTCGCCCAACAACCCGGTGTACCTGGTTGGACTCCACGGATTCGCTGCCTGGGCCAACAAGAGAGCATTGGAAGCTGCGGGAATCACGGCGACCACAAAGGACCCTGAGAACGGTACGATCCTGCGCGATCCTGCAACCGGCTTGCCCACGGGCATTCTGCTCAACCGCGCGCAGGCGCTGGTGGAAAGCCGAGTTCCTGCAATGACGCCCGAGCAAACCAAAAAAGCCATTGAGTTGGCGACACAGGAGTGCGTTCGCAACGGGCTTACCTCGGTCCATGAGGCGCGCGTCTCGGCGGCGATGATTCAGGCGTACCACGAATTGCTTCAACAAGGCCGCTTGCCTGTGCGGATTTACGCCATGCTCGACGGAGCCGATCAGGCACTGGTCGAAACCTGGCTGGCGCGAGGACCGGAGATTGATCCTCATCATCAACTGACCATTCGGTCCTTCAAATTGTTCGCCGACGGTGCTCTGGGATCGCGTGGAGCATTGCTGCTGGAGCCATACAGCGACGCACCGCAGAGTAAAGGCACCGCGGCCACACCTGAATCCGCTATCTATGACCTGACGCGGCGGTCGCTCAAAAGCGGCTTTCAGGTTTGCACGCACGCCATCGGCGATGCCGCCAATCGCATGACGCTCGATGCCTACGGGCGCGCGCTGCATGAGACGCCTTCCGCGCGCGATGCCCGGCTCCGCATCGAACATGCCCAGGTACTGGCGCCCGAGGACATCCCCCGCTTCGCACAAATCGGAGTGATTCCCTCCATGCAGCCCACCCATGCCACGTCAGACATGATCTGGGCGGAAAAGCGCGTGGGACCAATCCGGATCAAAGGCGCGTATGCCTGGCGGTCTTTGCTCAAGACCGGTGTGCACCTGCCGCTCAGCTCCGATTTTCCGGGGGAAACTTTGAATCCGTTTTACGGCATCTACGCGGCCATCACCCGGCAAGATCCAAACGGCAGTCCTGACGGTGGCTGGCATCCGGAGCAGCGTTTGACCATAGAAGAAGCTTTGCGTGGCTATACTCGTGAAGCCGCTTATGCAGAGTTTGCAGAGAAGCAAAAAGGATCTCTGGAGCCAGGCAAACTCGCTGACCTGATCGTGTTGGACAAGGACATCAGGTCGCTTGCCTCCACCCCTAAGGAACTCCTTTCCATCCGAGTTATGAAAACCTTTGTGGGCGGCAGGCTGGTGTATGACGCCAGCAGCCGGGGCACGCATCCAAACCTGTAATTTCCCAACTCCCTAACGTCTCCTGGCCGCGACCCGCAAGCCAACCGTTTCATCCTGCGCGGCATGGGCGAAGGCCTGGTCCAGATCCGCAATCAAGTCATCCGCATCTTCAATGCCAACCGACAACCGCACCAAGTCGGGCGCCAGCGCATGCGCTTTCCGGACGTCGGCAGGAATGCTCGCGTGCGACATGCATCCGGGCAAGGTAATGGACGAGTTCACACTGCCGAAGCTCACACGGATGCGGAAGATCCGGGTGGCCTCGGCCACGCGCTTGGAAAGTTCAAACGACCCGGTCTGGAAGCTGATAACGGCTCCCGCGCCGCGCGCCTGGCGAAAATGAAGTTCGTGGCCGGCGTGCTCCCTGAGTCCGGGATAGTTGAGCCGCTGGACTGCAGGATGACTGCTCAGGTAGTCGGCGATTCGCGCCGCATTCGCTTGCTGGGCGTCGATTCGCAACTTCAGAGTCTTGATGCTGCGCAACAGAAGATAAGCTTCAAACGGTCCCAGGGACGAACCTTCGCCGTTTTGAACGCTGTAAATCTTCTCGCCGATCTCCGGCGAGCGGACGGCGACCACTCCAGCAGTCACGTCGCCGTGGCCGGAGAGATACTTGGTGGCCGAATGCACCACGATGTCTGCGCCGAGATCCAGCGGATTCTGCAGATACGGCGACATGGCGCTCGAGTCCACGCAGAGCAGAGTTCCTTGGCTCCGGGCCAGAGCCGCCAGCGCGCGAATGTCGGCGATGCGCAACAGCGGGTTGGTCGGGCTCTCGACGAAGATTAACCGCGTCCTGGGGCTGATCTGCTCAGCGAAATGGCCGAGATGGCAGGCGTCGGCATAACGAACGCCGATGCCCGTGCGGTCGAGTATGGTGGAAAACAGCCGGTAGGTGCCTCCGTAGAGGTCATCGCCGGCAAGGATTTCGTCGCCGGCGGAGAGCAGCCGGGCTACAGCGCTGATGGCGGCCAACCCGCTCGCGAAGCAATAAGCACCCGCCGCATTTTCCAGCTTGGCCAGCAATGTTTCGAGTGTGGTGCGCGTTGGATTGCCGCTGCGCGAGTAGTCGTAACGGCCAAATTGCTCCGCGCTCTCCTGCTCGAACGTGGCCGTTTGGTAAATCGGCGTGGCTACGGCCTTGAAAGGATCGCCGGGACAGGCATCGAAGTTGACGAGACGGCTGGCAATTTTCACAAGGACCTCCCGGCGGCAATGCAGACTTCCGCCACGTTTGATTTTTCGGCGCGGCAAACGTCAAACACGTCCCCTATCACCGACTCGGTAGCCGGCCAGCGGCCGGCTCCCTTGCCGCGGACGTAAATGACTTCGCCGCCTTCCGGATGGATCTCCAGACAGTTCTCTTCGTTGCAGGTCTTTGCGAAAGCGTGATCGCGGTCCACCCATTGCGGCTGCACGCGTGCGTGCAGGCCCCGCGCATCGCGATCGAGGCTTGCCACTAAGCGGACGGAACGCCCTGCGTCCGCCGCTTGGCGGACCGACTCTGTGTCCAAGTGTTCAATCCCAGCGCGTTCGATTTCAGCGGGATGCAACCAACGCCCAAATGCGGTTTGCGCCAGCAAGGCAAGCTTGTGTGCTGCGTCACTGCCGTCGAGGTCAGTTGTGGGATTCTGTTCGGCGAGGCCAAGCTGCTGGGCGGCGCGTACCGCCTCATCGCGCGGAACACCCTCAGCCAGGCGATCGAGGATAAAATTTGTCGTTCCGTTGACCACGCCGCTCAGCTTGCGGACACTGCGCGTCTGGGCAATCCGGCGCACCTGTTCGAGCATGGGAGCGGCGCCCCCCACCGCGGCGGAGAAAAGGAGTTGCGCCCCATTTTCTTCCGCGAGCTGGCGGAGTTCCTTGCCGTGATGGGCGACGACCATCTTGTTTGCGGTGATCACGTGCTTCCCGGCCCGGAAGGCCGCGGCGATCAGTTCTCTTGCCGGTGACAGCCCGCCGATCAATTCCACCACCAGCTCACAATCAGAATCGATGACTTGCGATGGGTCACACGTGAGTAGAGGGCGCGGTGTGCCGTCCTCCCGTTCAAGACGGCGCACTGCGATGCGCGTAATCTCGAACACTTCCGGATGCGCAGCCAGGGCAAGATAAACGCCCAGGCCAACCGTCCCCGCACCCAGCAGACCGACGCGGAGCGGCTCAGCGCGGTGCAACGGTCCGTAAAAACTCGTAGGCTTATTGCAGACCAGCGATGGCTGGTCGGAATTCAGCGCCGCTACTTCAAAGAACTGGCCATGATGTTCAGCGAACTCGATCGCTTTGCGCTGCACCACAGTCGCGCCAACGGGCGCGGCTTCCGACCACGCCAGCGTGCGATAACGCGGCGGCGCGGGACCGTGGTCCGCAGGATCGTGCTGAAAAATGCCGTCGACATCTTTGATTAATCGGCAACAGTCAGCCCGAAGCTCGTGCGCCAGGAAGATGGCGGTTAGATCGGAGCCGCCGCGCCCCAGCAGAGAAACTGAGCCATCATTCTGTCGGCCGATGAAGCCCGGCACGACCACTACTGGCACCTGCTCCAATGCGCGAAGAGCGGCATTCGGATCGAAAGCGCACGGTTCAGAATCGAGAATCGGCCCGCGCGTGCGCAGGCCGAGGCAAACTTCATCAAGCGCCACAGCAGGCACGCCGGCGCGCGCCAGCGCGAGCGAGAGCAACGCTACGGATGTAGCCTCGCCGGTGGCCAGCAGCGCGGCTATGGCACGCTCGTCCGCTCCGGCTCCAAACGACTGCGCGCGAGCAAGCAATTTGTCAGTCGTGTTGTGGATAGCGGAGACCACCACGATCACGTGATGGCCTGCACGGACCCAGCGATAGATCTCATGCACGACGCGGGAAAAGTCGGAGTCGCTGCGCAGCACCGAGCTCCCGAACTTGAGGACCGTCAGCGGGTAGCGGCGCATTGTGTCCTCCCTTCCACGCCGGCAAACGCGGCTGCCAATGCCTGATCGAGATCGGCGATGATGTCTTCCGGCGCTTCCAGTCCTACGGAGAGCCGGATCAGGCCGTCAGTGATGCCGATCTGGCTGCGCTTTTCCGCAGGAACGTCCGCGTGTGTCATCGAGGCCGGATGAGTGATGAGCGACTCCACCGCGCCCAGGTTTTCCGCAAGCGAGCACAGCTTTACGGAGTTCATGACTGTGATCGCGGTCTCAGCGCTGGCCTTGATCTCGAACGAGAGCATGCCGCCATGCGCAAAGTGCTGGCGCTCGGCCAGCGCCCGTTGCCGAAACGACTTCAATCCCGGATAGAGGACTCGCTTGACTGCGGGATGTGCTTCGAGCCACTCGGCCACCACCTGCGCGTTTTCCGAATGCAGCTTCATGCGCGCGGGCAGCGTCTTCAGGCCGCGCAGCGTGAGCCACGCTTCCTGCGGCGACTGAATGCACCCGGTGGTCTTGCGGATCAGCCGGAAGCGGTCCAACAAGGCTGCATCGCGCGTGGCCAGCGAGCCACCGACCGTGGCGTTGTGTCCTTCAATGTACTTGGTCGTAGAAAGTACGCTGATATCGGCGCCTAGTTCGAGCACCGGTTGCAAGAGCGGCGTGAGGAACGTGTTGTCCACGGCCAGCTTGATGCCGTGCCGGTGCGCGACGGCGGCGATGGCAGCTACATCGCAGAGCTTGAGCGTCGGATTGCCCGGCGTCTCCACCAGGATGATGCGCGTCTGGGGCCTGATAGCCTGTTCGATGGCGCGCGTGTCCGAGGCATCGACAAAATTGCTGGTGATGCCGAGGCCCTGGAAAAGCTGTTGGAACAGCCGCACCGTTCCGCCGTACACCACTTCGGAAATGATGGCGTGGTCGCCGGTCTTCAGTACCGACAAGAACAGCGTGGCGATCGCGGCCATTCCGGTGGCGAAGCACACTGCCGGGGGCGTACCCTCGAGCGCTCCCAGGGCGCGCTCCAGCGCGTCGACCGTCGGGTTAGCGGCACGCGAATAAGTAAAGCCTTTGTGGACACCCACGGCTTCCTGCACGTAGGTAGTGGACTGGTAAATCGGTGTCAGGATCGCACCGGTTGCGGGATCGGGCGAGAGTCCGCCGTGAATCGCGACCGTGGCGTTACGTAAACCATGCTTGGATGACACGAGAGTTCTCCCTTCTGAGGTTGAGCGAAAAGTTTTTCGGAGAAAAAATTTGCCGCCGGTTGTTCCCCAGGCGGCCGCTCAGTGAAGGGAGATGTTAGGCTGCTCAGACTCCCGACGCAGGCAAGGCGCCACCTGGGGCGCACATGGCCATAAACATTCGGGATATCTGACGCAAATACATAAACTTTGCTTCACACCTCGGTGTGAATGTCATCGATTATACCGGCTGGCAGGTTCTTGTCAACAGAGCCGCCTCGCCAGTAACCCAAAGGGCCCTGGTGGCTCAGGGCCTTTTTTGTTAGTGGCATCGGCAATGCGGCTCTATTTGGGCAACAGACTGCAAGGCGTTGCCTGGAGAGCGCCGAACGGGATGTTGTACCCGACCACGATCGGCTGGTCCGACGTCACAATTACCGTGGCCAGCAGAGTGGAGGGGTTGGAATCCCGAGTCCCCGAACCAGTCAGGTAGAAGAGAATCATTGTGTTCAGGGGCGCTAGCGTCACCGTCGTGCTTCCGGTTTGACCCGGGTAATTTGTTCCCGGCGGCGCTCCTGGAATTTGAAGACCCGACAGGTTGGTCCCATCCTTCGACAAGAAATGGGCAGCGACGTTAGCCGTCGTCGCGCTCCCGTTGAAGATGTTGATGTCAGAATTGTTGCCACTACCACCCAGGTCGTAATTCGCTGGCGTGCATACCCACGTAAACGGCGGCCCGCCGGACGACGGTCCAGGGGGTCCGGGAGGTCCAGGAGGACCGGCAGGACCGGTGATGTTCCACTCCACGAAGGTCTCGTTGGCATGGCAAGCGGCGCTCGAATCGACCAAGCGCATCATCCCGTTGCCAGGGTTAACGCACGCGTCGAGCACACCTGAGGAATGCGCAGCGATCCACGCGGTTGGAACCAACAGAACCAAGACCGCGACCGCAAGAAAAGCCAGGCAGGCGAGGCCGGCCCGGCGTAGAAAGGCGATGTTCATGTGAATTTTTCCCCTCTGAGGCGGGAAGCCGCCCCGCAGATTTCCCGGAATAGGCCGCCTAATGTAGCATGGCGACGGGTTGTCAAGCCACGCGGTTTTTTCACTTTCATGATGCGGCGATCATCGACAGAGAAAATTTTTGCCAGGATCTATGCGAGAAATGCCTGGGGTGATGTGGAATCCAGGTCAGGTGCCGGCTCCAGCCTCGCGCGTACGCAATTGCTGCGTCCTGAACTCACTAGGTTGCTGCTGGATCTGTGCGTAGGCTCCATCCTGGATCTGCCGTGCGGAGATTTTAACTGGATGCGCGCCACGGAATTGCCGGGGATCGTGTATCTGGGAGCAGACATCGTTACTCCACTCATCGCGAGAAACAATCTTCTTTACGCGAGCCCCGGACGCGGATTTCTGCGGCTGGACATGCTTTCCGATGCCCTCCCGAAGGCCGACTTGATTCTCTGCCGCGACGGGTTGGTTCACCTTTCATTTTTTGATATCGCCCGGGCCCTAACGCGAATGCAGGAAGCAGGCGCCACGTATCTTTTAGCAACGACATTCACAGCACATGACCGGAATAGGGACATTGTCACTGGAGAATGGAGACCTCTGAACCTTGATCTTCCGCCATTCCGCTTTCCGGCCCCAATCAAGACGCTGGCGGACGGGCCGCGACCTGATGGCACACACCCCGATAAAGCGCTGGCGCTCTATCGTTTTGCCGATCTCTCAGACCGGGCGCTGAAGCTGCTGCAGACAGCCAAGAAGAGGACTTTGCTTCAGGCGCTAAAGCATGGATTCAGCAGAGTTAGAGTAGCGTTTGGGCGCAGACGGAGTTTATTCTACTGAAGCCTCCCCCTACCGCTCTGTCGCAGGGGTTGGATTCCGAGAGATTGTGCCTCTGTTAGAATTCCTCGCATTGTGAGTGTGCAGACAAGGGCGGAAAAGGTGTGTGCAGAAAAATTTCTGGGTGTTCCTGTTGAGAGCTTTGAAACCGGGGGCAAGGAGCAGCTTATTTACCTGCTGAAGGCCGGTCTGAGTCCTTCAGCTAAAGTCATCGATTTGGGCTGCGGGGTCTTGCGCGGCGGTTATTGGCTGATTCATTTCCTTGATCCAGGATGCTACTGCGGAATTGAGCCTCGCAACGACCGCTTGCGGATAGGCGTGGATTCCATTTTGGAGCCCGACACGCTCAAGATCAAGCGGCCGAGATTCGACAGCAACCCGGTTTTTGATACCTCAGCTTTCGGCGAAAAGTTCGATTTCTTTCTAGCCTACTCGATCTGGACGCATGCTTCGAAATCGCAGATTGTGACCATGCTCGACTCGTTTCTCAAGGATTCCAAAGAAACCGGCGTCTTTCTGGTGACCTATCTGCCGCCAACTTGGAGACACCACGATTACAAAGGCAACCATTGGTATGGAACGAGCCACGAGTCAGAGATCCCAGGCTGTGTCCATCACAGCTATCGGTGGATTAACGCCAAATGCCACAAGAAGGGCCTGCGAGTCCGCAAGCTCGGCCAAGACGAGTCACTAGGACATTTCTGGCTTGGGATTACAAGGCAGTCGGCATCTGTTTCTTGTCCGCGGCCCAGAAGAAGAATTCCGGCCATATTACGAAAAGTCGCGTACTACCTGCTCAGCACGTTCTTGCCAAACTGACTGAAACGGTGCGGCGATCATGGGGTTCCGTACATGCTAAACCACTTCCTTGTAAGACCACGGGCAACATATACCAACGTTCGGCCGATCAACGGCACTGAACCCAGCTGCTTGAGCTGATCGCGTTCCCATTCCACTCTCCGCGCGTAGCTCCACTCTGTCAAATAGCTCGCGAGGGCGCGCAATTCTTCTTCGTGGTCGCTGCCGGAGCCGCGAAATTCTTCGATTACGTCAGCATAGAGCCCGGTCCAACGGCGAACTGCTTCGGCCAAACCCGCTTCCTGGCGGACACGTTGACATACCGCGGCGGCATCAGCCGCATCGTAGCGCTCGATCTCTTCTTCGATAAGCTCCGGACGTAACGGATTGACCAGCAGCCCATGGCCGAAATTCATAGGACGAAGGTGATCAAAATTCTTCGTGGAAACCATGGGGCCGAGTCCCTTGAAGTCGCAGAGCACAACTGCATTGCCGACGGCGAGAGCTTCCAGGGCGCAGCGGGCCTTGGCAAACACAATGTCGTACCTGGAGAGGAAAGCCTCGGGATTGGGCACGGGATTACCGGAGAGCGCACCCAGAACGTCCAGTTGCAGTCCGGCGTGCCGGCAGGCCTTGCGAACGGCGCGCAGGTGCGTGGCATTGCTGGCATTGTTACTGAAAACCAGCGCGCGCCTGGGCTTCCCTGGCAACGGAGGGCGTTGCCGGTACCGCTCAAGGTCGACCGCGTTCGGGAGGACCCTAATGCGTTCGGCAGTCACTCCGCACACATTTTCCACGCGCTTCTTGCAAAGGTCGTCCACTGCCACGTATCGGAGAATGCGGGGGAAATATGGAACCGCCTCGACGTAGCCTACAACGCTGCTGTGGCAGACATAAATGGCGGGAGTGGTGGGGAACCGCAACAAGGCCTCGATGGCCGGATAATGCTGCCCGTGGATGATGTCCGGGGCGTCATGGAGACAACTTAATTGATCGATCACCGTCACACCGGAGTCTCGCAGCTCGGCTGCAAGAATCCCCAGCCGCGGCGAATAGGCGATGGGCTCGTGTCCCTGGCGGCGCAGTTCCAGAGCCAAGTCCCTGACCACTACCTGGGTTCCGGCATAGCCGTCCAGGTACGCGTTTGTGATGAGAATTCTCAATTGTGGCCGACAACAAAGTACTTACGGTTTGGCGCCCGTCAACGACGGATCCAGGGTGCTGCGGCCAGCATAATCCAGAATGGCCTGCATTATGGGCAGCACATGCTGCTTAAAGCGGATAACGGTCTGGTAGTGACCTTCGGCGACACGTTGTTCTCCCCAGATTTCGTAAGCAGGTTTGTTGCCGCTAAAGGTAGGCAAGTCCGCCGCGATCGTCGGCCTTAAGCATTCGATGCTGAAGTATGCTTGGCCACGCCGCGAGATGGCGTTTTGCACCTCGTCCTTCAGCTCTACATACTGTTCCGCCGCCGCTATCTTCTGCGCGAGCTGGTGGTCATTTAAGGTCCAGTGCAGGCAGCGGTCGTCATGCAGCGAACCCGCGCAGTTCTGTTCCCATTCGGTCAGACAGATCTCAAAATTCGCGATCGCCTTGCCGGTGGTCCTCTCTGCCAGAACCACGGCGGAATTGATGAGACCACGGCAGAGATCATGCGTGGGGTTAAAACCCTCGGCAGCATCGCCGACAACACAATAGATCTGGTGCTTGAGAAACGAACCCGCTAGGGCGTCAACCACGGGAAGAAAGACAGCAACATTTTGCTCCAGCATCGCGCGGTAGATCTCAGCGTCCGACATATCTCCGAAAATGTCGCCACGCTGGGCGCCCACGAGCGCAAGCAATGCCGCGGTGGAAGACGTCCTGGAAAACCCGTTCCGCCCGGAGCCGTCGGTAATCACATAGACACGCGGCTTGTGCTCGTTCATCCAGCCAAACACTCTGAGTTCATGCCCGGGGTGGCCTACCACCAGGGCCGGGCTCCGGAAATCTACCGGCGAGTCAGCCGTGCTTTGACAGACGAGTGGCACTACAGACCTCTTGCTATTAAAAACACGTTTTCCAAAAAAGTTCTGGGCCGAGGGAGACTAATTTTGCAACATTCTACACCCAATCAGCGCTACCTCTGCACGCTGTTTTGGTTGGGCGGGAAAGGTGCCGGGACAGGCGAAACCGAAGTTCAGCCTTTGTCCATGAGTGCTTGGTAGGGAGAGTAAGACGAATGCGCGATCGCAGTGATCACGCGCGATGTCGCGATTCGACTAGACGCCGATGACCTTCACCAGCTCAGTGACGGCATCGGCGCTCTTCTTGAGAGCAGCTTGTTCTTCCGGCGTGAGTTTGATCTCGATGATCTGCTCCAGGCCGTTGGCGCCCAGCTTGCATGGCACGCCCACGAACAGGTCCTTGATGCCGTATTCGCCCTGGAGATAGACGGCGCAAGGCAGAATTTTTTTCTTGTCCTTGAGAATAGCTTCCACCATCTCCGTGGCCGCGGCCGACGGAGCATAGTAAGCGCTGCCGGTCTTCAAGAACTTCACGATCTCAGCTCCGCCTTCGCGGGTGCGCTGGATGATGGCATCGAGCCGGTCCTTGGCGATGAGCTCGGTGATGGGAATTCCGGCCACGGTGGAATAGCGCGCCAGCGGGACCATGGTGTCACCATGGCCGCCGAGCACGAACGCCGTCACATTCTCCACGCTGACGTTCAGTTCCTGGGCAATAAACGTCCGGAAGCGCGAAGAATCAAGCACGCCAGCCATGCCAATGACACGGTTGCGCGAGAACTTGCTGAGCTTGTAGGCGGCCTGGGCCATGGCGTCGAGCGGGTTAGAGACCACGATCAAGATGCAGTTCGGCGAATGCGTCACCACCTTGGCTATGACATCCTGCATGATCTTGAAGTTGGTGTTGAGCAAGTCATCGCGGCTCATGCCCGGCTTGCGGGCAATGCCCGCCGTAATCACCACGATGTCGGAGTTCGCCGTATCCGCATAGTCATTGGTTCCGAGCACGAAAGAATCGCGTTTCTCCACCGGCATGGCTTCGAGAAGATCCAGCCCTTTGCCCTGCGGAATTCCTTCGAGCACATCAATGAGCACTACGTTGGCCAGTTCTTTCGAGGCAACCCAGTGCGCCGCCGTCGCGCCCACGTTGCCGGCCCCTACAATCGTCACTTTCTTGCGCATGGAATCCTTCCTGAATCAGCTAAACAGCCGTTTTCTTTCTCCGGTCCACCATGTTTTCGATGATGTGCGCCGCGAACTCGCTGGTTTTGACTTTAGTGGCGCCCGGCATGAGACGCTCGAAATCATAGGTTACCAGCTTCTGCTGGATGGTGGCCTCCATCGAGGTCTCGATCAGCCGTGCGGCCTCGCTCCAGCCCATATGGTCGAGCATCATGACGCCTGAGAGCATGACCGAACCGGGATTGATGACATCCTTATCGGCGTACTTGGGCGCCGTGCCGTGCGTGGCTTCAAAGATCGCGTGCTGGTCGCCGACGTTGGCCCCCGGCGCAATGCCAAGTCCGCCGACCTGCGCCGCGCAAGCGTCGGAAATGTAATCGCCGTTGAGATTGGGCGTGGCCAGAATGTCATACTCGCCGGGACGCGTGATCACCTGCTGAAAGATGGAATCGGCGATTCGGTCATTGATCATAATCTTCCTTTTCCACTGGCCGCTTCCGTGCGACTTTCCGATGGCATCCAGCACGCCCTTTACTTCCGCGTAAACCTCCTGCTTGAAACTCTCCGGCGCAAACTCCATGCCCGGCTCGACCATAGCCGCATTCTGCTCGACTGAAAGGCTCGGGTTCTTGTCCTTGTTGTCGAGGATCCAGCTCTCACGCTCGGTGACAATCTGGTCGCGGAACTCTTCGCGCGCCAGATCGTAGCCCCATTCGCGGAACGCGCCTTCGGTGAATTTCTGTATGTTGCCTTTGTGGACCAGCGTCACCGACCGCCGCTTGTTCTTGACCGCATGTTGTATGGCCATGCGCACCAGGCGCTTGGTGCCAGTCACCGAAATAGGTTTGATGCCCACCCCGGAGTCTTCACGAATCCGTTTCTTGGTCCCCGCCAGCATGGTGTTGTTCAGGAAATCGATAAGTTTTTTGACTTCCGCCGTTCCCTGTTTCCACTCGATACCGATGTAAACGTCCTCCGTGTTCTCGCGGAATATGACTACGTTGAGCTGGTCAGGATGCTTCACCGGCGAAGGCACGCCCTGGTAATAGCGCACCGGGCGAATACAGGCGTAAAGATCAAGGATCTGGCGCAAGGCAACGTTGAGGGAACGAATACCGCCGCCGACGGGCGTAGTCAGTGGTCCTTTGATGGCGATATGGAGGTCGCGAATGGCGTCGACCGTCGGCTGCGGCAACCAGTCACCAAACTTGGTAAATGCCTTTTCGCCGGCAAAGACTTCAAACCAGCGGATCTTACGTTTGGGGCCATAAGCGCGTTCCACAGCACTGTCAAACACTCTTACGGAAGCCGTCCAGATGTCGCGGCCGGTGCCGTCGCCTTCAATATAGGGAATGATGGGATTGTCTGGAATTTGCAGCTTGCCACCGCTGAACGTGATAGGGCTGCCGCCCGCGGGCAGAGAAATTCCGTTGTAAGAAGACGACATGAAGCCTCCACGATAGAAATACGTTCACAATCAAAACTTTCTAACTTAACATCCTTAGCGGAGGCGGCGCAATTCGCGAAAGAATTCTCCTCAAGCGCCGCGCCTCAATTTTATCCGACGGAAAAGAATGACCTATGACGCGCATCACACACGTTTTATCTCTGATCGTGCTCTGTGGCTGCACGGCTTCGGCCTTCGCGCCTAAGAGCAGCGATCTCTACAAAGTCACGCTGGTCCAAGCCGCTCCGGGAAAACTGCCGGAGCTGATCGAACTCTACAAGCAGCAGTTCGCGGCGTTGCAGCAAGCGGGCGACGAGGCGCCGCTCTGGATGCGCCACAGCCAGGGCGACCACTGGGACCTGATGATCTTGTACCCGATGGGCGGTTACCCGGAATACTACGCAATGGAACGGCTCGCAAAGCGCGCCCAAGCGGAGCGGGCAACCGGCGGCAAACTTGGGGAATACATCGCCTGGCAGGAGGACCTGTTCGCTTCTGGCCCTTTGGTCGCCGACCTGCGCAAGTCCTTCGCGGCGGGCGCGTTCTTCCACGTGGAAATGTTTGTCGCGCTGCCCGGCAAATTCGCTGACCTTTACAGAGAACGCGAGATGGAAAATGCCTACGCTAAGGCGCTGAAACAACCGGAGAACCTCATCTTCGTCCGCGACCAAGGCGCGGCCTGGGACATTTTCACTATCGGCGTCTTCCGCGATCTCAAGCACTACGCCGAAAGCGCTGACGTTTCGACGAAAGACCAGGAAGCTGCCGCTAAGGCCGCAGGCTTCGAGGCACCCAGCCAGATCGGCCCATATTTGCGACGTTTCATCCGCCAACACCATGACACATTGGCGGTTGCGGTGAAGTAAGCCATTTGCAAGCACTTCAGTGGCCGGACTAAAACCCATCAGTCCAAACACCTGAGTGTCCTGTCAGGCTTGGCGGCAGGCGAATAGTATTCGAGTATGTCGCAGCAGAAGGGATTGCGAGGCCTGCTCCTGGCCATTGCGACTCTGGCAAGCCTCAGCGCGCCGGCGGAGGATGTGGCACGGTCGAAAATCGAAGTGCGCAGGATCATCCTCCACAGCCGCCATCTGGGTGCGCACGGGATCGGTTATAACGACCACTCCCTGGTCGAACTGTCGCAAGAGTTAACGCCCGCTGACATCCCCATTCTGATTTCGTTGTTGAGCGATTCTGAGCTTCGTGTGGGTGCTCAGTTCGCTCTCGCCTCGCAATGCGAGGCTGCCATCATGCCTGTCCGGCGGGCTGTGATTACCGACAAAAGAGTGTCTTCCCTTGATGCGGACGACATCTTCGACTTGATTGCGGATTTCAGCAGGTGCCGGCCGGAGGCACAGGCCGCAGCCCGGGCGATGCGGGTCGAGATCGATAAACTGGTCCAGGAGCGGCTGGCGCAGAGAACCAAGGAACTCGATAAGCAAGCAGGGGACGACACCCGCATCCAGAGAAATGCGTTCAAGATGAGCGACCCCGCTCAAAAGAGAACGCTGACGCAAGCGGAGCGCGAAGAAGCCTTCCGTCGTTCCATCAAGGCCGCCGGGCTTGAGCATCCCCAGACTGCTGCGCAGAAGGCGCTGGTAGACCGCATGTACCGGACCATGGTCCTCGACGAGCCTTCACCCGCCAAAACTCGTTAGCTCTCCATCACCTGCAGGAAGGTAGCTCTTACGTTCGCCGCGGTGGCCGCAAGCCGCGTTTGCAGATCTTCTCTTTCAGAGCTTCCAAGATGCCTGTTGGTCAGCAGCTCCACCGATTTTCTTGCGTGCTCAGCTTCGGGAAGCTCGGGGCGGGCGCGTCCGGTAACTAACCGGATCACGTGGTCAGCGGTACGGTACAACACGGCGGCCTGAGACAGCTGGGCGAACATCGGTTCGTCGAGAAGTTTCGTCTCTCGCAAGTGATGCAGGCGCTCAAGCGTGTTGCCTTGCGCCAGACAGGCGTGGCGCAACATCAGATAGGAAGCGATGAAGTCAATATCGTAGAACCCGCCGCGAGCGAGCTTGAAACTGTGCGCGTAGCGATTGGATTTTTCCAGGCGGTCGCGCATTTCTATTACGGCTCCAGGAAAATCCGGCCGCGCCGCGAGGTTGACGATTTGCTGCCACGCCGGGGCAAGTACCAACGGCGCCAGATCTTCCCTGCCAGCGACAAAACGCAGCTTGGTGTAGCTGAGCGCTTCCCAGGCTTTCGCTTCTTCCGCCAGGTACCGCTCTACCTGAGCCGGCGAAACCACCAGCTCGCCAGCGGCTCCCCGCGGGCGCAAGCGAGTGTCCACGGCAAAGATGGTACCGTCTTTGGTGTACGCGCTCAGGGTGTGTACGAGTCTTTCCGCATCCAGGCGAGCTTCTTCTTCGTCAGCCTCAGGGGCGCGGACGAACAGCAAGTCCGCGTCGGAAGCGATATCGAATTCCTCTGTTCCAAGGCGGCCCAGGGCAAAAACCGCCAATGCACGATCGCCGTTTACTATCCTCAACCCTCGCCGGATGACGGCGTCGCCCAGGCGTGTGGTCTCGCGCATGGAAGCGAACGCGGCTCGTAGTGAAAGCACATCCTGGGCGCCGACGGCAAACGCGCATTTACGGAAATCGCGGCGAAGCTCCGCCTGGGCGAGTCGCGAATCGCGCGCCTTACCGGACGATAGGATGCCTTCGCCAGGCGTTGACATTCCGCCTGGAGCCCCGGACAAGGCTTCCAGCTCCAGGACGGCATCGGGATACCGCACCAGAATTTCCGTGAGGTAATCACTGATGTCAAAGAGCGCGAGCGCGCGGCCGACGGCTTGAGGGTGATCGAGCAAAGGAGCATAACGCTCCCTGCTGGTCAGCGCCGCACTCAAGAACCGATGCAGATTGCGACGAGCATGCAGGCTAAGCTGTTGTTGCACGATCACATCATGCAGTTCGGGAGAATCCGCCGCCACGCGCTTCATCACTTGGGCCAACGACAACTCGCGCATCGTGGCCGTCGGGGCGGGCGCAGCTTCTGGCGACATTCCCATTTCTCTTTCCTGTTGGCTATGCTTCTCGCTGTGAATCACGCGATCGTAGATTTCCGTCACCCGGGCCATGCGAAGCCGCAACTCCGGCAAAAAGGCTTCCTGCTTTCCATTGACACTACGGCTAACAGCGCGCTCAACCGTGCGAACTTCGGCGGCATTCGACGGCAGATGATGCACCTGCTGGCCACGCCGTAGTTGCAGAGCGTGTTCCACTCTCCGCAGCAACTCATAGGCCTGCGTCAGCTCTTGGAAGTCCTCACCGCTCAAGTGTCCCTTATCGTGCAGCTTCTGCAATGAAAACAGCGTGCCTTCGGAACGCAACCAAGGGTCGTCACCGCCGTACACCCGTTGCAAGCACTGCGCCAGAAACTCGATGTCGCGTATGCCGCCGCGATCCAGCTTTACGTCCAGTGTGGCCGGCGCCTTGCTCGCGGCTGCCAGCCGTTTCCGGCGCACGTCCATCTTCTCGCGCGAATGCAGCGCCGTCTCAATCGCTGCAAAATTGATCGCCTCCTTATAAACCTGCCGCTCGACGCTATGGATGAAGTCGCGGGCCAGGCGTTGGTCTCCGGCGCAATATCTGGCTTTGATCAACGCTTGCAATTCCCAATCCTGAGCGACGCAGGAGTAATAATGGAGCGCCTGCTCCAGCCCTATCGCCGGCTCCCCCTCTCTGCCTTGGGGACGAAGCCGCAGATCGATCCGGAACGGCGTGCCCTCCGGCGTGGCCCGAGAAAGAATTCCGGTGAGCACTTGCGCCTGGCGGATGAAATGCTCACCCGAGAAACCGGTATCGCGTTCGGATTCGCCATAGACGAAGAGAAGGTCCACGTCAGAGCTGTAGTTGAGCTCGCTACCGCCCAGTTTACCCAGAGCGAGCACGGCAAACGGCGGATTGGCGGGCAAGCCGATCTTGTGTGCCGAGCGCGCCTGCATTTCCTTCTCCGCTTCGTGCATTGCGTGCTCGATGATGGCATCGGCCAGCGCGGAAATCTCCTGTGTCGTATCCGCCAGCGTGGCGATGCCCAAGGCATCTCGCAGCATGATCCGGACAAATTCCCGCTTCTTGAAACGCGCCAGCAAAGTTGAGGTTTCGGGGGCGGCGTTCTGTGCGCGCAAGCGAGCAAGACTTTCCTGATAATCGTCACGAGTGCGCGCGTATTCCAGCCTTTTGTCACGTTGCAAGGCGGGAAGCAGGTCTGGGTTGTGAAGGACGGTCTCGCCCAGCCAGTAGCTGTGGCCGAAGATTGTGACCACGTAGTGCAGAAGAGTCAGGTCGCGGGCAAGCAACTGCAGCAACTCATTGTTGCCGCCGTCCACAAGCCGTTCAAACAGATTGAGGGCCTGGTCGGGATCAGGAGAATCGGCAAGCAGCGGGAGAACGGCGGCCGCCAACCCCGAGGGCGCGTGGGCACCAATCTTCTCCAGGTCGCGCTGGGCGCGTTCGCGCTCGGAAAACGCGGTGAGATCGAACGACGATTGGCTTGAACGGCTCAACAGGCCAAGCATAGCAAAAGCTGGTTGGCCCATGGCCGGCAGGAGATGCTGAGGAAAACGACTACTTCTTCATCGCCGCTTCAATCTGTTCCGCGGTCCGCGGCAGCTCGCGGGTGAGCATCACCAGTTTGCCGTTCGCGTCCACGGCAAACATGTCTTCAATGCGCACGCCTAATTTTTCTTCGGGGATATAGATTCCCGGTTCCAGCGTGAAAACCATGTTTTTGTCCACCGGCGACGCGTCGCTCGCATCGTGCACGTTCAGGCCCACGTGGTGGCCGAGCCCATGGATGAAGTATTTGCCCAGGGGCTCGCCGTGCAAGTCTTTGCCATGAGAGTTGATGTAATCGAACGCGACTTTGTAGAGCGAATCAGGATCGGTCCGGCTGGTAGCCAGCTTCGATTTCCCCGCCTGGAACGCCTGCATCGCCGCTTCCTGGGCGCCCAGCACGATATTGTAGATCTCGCGCTGACGGGGCGTGAACTTGCCGCTGACGGGCGCAGTGCGTGTGATATCGGTGGCGTACATGGAGTACTCGCCGCCCACATCCATCACCACCAGATCGCCGTCTTTCATGATTTTGTCGTCGGCGGAGTAATGCAGCACCGTCGAATAGAACCCGCTGCCGACGATGGGCGCGTATGCCGGACGCTCACACCCGCGCTTGCCGAATTCATACTGCATCAGCGCGGAAATCTCCCGCTCGGACACGCCGGGATGGATGGCTTTGAGCGCCGCGCGGTGACCGGCTTCCGAGGCTTCCGTGGCGTGAACGATCATCTGCAACTCACCGGGGTCCTTTACCATGCGCAAAGAAGCCAGCAGAGGCTTGGGGTCGCGGAAGGAGATGTAGTTTGGGAACGAGTTGCTGCGGCGCAGCCACTCGACGGGACCGGTGGAAGCGGTGGTTTGCCCGTTGGCGCCCAGGTCTGTGTATACCACGGCGCGCGGCTGCGGCAGGACCTTCAGCAGCTCATCGTGCATCTTGTCCAGGCTTGCGACTCTGTCAAAGCCCGTGGCGCTCGCCGCCTCAGGATCGCCCGGGCCGAGTTTGGGTCCGGTCCATTTTTCCTGGGTGAGGTTGTGCTCGGGAAGAAACAGGATTTCCGCATAGGGATTAGCATTGATGAACACTGCGGCGCCCGGTTCCGACCATCCCGTCAGATAGTAGAAGTTGTCCTCCTGGCGAAAACCGTAGAGGTTGTTGGGACCCTCAGACTCCGTCGGCGCAAACAAAACCAGCGCACCGCTTTCCATCTTGGCCGCCAGGGCCACGCGTCGCGCGCGATAGTCAGCGTTGGCTTGGCGTTCGTGGGCAAAAGCTGAACCAGCTAAAACAAAAATGATCGCTACAAATAGAAGTTTGCGCATTCGTCGAGGTCCCCCAGGTTTTGCTGAAAAACGGATTCTAGCATTCTTCGTAGCACACCCACCACGGAGACACGGAGAGAATCGGTTCATCTGGCCAACGGGTCATCGGACCATCCTGCCAGCTTTTGGTTTCAGATCACCCGATCTCCCGAGCACCCGATCACCCGATTCTTGTGCCTCCGTGGTAGGTTTACTTCCGTATGAATTCTCATCTGGGAAAGGCCCTCAGTGGGGTGAAGGTTGTAAGCCTGGCTCTCAACGCGCCCGGCCCAGTGGCTGCGGCGCGTCTGGCGGCGCTAGGCGCAGAGGTGACCAAGGTCGAACCACCGGCTGGCGATCCACTGAAGACTGCAGCGCCGGAGTGGTATGAGTCGCTTTGCCGTAAGCAGACGGTTGCCATTCTGAACCTGAAAGACGAGACTGGGCGTCGGAGACTGGAAGAGCTTTTAGCCGGAGCTGATTTGCTGCTGGCGTCGTTCCGGCCCTCGGCGTTGCGCAGGCTGCAGCTGGACTGGGAAAGCCTGCATGCCCGCCATCCGCGTTTGTGCTTTGCCGGCATTATCGGGTATCCGCCGCCGCTCGAAGAGCGCAGCGGACACGACCTCACCTATCTTGCGTCGGCCGGACTACTCGCGCCGCCACAGCTCCCGCTTTCCTTGTTTGTTGATCTGGCTGGCGCCGAGCGCTGTGTAAGCAAGGCCTTGGCCCTGCTTTTCAGTTTTTCCCGCACGAAGCAGGCTGGTTGCGAATTTGTGTCGCTCTACGAATGCGCCTGCGAGCTGGCCGCGCCGCGGAACGCCGGGCTGACGCGTCAGGGCGGCACGCTGGGTGGCGGGTACGCCCTTTATTCCATGTACCGGGCGAGCGACGGCTGGATCGCCGTGGCCGCGCTGGAACCCCATTTTGCCCGACGATTGTTGTCAGAACTAGGACTTTCCGCCACCGATCGCACGTCGCTGGAAGAGACATTCCGCCGCCGCAGCGCCGCGGATTGGGAACAGTGGGCTATCGAGCGCGATCTACCACTGGCGGCGGTCCGGTAGACGCAAGAATCCTGACGTTTTGGTAGCGGTAGGCACTTATGGCTCTACTTTTCTTCGGCTTTTGTTCTCGTCCTTTAGTACAACACCATGGACCGTCCGCCAGGACAATCGGTCTCCAGCATGTTCCCTAAAACGGCAAAAGCGGGAAATGAATGATTTTCTCGTTGCCTGCATAGCTTCAGGCTCTACAATGTCCGGCCAATAGGTGTGTGGGGGCTGCGAGAGGATTCGTAGGTAAAACTTCGCTGTCAAAGGAAGGTAACCATATGCCTAAGAGTGAGCGGTTCAACTTCATTCTTGTCATAACGATATTGTCAGGTCTGGCGGTTCTGTCGTTATGTACCCCAAGCGTTCTGTCGGCCCAATCAACCGTGGCGACGGGCAGCATTCAAGGGACCATTGAAGACCCCAACGGGGCGGTGGTCGCCGGAGCTGCCATCACCATTACCAGTAAGGCAACCGGACAAACTCTCAAGCTCAATAGCTCTTCCACCGGGACGTATGCATCGGGGGCTCTGCAGCCGGGCACCTATGACGTGCGGGTGCAGAACAAGGGTTTCCGTACAGAAGTTCTGACTTTGACCGTCCAAGTCGGAATTATCACTTCCGGCAACATTAAGCTGGCAATCGGCCAAGCCAATGAGGTACTTGAAGTCACCGCATCGGCCGTGGCGGTCAACACCGAGCAAGCTACGGTGCAAGGCGTGCTGAGCACGGAACAGATTGAGAACCTGCCCATCAACGGGCGGAACTTTCTCGATTTGGCCCAATTGGAGCCGGGCGTCCAGATCCAGGATGGCGGCAACTTCGACCCCACCAAGAACGGCTTTTCATCGATTTCGTTTGGCGGACGCTTTGGACGTACCGCCCGCATCGAGGTAGACGGCCTTGATATCAGCGACGAGACCGTGGGGACCACCACGCAGAACATTCCTGCCAGCGCGATTCAGGAGTTTCAAGTAAGCCAGTCATCCCTGGATATGTCCACGGAGCTGACTTCCTCAGGCGCGGTCAACGTAGTTCTCAAATCCGGAAGCAACAAGTGGCACGGTGAAACCTTTTATCTGTTCCGTGATACGTCCATCGCTGCCAATGCCGGTGGCGCCTTCCAGCGCAACAACTTTGGCGGCAACCTGGGCGGGCCGATCATCAAGGACAAACTGTTCTTCTTTGTGGATGCGGAACGCCTCAAGAACGACCAGATTGCTCCCGTTGCCAACCAGAACCCATTTGCGGCACTCAACGGCGGATTCAATTCACCCTTCCGCGATACCGAAGGCGTAGCCAAGCTGAATTGGAGAATCAACGACAACTACAACATGTTCTACCGCTTCTCCTATGAACAGAACAACAACATACGGGGCTTCATTCCCAACAGCTTCCAGCCCTTTGCCAATGTGAACCACACGCCCGTCCATGAGGTTGGACTGAATTTCAGCACGGGTGGATATACGCACCAGGTGCGTTTTGGCTACATGAAGTTCCGCAACCTGATTACCGATGCCACGCAAAGCGGCGTTTTCAATCCCCTTCCGCAAGTCAGTCTCACGATTGGACCGGACGCCATCTGCCTGGCTGGGGGTGTCGATTCTTTCTGCTCCGGGCCCAACCTCCTGGCACCGCAGCAGACCTACCAGGAGAACACTCAGATCAAGTATGACGGCAGCAAGACGGTACGTTCTCACATCTTGCGCTACGGGTTTGGCTACAACCACATTCAGGGCGGCGGATTCGCCAAGTTCTTCGCGTTGGCGCCCACGGTGAATGCCGATCCGACAGGCTTGTCTGATTGCGTCAATCCCGGCGACACCAACTGCATCTTCAGCACGTTCCCGGGTGGCGACAGCAATCCATTGAACTATCCGGTGCAGTTAGTGATCATGGGCAACGGCCAAGGCTTCTCCTCAGAAAAACCCGCTTTCGGTTTGCCCGGCGGCGGACTGGGACCGGACAACCGCATCCAGTGGTACGTGGGTGACTCGTGGAAATTCCGGACCAATCTGACGCTTACTTTTGGTTTGCGTTACGTCCACGACACGGGCCGCACGGACAGCGACATCGGTCAGCTTCCCTGCTCCACGCTCGATCCCGGTCTTGCGGCTCAGCTGACCGCTGCGGGTACGCCCTGCACCACCAGCATCCTCGACTTGTTCGGCCCCGGCTTAGGCAAACCGGTCCGCGATCCGGGGATGAACTTTGCGCCGCAGTTTGGCTTTACCTGGGATCCCAGGAAGGACGGAAAGATGGTGGTTCGCGGCGGCATCGGCCTCTACTACGAGAACTCCATCTTCAACAACAACTTGTTCAACCGTCCCGGCCGTCTGGCCAAGGGGCTCTTCCTTCAGGAAGCCGTCCCCTGTGCTGGAGGTAATTCCTTCGGCGTCAACTTGCCGACGGGTGGCTTCATTGATACTTCCGCTCTTTGCGGCCACGCCATCGGCAGCGTTGGAAACCAGTTAGCTGCGATACAAAAGCAGTACCAGGCAGCAACTGTCACGGCAGGCCCTGCCGTGAACGGCGCCTACATTGGAAACACGCTGGCTGCGGGGAGCAACATCGACGGCATCAACCTGTTTGCCCCCAACTACCAGACGCCTCGCTCGGTGCAGATGAACATCGGTGTGGAGCGGCAGTTAGGAAAAGGCATTGTCTGGAATGCTGACTACGTTCGCAACGTGGGCACACATACTCTGCTGGCGATTGACGTGAACCACGTGGGCGATGTGCGGTTCTTCAACAAAGGGAATGCGTTGGCGGCCATCTCCGCCACCAACGCCGCTTTTGGCTGCGGCACTGGCACCAATGCCGCCGCGATCAATTGCGCCATTGCCGCTGGGGCGAGAATCGGCGATTATGCCGGGAACGGCCTCGATTCCGGCACAAACTTGTGTGCAGGGTTCGGATGTCCTGCAGCGGCCTTCCCCGGCCAGAACCCCAACCTCGGCGTGAACCAGATGTTGTTTCCCGCCGGCAGGTCGGTTCTCAACGCGTTTGACACCTCCATCCGCGGTAATGTGCACAATCCATTAGGCGCAATTCCCTGGATCAAGAACGCAAACTGGATCGTCTCTTACTCGCTCTCCCGTTATGTTGGTTCAGCCCTGGACGGAGACTTCATCAATACCGCGCTGGACAACAACCGCCCCGTGCAATCCCTCGGACCTAACGGGCTCGACCGCACTCACCAGTTGTCGCTGGGCGGTACCTTCGATCTTCCCGGATACGTCCGCTTCGGAACGGTGATGCATTTCTATAGCCCGTTGCCGCTCTCTCTGACCTTGCCGGGAGGCGGCGCCGGCGGCATCTTCATTAGCGATGTCACAGGCGATGGCTCAGGCGACGGCGGCGGAGTCTATCCGCTCGGTGACCTGGTTCCGGGTACGAAGCTTGGCGCCTACGGACGAAGCATCACCGACCTGGCTGCCTTCATTAACAGCTACAACGGCACCATGGCTGGACAGGCGACGCCCGCTGGACAGCTCCTGATCAGCAATGGTCTGTTCACTCTGGCTCAGTTGCAGGCCTTGGGCGGTGTGATGCCTACCCTGGACATGCCGACCTCAAGAGTACGACTGGGCTGGTTGAAGACGGTTGATCTACGGCTTAGCTACCCCAGGAAGATCAATGAGACGTTTAGCATCGAACCGAGCGTCGCCATGTTCAACGCGCTCAACGTGGGTAACTTCGACGCTCCGGGCAACACCTTGAACGGAGTCTTGAACAGCGGGCCCGGTTCGGTCAACGGCTCTACATCCACTGACCATGCCCGCACTCGCGTGTTGCCGGGATCCGGCGTATTTCAGTTGGGCTCGCCTCGCGTGGTTGAATTCGGTCTGAAGCTGACGTTCTAGTCTTCACAACCTTTCCTGTCACTTGGCCGCTGTCGCTAATGACAGCGGCCTTTTCTTGCTCCATCCGAGCCGTGCGGGAGGTCTGCAACCGCTTAGTGTAGGATGGATGGTTTTCTTCTAGTCGAGAGGTTTCAATCGTGTTTCAAAAGAATCTTCTGTCAGGCAAGAGAATCCTGATCACCGGTGGCGCAACCGGCCTGGGCAAAAGCATGGGCCAGCGCTTTCTCGAGTTGGGGGCAGGAACGCTCTACATCTGCGGACGCCGTGAGCAGGTGCTTCAGGAGGCGGCGGCTGAACTACACAAAGCAACTGGCGGCGCAGTGAAGACCTTCGTCTGTGACGTTCGAGACAACACACGCGTAGAAGAGATGATCGGCCAAATCTGGCAGGAGGGTCCGCTGGACATCCTGGTCAATAATGCCGCGGGCAACTTCATCGCCCGCACTGAGGAGCTTTCCCTCGGGGCGTTTGAAGCGGTAATCGGGATCGTGCTCATGGGTACGCTGCAAGCCACCTTGGCTTGCGGGCGGCGCTGGTTGAAAGCCGGTCACCGCGCTACTGTGCTGAACATCACGACCACGTACGCGGAAGGCGGCTCCGGATACGTGGTGCCTTCATCCGTGGCGAAAGCCGGCGTGCTGAACCTGACGCGCAGCCTGGCGGTGGAGTGGGGCAACCGTGGCATACGCTTCAACGCCATCGCGCCGGGGCCAGTGCCCACCGAAGGCGCGTTCTCCCGGCTAATGCCGGTGAAATCACTGGAAGAGCTGGCCAAGAAGCGCAATCCGCTTGGACGCTTCGGCACACATGAGGAGCTGGCCAACCTGGCGGCGTTTCTGGTGAGCGACCAATCCGGCTACATCAACGGCCATCAGGTGGTGATGGACGGCGGCGAACAACTCAAAGGCGCCAGCGAATTCAGCCATCTCGGCGATCTGCTAACCGAAGAGCAGTGGCAGGCGATGAAGCCCAAAAAGAAACCGAGCCCATCAAATTAAGCTGCGCAGTCCCGCAAATCGTCCGCTTCCGGCTAGAATTTCAACGGTTACTGTTGGAGAACGTGAAAGGAAAGAACCATGGCAAACGTAAAGTTGATCGTGATGTATCCTCGTCCCAAAGACATCAACACTTTTGAAAAGCTCTACCAAACTGAGCACGTACCCATGGCGGTGGAAAAACTCAAAGGTAAGACCAAGCTGGTGGCCAGCAAAATCATCGCATCGCCGCAAGGCACGCCGCCGTTTTACCGGATTGCTGAGGTGCACTTCCCTTCCATGGAAGCGCTACAGGCGTGCGCCGCATCTCAGGACGGTAAAGCGACGCTGGGACACGCCGCGCAAATCTCGTCGGGTGGAGCACCGGTCATCATGATCGCGGAAGAAGAAAGCTTTACGTTCTGACGCAGCGCACTCTGAGGCACCTTACACATGAAAGCCATCCAAGTACAAAAACCCGGAGGGCCTGAGGCTCTCACTCTGGTTGATCTACCTGTCCCCAAGGCCAAACCGAATGAAGCGGTAGTGAAGATCGCTGCGGCCGGCGTGAACTTCGTTGACGTCTATTTCCGTGAAGGCCGCTACCCTTCGCCGCTGCCGTTCGTTGACGGCCAGGAAGCGGGCGGCACAGTAAGCGAAATCGGCAGCGATGTGAAAGCCCTCAAGGTTGGCGACCACGTGGCTTACACCGGCGTGATGGGAGCTTACGCCGAATATGCCGCTGTTCCCGCCGACCGCCTGGTGCGTGTGCCTGCAGGAATCGCCGACCAGCAGGCGGCTGCGGCCATGCTCCAGGGCATGACCGCGCACTATCTGCTTCACTCCGTCTATCCGGTGAAGAAGGGCGACACAGTGCTGGTTCACGCAGCAGCGGGCGGCATGGGCCTTTTGCTTACGCAGATGGCGAGGAATATCGGCGCGCGCGTCATCGGCACCGTCGGGTCAGAAGAAAAAGCACAACTGGCGCGTGACGCCGGCGCCGAGGAAGTGATCAACTACAGCACGCACGACTTCGAAGCCGAGACCAAACGCCTGACCGCGAATAAAGGGGTCGACGCGGTCTACGACGGCGTTGGCAAAACGACTTTCGATAAAAGCCTCGAGGTTCTGCGCTCCCGCGGATACATGGTGCTGTTCGGCGGAGCCAGCGGTCCCGTGCCACCGTTCGATCCCCTCCGGCTGACGCAAAGAGGGTCCATTTTCCTGGCGCGGCCCAGCGTGGCGCACTTTATCGCCACCCGTGAAGAACTGGAGTGGCGTGCCGGAGACGTGCTTGGCTGGATTGCCGCGGGAAAGGTGAAGCTGCGCATCGCGCATACTTATAAACTCGCCGACGCCCAACAGGCGCATCGGGATCTGGAAGGACGCAAGACCACCGGCAAGCTGTTATTGATACCGTGAGCAGGAGATTCTGGAATGTCTACCTTCGGATTCATCGAATACGAAAAAGCCAGCCCTGAAGTCCGTGCTGTCTATGACGACATCATGGCCACGCGCAAGATTGATAAGGTCACGAATTTCTGGAAAGCGCTGGCGCATGATCCTGTCCGCCTGAAGCGCACTTGGGAAGACACCAAAGAAATCATGGCCGCGGGGGCA
>DATFXI010000133.1:0-4217 GCA_035316085.1 Candidatus Angelobacter sp.
GCCGGTCGATTGGTGGCGGCACCCGCGCTTCCCGCAGGTTTGGCCGCAGGAGCAGCGACGGGGGATTGAGCATTGTACGCGTCCACCAGGGCCTGAGTAATGTTGCTGGGGGCACTCGCCCAGAGGACCGGAGTGGTTTGCGGGTTAGAGACGTCCAGGATCAGGCTGTAGCCGTTCGCGGACGCATACTTTTCCATCACGTTCAACATCTTCCCGCCCAGCCGGTTCAGGACGTCCTGTTCCGCCTGTTGGACTTCGTTCTGATAATCCTCGTAATTGCGCTGCAGGGTCTTCTGCTTGGCTTCCAGGGTTTTGACGCTGTTGGCCCGCGCGTCGTCGCTCAGCTTGTCGCCCTGAGCCTGGAGCTGCTTTTTTAGACCTTCAACCTCATCGTTCAAGGCTTTGATTTCGGCTTGCTTTCCGGCAAACCGTTGCTGCAGTGCTTCCATTTCTTTCTTGCCCTCGTTGGTGGCGGCAATGGCCTCCTGGATACCAACGATTCCAATCTTGCCGGTGGCCGCTGCGGGGGTGCCGGCGGGGGCGCTTGTGCCCTGCGCCAGGGCTGCCGTCGAAGCGGTGAGGCCCAAGCCGAGGGCCAGCGCCAGAATTTTGGGGTTGCTTGACATTGAATCGGGACTCCTTAGTGTTGACTTGAAAACATTCCGTCGCGACGCATCGCAGACTGTGCCATAAATGCGTGAAATCGGCAGAAGGGACGAATGGGTCGATTATAGGTTGTGCAGTCTGGCAGCGTCAAACCCGGGTTTCTCCTTAGAACGTAGTGCTGATGGTGAAACGGAACGTCTTCCGGGGTTCCCGCAAACGGAAGTCCGGGGAGACGGTTGCAATTGCTGTCTGGAAGCTGAAATCGCCAGCGCCCCCCGGTGGGAACATGCTTCGCGTGATCGGACTCGGCGAGCGAACAATGGTGTCCAGGATCAACGGATTGTAAGCGTAGTAGATCCGGAAGGGTTGCTGGACGATCGGCAAAAACACCTGGAGCTCGAGCCCCGTCGACATGCGCGGCACAAAGTTCGTGCCCGGAACGACCTTCAGGTCCGGGCTGAAGGGAGGCGTTGCCGGGCTGCCGCCGGAACACTGAAAAGCAACGATGGCGGGGCACCCGAACACGGTGCTGTTGAGCTGCGTCAGCGAGTCCGGGAAGATTTTGAGTTGGGATTCGCGGGACACAAAATCCATTCCGACGTCGGCGAAGGGCGCCAGCAACACCGGTCCCACGATATGGATGCGGTACTCAAAATTGCCGAAGATCGATGTGTCGCCTCCCGGCAGGTTGATGTTGTTCACCGGAATGGGAATAGTCACGTTGCCGCGGCGCGGGTTGGTGGGATCGATGGGAACCGTGCTGCCATCCGGATTCCGCAGCGGCAGTGCTTGCACCGTGGGCACGAAAACGTACGGGGAAATGGTACGGATATCGAATCCGCGCAGGTCACTTTCACCGCCCATGTAGAAGCGCGTGTTCGGCGGCGGTATGTTGGATCCGAAGCCGGTGATGAAGCTGCCCTGCAAGCGCATGCTGAAGGTGTTTTGCGAGGACTTGGGCAGGGGTACGAATTGCGTGAAGGAAACCAGCGGACGCACGAAGTTTACGTTTCCGCCTATCCCGGCTACCTCGCTAGAGAGGAAGAAACTGTGCCCGGTGTGGGGCCGGATAGGGTTGTTGACGGAGTTGAATCCGAACGATGGTGTGAGCGAACTGGTAATGATTCCCTTCAGCGCATCCGGACCCGACACGTTGCGGAAGCTCAGTGTCTGGAACAGGTTGCGGGAAGCGTCGCTGAAGGTGTTGATGGTGGTGTTGTCGAAATTGTAGGTCAGCCCAAGATGCCTGGCGCTGCGTAGCAAGACGTAGTTCGCCGACGTGGTAAACCCCGTGCTCGACTGGTTGTAGTTCAGCAGCTGATTGGCGACCGCCGGCGAGACATTCAGCTGCGTGCCAAGCTGGAGGGATGCGTTTCTCGCCTGATTGAAGTCATACTTCCGGCTGTACACCGTGAAGCCCAGCGAAAGTGGCCGGTCGAACATATAGGGTTCCGTGAACCCGAATAGGAGGACACGGGAAAGACTGCCGACGCTGGCCTCGACCGTCAGGGTCTCGCCGAGCCCCAGGAAATTGTTGGTCTGGTAGTTGAGGCCGATGAACGATCCTTCCAGGCCGCTGACGCCGCCGGTCAGGCCGATGCTGTTCTTGCCCTTTTCTCTGACCTTAACCGTCAAATCGACAGTTCCATTCTTCTCGTCGATCTTGCGCTCGGTATCCTCTTCCGGTTTCAGCGCCTCGAAGTAGTTCAGCTGGTTGAGACGCAGAACGCTCAGGTCCCACAGCTGAGAGTTAAAGACCTGGCCTTCCTGCACCAGGAGTTGGCGGCGGATGACGCGATCCCGGGTGGTGGTGTTGCCCTGGAACTCGATTCGCCGCACCGAGAAGGACTTGCCTTCGTCGGCATCGATATTGAGCGTGATCAGCTTTTTTTGGTCGTCGAAGTCGAAGTTTGGAATGGAGGTGTAGTTGATGAAGCCCAGAGTGCCGTAGGCTTTGCGCAGGTTCTCAAGGCCCTTCTGCATCAGATGCGTGTCAAACGTGTCGCCGTCTTTGATGGGGAAAAGAGCGCGCAGTTTTTCGGTGTTGACGATGGCCTTGTTGTGGCTGAAGGTGATCCGGTTGAGACGATACTTGTTTCCCTCGGTCAAGGGCATGGTGATGTCCATGACTTTGGCAGGGCGCTTTTGGATCAGAGGGATGTGGAAGCCGTCGTTAATTGTGCGCAACGTGGTCTTGGGATCTTCGACCGTGGCTTTGAAGTAGCCATGGTGCTGCAATGCGTCGCGCACGCGCTCCGCGTCTTCCTCGAGTTTGGAAGCGTCGAACGTCTTGGAAAAGAGCGATTCCAGGAAGATGGAGTTGGGGATTCCGATGGGATGAAGATTCTTCATGGCCGCCTGCAGCTTGCGGCTGGACACATGCTTGTTTCCCTTGAAGACGATCTTGCCCACCTTGATCTTGGGGCCTTCCTTAACGTTGAACGTCACACCCACCGAAGCCGGTGGGATTTGCTGGACCTGGACGGTGATGGTTGCAAACTGCCGTCCGTGCTCGGCCAAAAGTTCCTGCAGCGCTACCTTGGCTTTGATCACCTTAGTCGGGTCATACGGTGAATCCACAGTCAGCGGGACTTTCACTTTTTTATACCGCTCCAAGACGTCACTCTGGGAAACGGCGTTTAAACCGTGATATTCGATAGTGCGGATGGTGGGCTTTTCCCTGACAAAGATGTGAATGGTCCAACCTTTGGCGGTTTGCTCGCGCTCGATGCGAACGTCGTCAAAGTATCCCGTGCTCCAGACCGAACGAAGGTCACGCTGCAAAGCAGCTTCGTCGTAAACGTCGCCTGCGCGGGTGAACACGCGCGAGAGTATGGTGTCCTTGGGGATGCGGCGGTTGCCGGAAACGTCAATACTCTCGATGGTTTGGCCGGTTTGAGCGGATTGAGCGCCGCCGCGCGAGCTTAGGCTTATGAAAAACAAGCCCAAAATGCACACGCTGAGCGCCAGGGACCGGGTACGGCAGGCGCACTTCCGACTGGTTTCCTTAAAGAACAGCAAAATATGAGCACCTTCAGAGCAGTTTGGGAAAAGCAAGATTATACGGGAGTTATCCCAGGAGCGCCACTTCCCGCCGCTTTCCACAGCCCCCTTCACCCGGGTATTTTTGGCCGAAAATTGCTCCCTGAACAGGCAGTCCTGCACTCTTGACCCCACAACCCGCTGGACAGTCCACTCCTCCGATAGGAACGCAAGTTCAAGAACAAACTTGCAGGTATTTTGGATCTTCGAAGGTAACAACAACGGATCTGGAGCGCAGGCGCCCTCGCCTGCGTTCGGTCGTCGCTTCTGCAATGTTGTGTCCCGCGAGTTCTTCGCGCGCAGCCGAGGGCGACTGCCGTCCTTGAGTTCCGAGGGGATTCGCCTGAGGGAAGTCCGAGGCCGAAAAAGCAAAACGCCATCAGGCATGCAGCGAAGGATCCACGAGGGTTTCATCCTCTTAGGTGGGACCCGTGGAACACTCAGGCAAGGCTCTGCGGGCTCCCTCCCGCTAGGCGGGATCACGCTCGCAACGGCTCAACCTCAACCAAACACGAATAGAACGTGGCACCGCCACCGATATCGGTGAGTATTTCAGAAGTCAAAGCGTT
>DATFXI010000134.1:0-3084 GCA_035316085.1 Candidatus Angelobacter sp.
GTCAAGCCACCGCCAGCATGATCTTCGGCATTTTGGGACTTACCTGCTTTTGGGGTATCGCGGGCATACCGGCTGTCATCCTTGGTCACATCTCCAAGTCGAACATTCGCAAAAGTGCGGGACAATACGGCGGTGCCGGGATGGCTACTGCGGGACTGATCATGGGCTACATCAGCATCGCCATTACTGTTGTGGTCGGGGCGGCAATCGTGATTCCGAACTTGCAGCGGACGCGAAACCAAGAGAATGAAACCGCCGCGGAAAGCGCGATGCGTACCCTGAATACGGCGCAAGTGGTTTACACCACCCGTTATCCCAGTGGAGGCTACGCGCGCGACTTATCCGCCTTGGGGCCAGGGCCGGGCGGAGTTTGCTCCGGAGAAGGGAGCGAGGCTCACGCCTGTCTGGTTGAGCCGAGCCTGGGCTGTGGCTCGACCTGGTGCGCGAAGGGCAACTACAGCTACAACGTCACCGGCGCCGATTGCACTCCGCAAGGCGGCTGTCGCGATTACGTGGTGACAGCTGTGCCGGCCGGAGGCGCAGGAAACAAGAGATACTGCTCCACATCCGATGCTGTACTTCGCTCACAGGCGGGAGGCAGCATGCTGCACCCACCGACCGTGGCGGAGTGTATGGAGTGGAGTCCGATCTAGAGCGAAGACGGAGCGCAGCCGCCCGCGGCTGCGACGACAGGAGGAGATTCTATGTTTTGTGCCAAATGCGGTACATCCATCCCGGATGCGTCTCCTACATGCCCGCAATGCGGGGCCTCCACGACAGAGACGTCGCGGCCCGGTGCTCCACCACCTTCACCGGTAGCCGCGCCGGCTCGGCCGAATGTCCCGCAGCCCCAGAGATACCTGGGGCCGCAGCAAACCGATGGCAAGGCAGTGGGCAGCCTCATTCTTGGGATTCTCGCGATCTTTCCGCTGGGAATCTTTGCCGGGATTCCAGCGGTTGTACTCGGGCACCTCTCCAAGTCAAGCATTGCCCGCAGCATGGGGCGTCTCAAAGGTGAAGGCATGGCGACGGCCGGCCTGGTGATGGGTTACCTCAGCGCGGCCTTCATACCCTTGGTTCTAATCATCGCGGCCATCGCCATTCCCAACCTCTTACGAGCAACGATCTCCGCGAATGAGTCCGCAGCTGCTTCCACGCTGCGAGCGGTGAACACGGCGCACGTGACCTATGCCACGTCGTATCCGTCCTCAGGTTATGCCCGATCTTTGGCTGTGCTTGGCCCGGGAGCGGATTGTGCAAACCCTGCGAACAGGAACGAGGAGCACGCCTGCCTGATTGACGGCGTTCTGGCGTGTTCCGACACCTGGTGCATCAAAGGCGGTTACCGATACAACACCAGCGCGGTTTGTGGGAGCGATGGCGTTTGCAACGACTACGTAATTACAGCGGCACCGAAGTTGCCGGGTTCCACCGGGAACAAGAGTTTCTGCTCCACATCGGATGGCGTCATTCGCGTTCATACGAGGGGACCTGTGTTGCAACCACTTACCGTAGAAGAATGCCAGGCATGGCCCCCGATTTAAGCGGCGAGTTTTTGAGGATTATGACGCTGTGCCAGCTGGGCCCAAGTGCCCGTCCCGCGTGGCTTGGAGCGCTTCGCTTTCTGTTCCATTGGGTCAACCGCCAGAGCTGCAGCGGCTTCTAAGCCAAGGAAGAGTCTGTACTTGGCATGGGCATCCTTCACCTTGCAGAAGCCGGGGACCCGCCTGGCGGAAGCCCCTCGAGCTCGCTGGGCAGCCGCGCCGCCAAAACGCTCCCTGGAATTATTGCCGGCGCCGCTGACCTGGATCCGGCCGCTGTACTCACCGCCACAGTCGCCGGCGCCAGTTTCGGATATTCGTTGGGATGGGTCGTCCTGCTGTGCGTGCCGGTACTCTTTAGCGTTTTTGCCGTGTCCTCGCGGATCGGCCACCAGACCAAGAAAGGATTGGTGGAGCTGGTCCGTGAGAATTATGGAAGAAGAAGGGCGCTGACCATCGCATTGCTGATTGTAGCGGTGAACTTTGCCATGATCGTAGGCGACCTGGTGGCAGTGAGTGACGGGCTTTCTTTGCTCACGGTTTTTCCCCGATCTTATTTCCTGGCGATCGTGGGGTTCACGATCTGGTATGTGCTGATCGTCGGCAACTACCAGAAGACCACCAAGGCTTTGGGGTTGCTGACCCTGATCCTGATTGCCTACTTTGTGGCTGCCTACCATGTCACGGGGTCCTTTACCGCTTTAGCGCGAGGTGTGCTTCTGCCCAGAATCCAGGCCAATACCGCCTACATGATGGGGGTGGTTGCGGTCTTCGGCTCGCTGCTCACACCGGATATCATCGTCTGGCAGACCAGTTCCCGGCGCGGCCTGCCGGAAGGACTGGCACAGGCCCATGTCAGCGAGTCGCACGCCGGAACTTTAGTGGCGTGCTTGATTTCTTTGTCGGCCATGATCGCGGCTTCGCACCTGCAGGTCTCCAATCCGGCCGGAATGACCACGCGCACGGCGTCAGAAGCGCTGGGCACATTCGGCGTGCTGGGCCCAGTACTGTTTTCTCTGGGAATCATCGGGTCTGGATTGATCGCGCTGCCCATCCTGGTGGCCTCGCTTTGCTTCAGCGTGGCCGAGGCTTTTGGGTGGAAGTCCGGTTTGACCAGCGAACCATGGGAAGCCCGTTTGTTCTACGTGATGATTTCCGTGACTGTCTTTCTCGCTGTCTCGATTGATTTCTTCCACGTCAATACTGTTAAGGTGCTCTACTGGTCGCAGGTACTGGCGGGAATGGTCCTGGTCCCGATCTTTGCCTACATTCTTCTGGTCTCGAATAATTCCCGCATCATGCAAACCACCAACACTCGCTTTGAGAATTTTTGGCTGAGCTGCGCCGCTGCAGGAATGTTTGTTTCCAGCCTGCTCTTTTTCTGGTTCGCGTTCTAGGAGACAAGCCCCATTCCGACGGATCGTCCAGGTCTTTGAGTTGATCAACCAAGGATTAGGTACTTCACCTTAGCTCAGAAGTCGACCTCCTAAAGAGAAAATGGTTCTTCCGTCTTCGGGACATGTACCACCCTTATCGTTCAGAT
>DATFXI010000135.1:0-8928 GCA_035316085.1 Candidatus Angelobacter sp.
CCCAGTAACCAATCACCAGCGCCACGCTGGCCGAGTGGTGAGGAAACTTCGAGCGCTGGCCCTGCTGTTCGTATACCTGGTAGAGCCAGTAAAAGTGGTTGGCATAGCTGGCCAGAATGCCGACGACGTCCAGCTCGAACCACTGGCGGCGCACCACGATCACCGTCATGCCTGTGACCAGAAGGGCGCCGGCGATTAAGTTGAATGGCGGATCGGGATTGATGGTGACCGCTGTGAACCCAAGAAGAAAAGCGAGTCCAGTAACGGTTTGTGATTTGTATCTCAGGGTGTGCCACACCATGGCCCCGGCAACCATCAGGAGGACACCCAGATCGGCCGCATCCGAGGGGAGAATCCGGAATGGTTCGGCGTGACGAATGACATAGGCCACAAGAAAAGTCATGGCCCAGCCGCCGCCGATCATCGCCCTGCCCAGGGTTTTGTATCTGACTCGACTCTCGAATTTGATTCCGCCGAAAAGCAACCCCAGGCTGGCCAGCAAGATGACGGCATCGCGTCCCCAGGGACCAATCCACCGCCACCAGGACGTGACGTGTTGCCACTGGTTCGCCGTCAAAAGCGCCACGCCTACCACCAGGATCACGACTGCGAGCTTGGGTAGCCAGTTGGTGCCCACGATTTCTTCGAATGACCGGGAAGGTTTCTTGGGCACAGGCTTCGCGACACTCGCAGCGGCAGCGACGCTCGGCGCGGCTGATCTCGCTGGGACCGGCGGGGGAGCGCTTGGTCGCGGGGGCGGCGCGCTGGCTGACACACCAGGGGACACCGCGCTGTGGGCAGCCGGCGCTGGCTTCACCGGCGGCGCAGGGCTCTGCGGAGGAACTGCTGGAGGAGGAGCAGGCTTGCTCTCCAGCTGCGTTGTCCGCAAGCCCGCATCGGCCGTTTTGGGCTCCATCGCGGGTGGTGGAGGCGGCGGTGGCGCTCCAGGCGGTTGAGCCGCCGGCTTCAAAACCTTGACTGGCGTGCCGCAACGAATACAGAATTGCGCCCCAGGCGCAAGCCCGGCGCCGCACTTGGAGCAAATCGGCTGGATGGGCCCGGATGCTGGAGCCGGCTGTGGAACTCTCGCGGGCGCAGGGGATGCTGGCGGCGGCGAGGGAGGAGTCGGTGCGGGCTGTTCCGCGGGAGCAGGTTTCGGCGCCACCAAAGGCGCATAAGCCGGAGGCGCCGCGAGCGAGGCAGCAGGCTGTGGCGCCATTGCCGGCTGAACACTGGGCAGGGGCGCGGCGGCTCCCTGGGGCGGCCCAGCGAACTGGAGGGTCCGCAGGCGTTGCTCCAGGAATTCAAGGTTCTTCACCACCTGCTTGAACTTTTCTTCGGTGGCGGCCGCGTCGCGCCGGCGACGGCCCTCAATCACGCGCGCGTAAATGAGCGCGGGCAGGCACACCACCAACCAACCGACCAGGAAAAAGAAAAGATATTCCATAGCTGATTTTTGTAGGACTGGGTGTTACTGCGGCTGCATTGTAGAACGGTTTTTGCACGATGTCTTGCGGAACTTTAGCTAAGTCTCCTAAATAGTTTGACTTAGCGAACCAGAAGGAGCAGCACCAACGGTTAGCAAAGGGTGGGCCAATGCCCTCAGGAGGGGGTTTATCTCTCAGTCGCCGCAAGCCGGCAGGAGGTTCATCTCAACCGGCAACACCTGCGAAGCGGCGGCCACAGGGGTGCCGCGGCTCAGCAGTTCTTCGAAGAAACGCTCCACACTGGCCAGAATTGCCGGGCCTTCCTTGGCGGAGTGAACAGCCTGGCGCAGCGCTCCGCCGCCGGGCACACCATGAGTGAACCAGGCCACGAACTGCTTCATCTTGCCCGGCGATCCCTGCCCCCTCTCGTCTTCCTTCATCAGCATTTGGAAATAAGTACGGATCATTTCGTAGCGGTCGGATTCCGTCGGCTGGTCGTAAACGCCGGTGTCCGTGTATTGGCGAATCTGGCGGAAGATCCAGGGATTCGACGCCGCAGTGCGGCCGATCATCACCCCGTCGCAGCCGGTCTCAGCTACCATGGCGGCGGCGTCTTCCGGCGTACGAATGTCGCCGTTACCGATCACCGGAATATTCACCGCGGCCTTCACCGCCGCGATCCATTCCCAACGCGCGTTGCCGCTATAGCCTTGCTCACGCGTGCGCGCATGTAGCGCCACAGCGTTCAGGCCGCAGTCCTCCGCCATGCGCGCGAGATTGACACAGACGATGTTGTCGTCGTCCCAACCCAGGCGGAACTTTACGGTGAAGGGAATCTTCACAGCCGCGCGTACTGCTTCAAAAATGTGCTGGATCACCGGCAGGTCTTTGAGCAGGCCGGAACCACCGTTGCATTTGACCACGCGCTTGGCCGGACAGCCCAGGTTCAAGTCCACCAGATCGAAGCCGGCGGCCTCCACGATCTTGGCCGATTCCGCCAGAGTGTAGGCGTCGCTGCCGAAGAGCTGCGCCGAGATGGGATGTTCATCCTGGTAAAAGTGCAGGTAGCGCTTACGCTTCTTTTCCCGCGTGCGGAACAGGCCGTCAGCGGAAGTGAACTCGGTCATCAAAAGTCCGCAGGCAGAGTGCTCTGGCTGCGCTGCCAAGGCATGTGCTTCCGGGGCTGACATGAGTTCGCCCGGTTTGGTTACGAAGCTGGCGTTGCGAATGAAGCGGCGGAAAACGGTATCGGTCACGCCGGCCATAGGGGCCAGGATGGTAGCGGGCGCGATGCGCACGCTGTCAATCTGGAGAGAGTCCGGGATCTTTGCGCCCTCGGGGGCGACAGTCGTGGTGATCGGGGTTTCCCAGAATTTGTGCATTTTTCTGAAATCCCGACCCCACGCCAGCGGGAGAGGGATCCATATTCCCTTACATGCTGCTTGGGCCTACCTTAGCAGGTCAATTCTCTCTTGACTTCGTCGTAGATCAAGCCAAAAAACTCGAAACCCCTAAGCCGCATTGTGACGATAGGGGTCTCTCGCTCCGCTCGAGATTTCAGAGAATTGCCCTTATTTCTTTGCCGCCTTCTCGTACTTCCGCCTGTAGCGCTCCACGCGTCCGGCGGTGTCCACCAGCTTCTGCTTGCCGGTAAAGAACGGATGGCAGTTGGAGCAGATTTCGAGGCTGATATCGCCCTTATGGGTGGAACGGGTCATAAACACGTTGCCGCAGGCGCAGTGCACGCGGACTTCATGGTATGCGGGATGGATCGCTGCCTTCATTTGCCTCTAAACCTTTCTCGGTAAAAGCTTTATTTTAGCGGATTTGGCCGGATTTGGCTATATCCGCGCGGTCTCATTCGATTCGTCAGGAACGCAAAGGATTCAAACCTGAAAACCCTTACCACGGATGACTCTAATCGCACTGATTTACGTCGATTCTTCCGAATCAGCAGAGATCAGTGCAATCAGCGTCATCCCTGGTGGAGGTTTTACGAGCATGGAGCCAAGGAATTATTCTGTTAGATCGAATTGAGGAGCCCTGTCCATGATCCGCAGCGACATTCTCCAGAAATTTCCCGATCTCTTCGGAGCCAAAAAGGTCAACGGCCGCGAGGTCAACGTCGAAGAAGCAATCACCACGCTGACCCGCGAGTTGCGCCCCTCGATCGAGGCTGCGCTGACTGCGCGCCGGGAGACGCTTGCGTCGCCAGCGCCGGTGCGCCAGAAGTATGGATGGCCAAAGTGGGATACCACGTTCGCGGACCCGGTCACCGGCAAGTCCTGGACCGAGCGCCAGATCGTCCAGGGCATGATTGACAATTTCCTCGGACGCGAAAGCCAGTGGCGTTGGCGGCTCAACGACGAAGTGCCCATCCCCGCCGACGCGCATCCCACGCGCAACCCCGGACTGGAGCTGACCGGCCCCTGGCATCCGCTGGATATGGCCTTCAACGCGCTCAACAGCCCCGCGCCCATGAACATGCCGGACTTTGAAGATGCTTCGCCGCCACACTTCCAGCCAGACGGCACCCCGGCGAATCAGCCCATCGGGATCTTTGCCGCCATGCAGAATGCGAAGGAAATCTTCGCCGGCCGCTGGGCCAACCGTCCTTATGAAGTGGTGAAGAAAGGCAAGAAGCGCGAATACAAAATCAACAAACCGCCTTCGGGATGGCCCACGCGCTTTGGCCGTCCGCCGGGAATCCACATCAACTACGACCACGTGGTTGTCGATGGCCGGCCTGCGCCCGCGCTGGTGGTGATCGCGGTCCTGTGGGTGTTCAACAATTTTGACGCTCTGAAAAACGCGGGCACCGGAGTGTACTTCTACATTCCCAAAATCCAAACGCCGGAAGAAGCCGCCATTTTGGAAAGACTGCTGTCGCGGCTGGAAGGCATGATCGAGGTGCCCGCGGGAACTCTCAAGATCAAGGTGCTGTACGAAGAAGGCAACGCCGGGCGGACGCTCCCTGCCATTTCCTGGGTCCTGCGCCGCCGACTGCTGGGCACCAACGTCGGCCGCTGGGACTATCTCGGCAGTCTCATGGAGATGTGGAAAGACGATCCCCAGGGCGTCTATCCCGACCCGCAGACCATCGGCATGGCGGCGCCCAACATGATCGCCTACCAGCGTTATAACGCCCTGGTAATGCTGATGGCCGGCATGAAGAATGGCGAACTCGAAAACGGAGCGCCCATCGGCGGCATGGCAGCGGTAATGATCTATCAGGTCAGCGATCCTTACGGCCGATCGCGTTACAACCCGCTAGCCCTGCGCGCCATGGTGGTGGACAAACTTCGCGAACGCCTGCTGGGCCTGATGTTTGTGCCGGATGGCGCCTGGGACGGCCGGCAGCCAACGCTCGAAGACATTCTCGCCAAGCGCGTCAGAGGCAAGCTGTATGACGCTTACCGGCAAAGCTGGGTAGCGAGCCCCGAGCCCGCGTACGTCGCTGCCGGCAACGCGCCTCTGCGCGCGCCGCTCGAGCAGCTCCAGTCCATTCTGGACGCCCGGCTGGAGACGGAAACCGTGAAAGACAAAGATGTCCCCACAGTCACCAGCGGCCTGAGTGAAGCTGAGCGCAGCGTGCTTGAGTCACGTGGACTTGTGGACGCGCAAGGCAAAATCACTCCGCAGGTTATTACCCGGGAATCGGTGGACACGCCGGAGAAACTTCTTTCTCAGGACCTCTGGGACTTCATTTATGGCGTGCCCAAGGGCGATATCACCATCGAACACATTCAACATGCGTTCTACATGGCGGCCAACTACGGATTCCAGATTCTGAACGGCAACTTCGCGGCGGCCATCGACGATTACGAATTGAAGCTGCGCTTCATGAATGATCTGGCTACCTACCGGATCGACGTCTCGTGGCTGTGGACGCTGGTGCATCATCAGGCGGCCATCACTAAAGACGGTTACCTCAAGCGCCCCGCCCTCACTGAGGACGGCGTGGAGCCGGCGGCGAATGCCGACCACATCAAGGCTGGAACTCGTTTCACCCGTGAGCTGTTCGACAAAGTCTGGACCTACCACAACGAGTGGACGCACGCGTTCTTCGCCGAGCAGGACAAGCGCGGCGAACCGGGCCGCTTCGACCGCGGCAAAGCTGACGTGATCATGCAGATCCTGAAAAAGCAGTTGCTCTCGGCGCGCTACATCCAGCACAGCGCTCGCGTGCTGTTCGTCGTAGGGCAAGCGAGCAAGAAGGAGGCCACGCAATTGCTGGAAGCCATTTTTGACCTCTCGCGCGAGGAAGCAGTCAAGCGCGTGGGGGCGGGGACACTCAGCCAGGCTGCGCTGGCAGCGCACGATTACGTGTTTGATATTTTTCCATGACGCGAAAAAAAGCTCCGGTGCGGTCTGCCGCGAGCGAGGGAGAACGTTCCAGGAAACCCACCCGCTCCGGAAAGAGCAAGGACGTGCTCGCCCTGCTTTCCGGTGGAGACCGCCGCTCGGTCGGCCGGTCCGACTCCGTCGTCACGACTGTGCTTGCTCAGCCTGCGCTATTCCGTAGTCTGATCCAGGGCATGTGGGATAAGGACCCAATCGTCCGCATGCGGGCTGCGGATGCCGCTGAGAAAGCTTCTCTCAAGAAGCCCGAACTCCTGCGGCCGTTTAAGGCGGAATTGTTGGGTTTGCTGGCGGAAGCAAACGAGCAGGAGTTGCGCTGGCATTTGGCGCAGATGGTTCCGCGCCTCGTGTTAACGGCGAGCGAACGCGCGCAGGCTGCTTCCCTTTTGCGCACGTATCTCGATGACCGGAGCTCCATTGTCAAGACATTTGCCATGCAGGCGCTCGCTGACCTGGCCGATGCTGACGAAACCTTGCTTCCTGAGACAATCGAACTGCTCCACCAACTCACACGAACCGGCACGCCCGCCATGCGCGCCCGCGGGCGCAGGCTCCTGGCGCGATTAGCAACGCCTTGATCCAGCGGAGGCGATCTTCGATGTCTCGCGCGAAGAGCCTGGAAACGCGCATAGTGAGCTATCTGTCGCGCAGCGCTTTCTTCAACAATGCAATCTGTCCGCCGTGATACACCGCGTGTTGAGTCACGCCTTGAAAAAGACGATAAAAGGTGTAGCTGCGGCCGGGAACAGCAGAGCCAAGGCGCTCGTCGGCGAAGCCCTTGATGGCCTCTACCAGTTTTAAGTGACTGGCAAAGAATGAGGCTACGGCTTGCTGCCATGCCTGGTCGCCGTTATCGACCATCGGCGGCCAATCCAGCTCCTTCGGCATGGTCGCCCATGCCGGAATCGCAACGCCGCGCGTGGCGCCATCCGCAAGCTTGCACCAGGCTTCCACGTGAAGGACCATTTCCCAGATGGAATGGGCGGAAGGAATTGGACGGGAGAGTGCCTCTGTGGGGGTCACTCCTTCCAGGATTTCGCGGAGAGAATCCCCGTACCAGGCCTCCCCGTTCAATGTGGAAGCCAGCTGATCAGCGATGCGGGCGCATTCAACGTTCGTCATGATTCATCACTAAATTAGGAACGGATGGCTACAGGATGTCCACTAACTGGAATTCGATTCAGTAATTTGCAAAGAGCCACTTGCTACTGATGGAGTGCACTGTCTGTGAAAATCTTGTGCACAAGTGTGAATCGCGCACATAGAAAATCCGCAGCCGGTGCGGAGATTAATGCTATTTTCATAAAGAGATCTCGATGGCTTCCCTCCCTAGAACCGATCCTGCACCTGAATGCCCGATTTGCAACGGAACCGGGTGGAAGCCGGTGGAAGTACCCGGCAAGACCCGCCGCGTGACGCGCTGCGATTGCCGCGCGGACGCGCGCCTCAGTCTGCTGCTTCAGTCGGCGCATATCCCCGCCCGCTACGAGCATTGCACGCTGGCTGATTTCGCCACAGACTTCACCGGCGCACACCGCTCACTGGCGGCGGCGCGCCTGGCCGCGGGACGTTTCGTTGAGGAGTATCCGCTGGAAAAGACCGGGCTCCTGTTCATCGGGCCCATCGGCACCGGCAAAACCCATCTTGCCGTCGGGATCATTCAGGAGCTCGTGCGCAGCAAGGGCGTGCCGTGCCGCTTCTGCGATTACCGCGAGCTGCTCAAGGAGATCCAGAACTCTTACAACCCCAACGTGCAGGCCACGGAGCTGGAGATTTTGCGTCCGATCTTCGAGGCTGAAGTCCTGGTGTTGGATGAGCTCGGCGCCGTAAAACCCACGGAGTGGGTGTGGGACACGGTCAGCCATATCCTCAACAGCCGCTACAACGAGAAGAAGACGACTATCATCACGACGAATTTCCCCAATCTGCCTCCGGGCGAGCTACAGGTGGCCCGTGGTGCCTCGGCGAGCGAAGCCGCGCGCCAGGCCGCGCGCAACGAGACGTTGGGCGACCGGATCACCGAGCGCATGCGCTCGCGTTTGCACGAGATGTGCCGCGTCGCGCAACTGGAGGGCGCTGACTTCCGGCAGCGCGTGCAGAGCGCGAACTTCAGGTGAGAGAACCTCCCGTCGCGGCTCAGCTACGCGATAGGAACTGATTATCATCCAGCACGTACCGTAACGGCATCTCCGCAGACTTCACAATACCCACCCGCTGCGTGACCGCTATCTTGCCGGCACGAAAGCCGTCGTCCATCACCTGCAGATCAGACCGGCGCGAACCCATGTCTTTTCCGTTGTCGCGCGGGCGTGTGATGGCTAGCGCCTCGCATAATCGTCCCGGTCCGCTGGCCAGTTTGCGCAGGTCGCGCATGGACTCGAGATTCAAGCCTTTGAGTTTGCGGAAGCGGGCCATCTGTTCCAGGCCGGCGACAGGTTCGAGGGCGCGGATGAGCACGCAGCCGGCTTCGCCGTCAGGCAAGCAGGAGATGTTCAGACAGTAGTGCACGCCGTAGATGAAGTAAACATAAGCATGCCCCGGCGGGCCGAAGAGAACAGCGTTGCGGGCGGTGCGTCCGGCAGCGGCGTGGGCAGCGAGATCGTCTGAGCCAAGGTAGGCTTCGACTTCCACGATGCGCCCCGCGAGCAGGTTGCCGCTTTGCCGGCGGACGATGAGTTTCCCCAGCAACTGGCGCGCAACGACGCGAGGATCGCGGTCGAAAAATGAGCGCGGCAAGAGACGGGCTCTTCTCTTCAATCCCGAGCGGAGCGTGGGATCGCTATTCCCTCTCGTGCCGCCTGGGCTACGATTCATCTCTTGTATCCCGGAGTTTCGTCATGACGATGTGGATCTCTCGCTGCGCTCGAGATTCCAGAGGGAGACCATAAGAGCTACTTTCCGCCCTTTGCTCCATGCGCTTTCTTCTCCGCGATCCACTGGTCCACGTTACGCGACAGGATATCGAGCGGCAGCGGGCCGGAACCCAAGACCACGTCGTGGAATTCCTTGATGTCGAACTGTGGGCCTAGCTCCTGCCGGGCACGGGTGCGCAGCTCTGTGATCTTAAGCTGGCCGATCTTGTAAGCCAGGGCCTGTCCCGGCCAGGCGATGTAGCGGTCGATTTCGTTCACAATGTCCA
>DATFXI010000136.1:0-6524 GCA_035316085.1 Candidatus Angelobacter sp.
GGCGTGCCGATGTCGATGTCAGCGCCGCTGCCCGCGTGCACTCTTCCCAAATAACTGGCGGCGATGGTGGGGCGACGGCCTTTGCCGGGAGCCAGCACAACTTGCGCGCCGGCCAGCACATCGCCGAAATGCGCTTCTGTGTCTGTGCCCAGGCCGCTGTGCACAAACGGAGCGCTGGCCACCAGAAACTGCACTCGCGGATGCACCGTGAGCTTGGTGACCTGGGTGATGGCTACCAAGCTCGAAAATTCCTGCGAATCTTCCGCGTAGAGCACGCCGTTTTCAAATTGGAGGTAACCGACTGGAGTGAGCGTAGCCGGGCTGGCCACAGTGGGCCGCGCCGGGTTGGCGGCAGGCACGTTGCCGGTGCCTGATTGCGCGTCGGCAAGCGGGGAAAACGCAAGCCCGAACAACGCGTACGCGATGGTCAGGCACTTTGCCGTGCGCATGGCAGCAGTATACAAAACCGGGCGCAACAACCGCCGCAACTTCAATACGTAGTCGTACAGCCTCGCGCTGGCTCATCGCTGCCGCGAATGAACGTCTGCCTAAAGGCCCGTGATTCGCCAGCGAATCACTAGACGCTGATACCGGTAGCGGGCCATTTTCGTTGAAAATGACCCACTACCTCAATATCGAAACGTCCATCGGAACTTGATTGCAATAAGGTCGGTCTGCGGCACCAGGTTCAAGCCCGGCTCAGCGAGCAACTGTTGCCAGCCGTGGTTCCATACCACAAACAAATCGCTGCCAGGTTTGATTGTCCAGCGCAAGCGGGTATTGGTTCCGACGTTGTGTGAATCAGTGTCGTACTGAACGAAGCTGGTCAGAATGAGATTCGGGTTCCAGGCGTAGGTGGCTTGTGCCTGCCAGAGCCGCTGCACGAAGTTTCCTTCCGGCATGTGGGCGAAATCATTTTGAGTGTTGAGCTGAATCTGCATGCGGCCTTTGAAGGAACTCCACTTCAAATAGTTTTCCTGCTGGGTCAGGTGACCGTCATAGAACTGGCCAAACCAGGTCGTGGTGCCGAACTGGAGCGGGCGATGCGGGCTTGACTGCGCTTCTCCACGCCAGCGCGTGAACTGATAGTCGCCGGGTGGGATGATGACGCCGGGTGAAACTTCGAATGGCGCCAGCAAGGTTTCACCGTGCGGGTTCCAGTTGAATTCGAAGCGGTCGCCTGTTTCCATGCGCACGTTGACCGGCGCCATGAAGTACTGCCAGGATTCGAGGACTCCCAGCGAGTCGGTCACGCGGCTGTACTCGTTCTCAAAGAATTCCTGGCGGATCCAGCGAAACGGCCCCTCCTTCGAGGGGCGAGGCTGATACGCGCAGCCGACATCGGTCTGGCGCGTGCCCGGCCTAGGCAAGAACCCAAGCAGCGGCTGGAAGGCGCTGCCGTACTGATTCATGTTGACCTGGCAATCCCAGAGGTCGTTGGGATAGTCAACTTTAAAGCCCCAGCCCAGCCGGTTGCCGGGAGGTGTGTCGCCCTGCGTGGTTGCGGTCCAGGCGCCCACCAGAAAGTTCTTGTTGCCTTGAAACTTTGATGTCTGCCAGACCGCGTCAATGCCGCCCAGCATCTGCTGGCGAAGAGCCTGGGGATCGCCGTGCGTCAGGATGGTTCCAACACGCAGGTTCTGGTTGAAGTCGTACGACACACGGCTGGCCAACAAATTCGTGGAGGGCACTAGCGCCGAGGGCAAACCCAGATCCTGAACCACCACCGGTGGAACTACCGTCTCCCGCGTCTGCACGTCCAGGAAGGCAAGGTTCCATTTGCCGGCGCGGCCATTCAGTTTCACGCCGCCATCCAGCGGGATCTGCACGCCATCCAGCAAACCGATGCTGCGGCTGAAAAAGGGGACAAATTGCTCGCCCAGGCCCAGGCCGAACGTGTATTGGTTCGCTCCTTCAAGGAAGAATGCCCGCTTTTCCAGGAAGAAAAGCGGAAAGCGCGTGAGGTTGATCTGGCGGGCGTCGACTTCGGTTTCGGCGAAGTCGGTGTTGGCGGTAAAGACCGAAACCAGTTGCGGCGTCATCTTCCAGACCAACTCGCCGCCGCTTGCGGCTTGCCAGGACCGGGGCCCTGTACCCGGTCCATAGAAGCGAGTGGACTTGCCGAGCGCATACGGAGACATTTCGATTCCCCTGCCCTGCTGAAGCTCGCCCATGCCGTGCAGCGCGCCGGCGCGGCTCAGGTCGTACAGAAATGAATCCAAAGTGACAGCAGACCACCGCAACGTCATGCGTTCCCGTGGAATAAAACGCTGTACGTTCAGTCCCCACTCATCGCGGTGCGGGGCAAAGTTCAGAGTGCGGGCGGGGATCATGATCTCGGCCGACCAGCCGTCTTCGGTCTTGGCCGTGCGGGCCTCCCAGATTCCATCCCAATCGAGCGATGCGTTTTCCGGATCAGAGATCAACCCGTCGACGCGCGCGCCCGCAGCGTTGATCTGGAAGTAATAACCGGTTCGGTGGTCGCCAAGAGTGTCCAGGACGACAGCCACACTGTCGTCACCGGACTGGTCGCCATCCCGGGTCAAGTTGTGGACGGCGATGGCTGCAGGTTTGGGATCGTGGCAGGTGAATCCGAAATACACAGCGTCCTTGGTCACGAGGACGCGGACCTCGCTGGTGTAAGGCATCGGCTGACCGGGGTGAGGTGATTGCTGCGTCAGGGTGATGCTTGGCGCATCGCGCCACGCCGGCTCATCCAGCTTGCCGTCGAGCGTGATGGTCCCGGAAAACTTCTTCGCAGAAACCACTGCCATGGGCGTGGCTTGCGCGAGCGCCGGGAGCGTCGCGCAGAACGGGAACAAAGCCGCGCTCAGCAGCGGCCACAGAAAGCGGCATCGGAACATCAGAAGTGAATCCTTGAAGAAACCATGAAGATGGGTTTTACCACAAGAGGCTTGTGTTCAGAATCAGTGCAAGCCTCAGAAAGCCCGAAGAAAATCACAGTATCCCCCACGGCCCAGCCTCGATCTTTGGCTTCTTTGTTCTATCCCACTTTGAGACGTTATATATGTATCATAAGTATGTGATATAAATAACACGTATCATGCTGAGTTCCCAAAGTCCGGCAAAGCAGTTGCTTTTGATCAGCAGCTCAACCGTCTATGGCCGTGGCTATCTTGACCATGCTGAAGGCGACATCAGGGATGTGCTGGGAAGCGCGCACCGGGTGCTCTTCATCCCGTTTGCCTTATTCGATCGCGAGACCTATGCCGCCAAGGCTCGAGAGCGATTTCGCCGTATGGGCTATGACCTGGAATCGGCGCACTCGGTCTCCGATCCGCAGCGTCTCGTCGCAGATGCCGACGCCATTTTCATCGGCGGTGGAAATACCTTCCGGCTTCTCAAGGCCCTGTATGACTACGATCTGCTGAGATCGCTTCGTGACCGGGTTGAGCAAGGAACCCCGTTCATCGGCTCGAGCGCGGGATCGATTGTGGCTTGTCCGACTCTGAAGACGACGAAGGACATGCCCGTGGTCCAGCCTCCCAGCTTCGATGCCCTTCACCTCGTCAATTTCCAGATCAGCCCGCACTATCTCGATCCCGATCCGAATTCGACGCACATGGGTGAGACCCAGGAAGAACGAATCGCGCAGTACCTGGAAGAGAATGACAAGCCCGTTGTAGGCCTGAGGGAAGACACTCTGCTGCGGGTTCACCAAGGCTCGATTGTCCTGCGCGGAGACTCGAGTGCCCGCATCTTCCGTCGCGGACATCGGCCCGCTGAGGTCCCACCCGACACGGACCTGAGCGCGGACGCCGGTTCCGCCGCAGTGAGTATCCAATGAAGAAGGCGGAGGGCACAATACTCCTCGCACGCGCGGATGTTGCCGGGCTTCTTACCCTGGATGAATGCATCTCGGCCGTTGAGGAAGCTTTCCGGCAGCAAGGTCTTGGGCAGACTTCGCCGTCGAAAGTGATGGGTATGCCTGCCACCGGCGGTGGCTTCCACATCAAAGCAGCGTTGTTCGGGGTATCGGCTCCCTACTTTGCCGCCAAGCTCAATGGGAATTTCTTTTACAACAAGCAGCGCTTTGCCATGCCGAACATTCAAGGCCTGATTGTCTTCTGCGACGCCACCAGCGGTTACCCGCTGGCGGTGATGGATTCGATTGAAATCACGATTCTTCGCACGGGAGCGGCCAGCGCAGTTGCTGCCAAGTACCTTGCCCGCACCGATTCGAAAGTGGCCACCATCTGCGGATGCGGCAACCAGGGGCGAATCCAACTGCGCGCTTTGCTCCGAGTGCTTCCGCTCGAACACATCTACGCGTTTGATTCAGATCAGAATCAGGCCCGCGGATTTGCCAAAGAGTGTTCGCAACAATTGGGCATTGCGGTGGAGGCCGTTGAAGACCTGGCCCGGGCGGTTCAGAAGAGTGACGTGTGTGTGACTTGTACTCCAGCGAAACAATATTTTCTCCGCAAGGACTGCGTCGCGCCGGGAACGTTTGTGGCGGCCGTAGGAGCGGACAACGAAGACAAGCAGGAGTTAGACCCGCAACTTTTGGCTTCGAGCAAAGTGGTGACGGACGTCCTGGAACAGTGCGCGGAGATCGGCGATCTGCATCATGCAATTGCGGCAGGCTTGATGACGCCCGGCGACGTGCACGCGGAACTGGGCGAAGTGGTAGCCGGCCGGAAGCCGGGACGGACGAGCGCAGAAGAAATCACAATCTTTGACAGCACAGGAACGGCCCTCCAGGACGTCGCCGCCGCTGCAGTGGTCTACGAGCGCGCCGCAAAATCCGGGCAGGGCGCCCGGTTCCACTTTTGAGGAGGCAGGTTGACCAGCAGCACCCTGTGGAGGTTCACCAATCAGTGATGACTATTTCTGAGAAGGGAAGATCCGTGCCTTGGCTCCTGCTGGTGTTTACCTTGCCGGCGGCCAAGGCAAGCGAGCGGGTAGGAGTGTGGCGCAAGCTGCAGAGATATGGCGCCCTGGCCCTGCCCGCATCGGGCTACGTTCTCCCCAACAATTCAGTGAATCAGGAGCGATTCGAGTGGCTGGCCGCCTCCATTCGCGGCTCCAAAGGGCAGGCCGCTGTGGCGGAGGTGTGTTCATTTGACGAGCTGAGAAACGCGCAAGTCGAGCACATGTTCACGGAGGCAAGAACACGCGAATACCGGATTCTCGAGAAGGAACTGCATAAGTTCGCAAGGCTGCAAAAACGCGACAAGGCACAAGCCGGAATGGTGCGTTTCAAGACACGCTTCCAACAAATTGTTGAAATTGACTTCTTCGGATCGCCGGTTCGCGCTCGAATCGAAGAGATTCTGCGCAGCCTTGAGAACGATGACGGCTTTCACACCGGGCGGGAAGGAAAGAAGAACGCGAAAGATTACATCGGCCGGACGTGGGTCACTCGTCCTCAGCCGGGGATCGACCGCGCTGCATCGGCGTGGCTGATCAGGCGCTACATCGATCCGCAAGCGAAGTTTCTGTTTGCCAAAGACGCGCGCCGCCATCCCGATGCAATTCCTTTCGACATGTTCAACCGCGAAGGCTTTGGTCACTCCGGCAATGACTGCACCTTTGAGACGCTCGTCAGAAGCTTTGCCATCAAGGATTCGCGTCTGCGGCTGGTCGCGCAAGCAGTCCATGACGCCGATCTGGCCGACGAGAAGTTTGGAAGAACCGAAGCGCAGGGAATCGATCGCGTGTTGGAGGGATGGAACACGACAGGCATGGCTAATGAGGAGGTGCTGCGCCGGGGTATGGAGATGATCGAAGGCCTTTACCGCGGAATTCGCTGAACGAGCAATCAAGAATGAACCAATACGCGTATTGAGAATGTTTCAAGGAGTAACAAAATGAAATGGATTACAAGGAAGAACGTCAAAGTGGATCGAGTCGCCTGCCCGTGGCTGATCCGTCGTTTTGTGGACAAGGATGCCGAGTTCATCTTTGTAGATGAAGACCAGCTGGTGCGTCAGGCCGAAAACATGAAGGCCATCCCGTACGACGCTCCCCGAATCGCCGAGATCAAGCTGAACCACCGAGGTCAGAGATGTACATTCGAGGCGATCATCGAGGACTACAAGATCTCTGATCCGGCCGTCCAGCGGCTGGCGCTGATCGTTCGATCGGCGGATGTCAAGGGACAAGAGCATGTCGCAGCAGAAGGGTTCGGACTGCGCTCTATGGCCGAAGGGTTTGCTGCCATGGGGTTGTCAGATGAAGAGCGGTTGGCTCGGCAATTTCCCGTCTATGACGCGCTGTATGAGTACACACGCCGCCTCGCTGCAACGGGCTGACTGCGCAGGGAAACGAGATTGGTTTAACACAGCCGCTTCGATTCTCACGCCAGCCGAAGAGTTCCGAGATTGCTTAGTTAGGAGAACGCATATGAAAAGAAAGCAATATTCCACGATAGTCGGCGTAATTTTCTCAGCCTTAGTTGCGGCACCGCTTGTGTTGGCCCAGGCGGGCAGCGGGCAGCCCGCAGAATGGAAGGCAGTTGATCAAGCCATTGGCCGCTCCGGCCAGGTTCAGGGAGACGG
>DATFXI010000137.1:0-3925 GCA_035316085.1 Candidatus Angelobacter sp.
AAGATCCACCACGCCTTCCGCGTTCTCCTCAATTCCAAGCTGAACACCACGCAGGCGCTGGAAAAACTCAAGTCCGAGGGCAACCAGGGCGAAGACGTGGCTATGCTTCTCCGTTTCATCGAAGAGTCCCAGCGTGGAGTGATCATCAAGTGACGGCGCCCTGCAAGCGTGAGCGATCCCGCAAGGCGGGGAAGCGGGAGCTTGCAGCCGTCATCCTGAGCGAGTCCGAGTTCCGCTTGCGGGACGAGGCGAGTCGAAGGATCTCCCGCTTTCGCGGTGTGATCAGAAACATCAAACCCTTACCGCGGATTTGCGCGGATCCCAGGCGGGGCTTGGCTAAGCTGGTTCCAAACTTACGGATCCCGCCACGGGGTTCGCACGTGCGATCAAGACACGTAACACCGCCGACAATAGCGTTGTTCCCGTGACAGACCTTGCCATGGTACTTACTTTGTCCGGCGTCGCACCTCATCCTGGCTTATAATCCCGCCGCACAGCCAAGCTAGCGAGGAGGAAACCATGGCCAGCAGTCCTGAAGACTTGAAACCCACTCCTACCGGCCCGTCGCGTGATTCGGCGAACGAGCCCAACGCAGTTGACCGGCGCAGTTTTCTTGTGGGAGCAGCCGCCGGAGCCGCAACCCTGGCCTTTCCTCGCATTACCGCGGCTGAGACAGGACTGTTCGCTTTCGACGATGACCTGACCGCCATTCGCTCACAGGTTGACAAGCGGCACGACGAAGCCGTGCGGCGGTTGCAGACCTGGATCCGCCAGCCGTCGATTGCCGCCGAAAACCGCGGGATGAACGAAGGCTGTGAGCTGACCATGCAGATGCTGCGCGAGGCTGGCTTTGATTCCGTCGCCAAAGTGCCCACCGACGGCCAGCCAGGCATCTTTGCCACGCTTGACGCCGGCGCTCCGCGCACATTAGGCCTCTATTTCATGTATGACGTGAAGCAGGTTGATCCCAAGGAGTGGTCGTCGCCGCCGTGGGACGCCGCACTGGTGGACAAGGCTGGCTTCGGCAAGGTAGTGATGGGCCGCGGCGCCGTGAATCAGAAAGGTCCGGAAGCCTGGTTTCTAGCGGCGTTGCATGCCATCCGAGGCGCGGGGCGAAAACTTCCCGTCAACTTTGTTCTCGTCGCCGAGGGCGAAGAAGAAATCGGTTCGCCGCACTTCCCACAGGTGGTGCGACGGCCGGAGGTGCAGGCCGCGCTCAAGAAATGCTTTGGCATCTTCATGCCCTCCGCTGCGCAGTCTCCTGACGGCCAGGTGACCATCACGTTCGGCGCCAAAGGCGTCGTGGAACTGGAGCTGGTCTCGAGCGGCGAACGATGGGGCCGCGGGCCACGGCTGGACGTTCATTCCAGCAACAAGGCCCGCCTCGATTCACCGGCCTGGCACCTGGTGCAAGCGCTAAACACGCTGGTCTCAGCCGATGGCAATGATCCGGCCATCGAAGGCTTTGCCGCTAAAGCCCGCCCGCTTTCCCCGGCTGAAAAGGCCATGATCGCCGATGCCGCCGGGCGCATGAATGAAACCGTCGCGAAAAAGCAGCTCGGCGTTGAACATTGGGTGCATGACGTGAGCTTCCAGGAATCACTGGAGATGCTGATGTCGCGGCCTACGGTGAACATCGAAGGCCTGGTCGGCGGCTATACCGGTCCGGGCGGCAAGACCATTCTGCCCCACAGAGCGGTTGCCAAGATCGATATGCGGCTGGTGCCGGATATGACCGCCGCGGAGGCACTGGCGGCTCTCAAAGCGCACCTGGGCAAGCGCGGCTTCGGCGACATCGAGGTCAACATGACCGGCGGTTACGATCCGACGAGCACCCCGGCCGACGCGTCACTGATCCGCGCCCAGTCGGCGGTGTATCGCCGCCACGGCATCGATCCTGTGCTCATGCCGCGCAACGCCGGCTCCTGGCCGGGGTACGTTTTCACCGGCGATCCGCTGCGCTTGCCCGCGGGCCACTTTGGTCTCGGCCACGGCAGCGGCGCCCACGCTCCGGACGAGTACTACGTGATCGAATCCTCGAACCCCAAAGTCCAGGGAGCGGACGGCGCGGTGTTCTCGTTTGTGGAGTATCTGTACGAGGTGGCGAAAACGACGTAAGGAGCGGTGGGAGGCCACCCTTCCCTCGTTTCCGTGTCGCCGCGTTCGGAAAGCCAAAACCCCTTACCGCGGACTTGCGCGGATTCAGCGCGGATCGGGGGCTTGAATAGATTTGGCGTACCGGGATGTTGAGCGCTTGGGACGGCGGAAACAACGCGAACCGATTAAAACTGCGACCAGATCACGGCGATTACGAGCGCTGACGGCGATTCTTTTACGCCCGGCCCACGCCAAAATACTCAAACCCCAGGGCTTTCATGCGGGCGCCGTCGAGGAGATTCTTGGTATCCACCACAAGAGGGCGGCGTATGATGCGGCGGATGCGATCGAAATCGAGCGTACGGAATTCGGGCCAGCCGGTTCCGAGCACCAGCGCGTCGGCGCCTTCGGCCACCGAGTATGCCGAGTCACAATAGCGCACGTTGCCGTTCAATTCCTGCTGGGCGTCGGGCATAGCGATGGGATCGTAAGCCCGCACCTGCGCCCCGCCTTCGATGAGAGCTTTTACCAGGCGGATGGAAGCCGAGCTGGCCACCGAATTTGTGTTGGGCTTGAATGCCAAGCCGAGCACGCCCACCTGTTTGCCCGAGACTGTCTCCAATACGTTGTTTATTTTCTGCATGATGCGGTTGCAGAACTGGTGATTGACTTCGCGCGCGGCGGTCAGGATCTTGAGCGAAACGCCGGAGCCGGCAGCCAGGTTAGCCAGCGAATCCATGTCAGACTCGGTGAACGTGCCCCCCAGCAAGCCGGGTTGCAGGCAGCGCGGCGCGATGCGCTTGTCCAGACCCAGGGCCAACGCCAGGTCAACGGCATCGGCGCTGATGCGTTCGCACAAGCTGGACAGCTCGTTGATGAAGGAAACTTTGGTGGCCAGAAATGCGGTGGAAGCTTCGCGTACCAGCTCCGCCGTCTCGTGCGTAGTCACAATGACCGGGACGCCGCGCATGACCAGCGGACGATAGAGTGCCTTGAGAGAGTTGACGGCAGCATTCGAATCTGTGCCGAGCACGATGCGGTCGGGCCAGTTGAAGTCCTCTACGGCACAGCCTTCTGACAGGAAAACCGGATGCGAGACCACAGTGACCTTGCGGCCGGCGGTCTTCAGACGTTCTTCGATACGCCGTGCGGTGCCCACCGGAACTGGTGTAATCATCACCAGGATCTGGTTGTGCTCACAGTAGCCGGCAATTTCCATGGAAAGGGCTTCGATGTCGTGATTGGAATCTTCCGCCAGGTAGATGATTTCGGCGCGCTGCACCATCGACTGGAGATGGGTGGAGTACATGAGCCGGCCGGCGCGGACGCCGCGGCGCACGATGTCACTCAGGTTTTTCTCATGAAAAGGCAGGATGCCGCTGGCCAGCAACGTGGTGTTGACTGAGTCGCTGCCGTAGGCTGTGACCGGAACTCCAAAATCCGCCAGGCACGCAGCTACTACCGTGCCCAAGTATCCGCACCCATACACGCCGATTTGCATGTCGTTCTCCGTGAAAAGGCTGAGGCGGACGATTCGGGGGGAGTGCGGACCTCGTCTATCCTCGATTAATTTACTGAAATTGAATTAAAGCGTTTGCCCGAGTACATGCGCAAGATGAAATAGGGACATGTACCGCGGAAGAGTACATGTCCCGGGACCGAAAGACAACAGACAAATTCTCAGTCCACTTTGATTTCGACTTTGTTGCCGTCCGGATCGCGAACGAAGATGGAAAGTCCCTTGCCTTGGGCGCCGTTGTTCACTTCCGCCTGGGTGGGCTCCAGTCCCTTGCGCTTAAGCGTGGCGATAACGTCGTAAATGCTTGAC
>DATFXI010000138.1:0-8153 GCA_035316085.1 Candidatus Angelobacter sp.
GCCGAAAATTCAATTGCATGGTTGAGCTCCTTCAATTGATGTTTCGGCCAGAATTGGGAAAAGTATACACGAACCAGCTCTGGGTTGGTGACGGTGGTGTGAGCGGTAGTGCATGCCCCTCTGGCGGTGTGGCCCCAAGACCCAACGGGTGACGGCGTCGGAGCCACATGAGCATTGCTAAACGCGCTTCAGCACCTGTTCGATCTCTACCCTCACCTTGCCGGGTCCCTTCAAGTACGCGGAGCGCGCGCCCCATGGCCGATCTTGTGGCGCCTCGATGGTTTCCGCGCCGCGCGAGATCAGCGCTTTGTAGTCCGCGTCGCAATCGTCACTGTCGAAGCCGAGGGTGACCACAGTATCGGCAGACGCTGTGTCCAGAATTACACCAAATTCGCCAAAGCCCAGCCAGGCCATCCGCTCGTTGTTGAATACGGGGACAGCCTGCAGCACTTGTTGGAACCAGCCGGCGGCGGCCGCCAAATCGCGCACGCCGCAATGCACATGCGATATTTTCATAGCATCCTTCCGAACTTCGACATCGAATCCATCTAGATCCTTTTACGGCACAGCTTCGCTCTGCTCAATGCGCCCCCTGATGAACCTTCCGCGATACCACAATTCGGTACAGCCATTCTCACCTGATCAATCCCCAGGCAATCCCGGCAGCGGCCGCGGTACTAAAAAGGTTGACAAGATCATTGTTGAGCCATCCTCGACGCTCCAGAACAGCTCCAAGAACACTGTCGGCGAGAGTGCCCAAAAACGCCGCGCAAAGGACGACTACGGCTTGGCGTGTCGGTACCAGACCCAGAAGCCTTCCGCTCAGCGCGACCAGCGCGGCGGCGACCACGGCCGCGACCGTCCCGCGCCAGCTGATGCCGCCATCCATGCCGGGCGCGACCGGCTTCCAGGTTGTGATCAGCCGCGTCTTGCCGGAAAACGCCATCCCAATCTCACTCGATGAGGTGTCGGCGGCGACTTCAGCCAGCGCTGCCAGGGCAAGCGCTGGCCAGCCGGAGGGCGCCAGCGCGGTAAGCAAGGCGGCGACGCCGAGGTTGGCCATCACTTGCGATGCAGAACGCCCGGCGGAGGCCTCCGCCGTGCGTAACTGCTGTTTGCGCGCGGTGCCAACCCGGGTGGCGGCCAGGGTCACGGCAAAGACCAGAAGGAGCACCAGAAACAGGCGGATATCACGCCCAGTAAGGATCAAAGCCACTCCGGCCCCGGCCAGGGCCCCGCTCCAGTCCACGCCGCGAGCCAGCCAGGCCAGGATAGCGAAAGCGGCAGTGATGGCCAGGGCTTCGAGCCATCGGACGGTGGGCAAGCTAGGGCGCTGCGCCAGCAGAAAGACCGCTGTCAGCACCGTGGCGGAGCCCAGCGCAATCACCTGGGAAGCAGGGCTTGGGCGGGTGTTGGCCAGGGTATAGCTCCAAGACGGCGGGCCGTGCCCAGACCGCTAAGAAGTAGGGGAAATGCTGGTCAGACATACTAAACGAAAACCCTAACCTTTGCGTGCAGAGCTGGTTAGCCGATACAATGTCGGTTCGCAAGAAATCCCAGGTTCGAGCGTTCATCCCGGAGAAGACCGGCGGAGTAGGAATGACCCTAAGTTTCAAAAAGCTGTGGCCGGCCGCAGTCACGGCCGTTTTCGTGCTGGCGGCAGCAGGCTGCAATGATACCCTGCGGCAATTTATTATTCCCATCAGCAAGCCTGGGGGGGATGCCGGCGCCTTCGCCCATGCCATCGTTTTGTCCACCAACCCGGCGCCCTCCAGCAACAGTAGCACCCTGCACATTGACGTCGCCGGCGATACCATCGTGGGCCAAGTCACAACCGGCCCGAAGCCGGTGTTTTTCGGTATCGCCAATAACCGGGTGTTTGTGATCAATGGCGACAATACCATCACTTCCTACATTGCATTGTTGCCGACTACGCCGCCCTTCAGCACGGTGGTGCTGCCCGCCTCCGCCAGCAATCCCGTGGGCGGAGGCACCGGCGCCAGCGGGAATTTCTACACCACCAACCTGGGAAGCGGTGACTCCAACATCGTTTCCGGAAGCCTGCTGGCTTCGGTGGGTACCATCCCGGTCGGCACGAACCCGGTGGCGATTGCGGGCAATGCCGCCAATAGCAAGATGTATGTGGTCAACCAGGGAAGCAACAACGTAACCGTGGTTTCCACCACGGACAATACCGTCATCAAGACGATCGCTGTAGGCTCCAGCCCGATCTGGGGCGTGATGGCGGCCAACGGCGTCCAAGTGTTCATCGTGAACCAGGGCGACGGGACGGTGAGCGTGATTGATACCACGCTCGACGCGGTGATCCCCTGCGCCGACGCAGCGGGTGTGCCGAATTGTCCTTCCCCTTTTAACGCCATCACCGTTGGCGCTTCCCCGAATTTTGCTTCCTATGACGCAAACCGCCAGAGGCTCTATGTGAGCAATACCGGAAGCAACACGGTCAGCGTGATCAAGGCTGACGGCATTGACCTGGGGCCGCCGCGCATCCTGCCCCGCTGGCTGGCCGACGTGACGGTTTCAAGCGCGCCGGTTTCGGTGGCCGCGCTGCCGGATGGCTCCAAAGTGTACGCGGCGCTGGGCGGATGCCCGGCCGGCACCAACCACACCAATCTGGTGAGCGGCGCCAACAATATCAATAGTTGCAATGGCAACAAGGTCAGCGTGATTGACGCTAACGCGCTGGTGGAGAAGAAGACGATTCCGGTGGGACGTGGCGTTGTGTCTGTGGCCACGTCGTCGAGCTCTCTGCGGGCCTATGCGGTGAGCGCGCACGACACGGTCACGATCGCAGACAATGTCAACAGCCCGCCGCAGCCGGCACGGACGTTCTCCGCGCCCTCGATCTATGACATCAAGACGAACTCCGATCTTGTGATTCCCTATACCGTCGACCCCTCGGTGATCTCCTCGCCTGTTCCGACGTTCTTCGCGCCCGCGCAAGACCCCACTTGCACGCCGACGATTGATCCCAAATTCAACAAATCCGTCCCTATGCTGTGCACCGGGCAAACACCATTTATGGTGCGCACGTTCCCGTGAGTTTGTTTCCAGGAGACATCAGCACAGCGCGGTGTTGCCGCCGAGGTCTGCAGGCCCCCAGCATTGTCATGATTTTTACGACTTGCACGGGTCAAGCCACCAGAGTGGCATTCGGGGCTAGGCTCATGAGGGGCTTCAATTCTCCGAGAATTGTTGGCAGCAGTTCAGCGACGGTCGGATGAATATGCATGGCACGCTGCATCACCGTGTACGGCGCCTTCGTATACATCATGTCCAGAACACAGTGGATTACCTCATCACCACCCGTTCCCAGGATCGCAGCTCCCAATATCTGCTTGCTTTCGCCATCCACCAGAATCTTCATTAAACCCTTAGTCTCGCCTTTTTCCACTGCGCGCCCCACCCTAGTCATAGGTCGCTGGCCGACGAGCACCTGCCTGGCTGACTTCAGTGCCTCGGTTTCCGTGAGACCAGCCCGACCCAACGGTGGATCGATAAAGAGGCCGTAGGTGGTGATCCGGTCACTGACTCGCCGCGCGTCGCCTTCAAGCAGATTCGCCGCCACGATCTCATAATCGTTGTACGAGGTGTGCGTGAAAGCACCCCTGCCGTTGCAATCGCCGAGCGCCCAGATGCCTGGAACATTGGTTCTCAGCTGTTCATCTACCACAATGTAACCGCGCTCGTCGGTCACGATGCCCGCCTTCTCGACGCCAAGATCATCCGTGTTTGGCCTCCGGCCGACCGCCAGGAGCACATGGCTTCCGATCACCTCCGGTGAGCCTTCTGTGCATTCGGCGGTCGCCGCCACTCCATCCGAATGCGGGCGAAATCCGATGCACTTACTGTTCAGCCGGACGTTGATCCCTTCCTCGTGCATGATCTCCTCAATCGCTTTGGAAATATCCTCATCTTCCTGTCGGATCAGACGATGCCCCTTCTCCAGAATTGTCACCTCGCTCCCAAAGCGCCGGAACATCTGCCCGAACTCCAGACCAACGTAACTCCCCCCGACGATCACCAGGTGGCGCGGCAGGCAATCAACAGCCATCATGGAAGAATTGGTGAGGTAAGGAACGTCGTTCACACCCGGCAGAGACGGCACCACTGCACGACCACCGACATTGATGAAAACGCGATCCGAACTCAGCAGTTCGCTCCCCAATCGAACCTCTTTCGGCGACTCAAACCGCGCATGGCTTTGGTATACCGTGCAGTTCTGCATCCCTTTCAGCGACGTTTCAATCGCGATGCGCGATTCCTCGGAAATGGCGTCTTTCCGCGCTTTCACAGCCTTCATATCTGTGCTGATCGCGCCGTGAACCACGACTCCGTACTCCGCAGCGCGCTGCGCCAGGTGTGCTGCGTAGGCACTGGCCACCATCGCCTTGGTTGGGATGCAGCCGGTGTTGACGCAGGTTCCGCCGAAGAATTTCCGCTCAATGATGGCAACCTTCATGCCCGCCGCAGCCAGACGCTTCGCTAGAGGTGGGCCAGCCTGGCCGGTTCCAATGATGATGGCATCGTAGTTCGTCATGCCGCAGTACCTCACATGCAAGTATACGGTGATGCCTCCGGCGTAATCGGGCGAACATTCGAAATGTCTGGGCGCACTCCAACCCGCTGCCGCGTCGTTACCCGCTTCAGCGTTAGCGACGCTTGGTCAGGGTGAGTCTTCTGGGGCCAGTACTTAGGTTGGGAACTTCTTCGCCGAGGGCAGTGGCCAGATCGATTTGATGGTCCTGCTCCTGCACCAGGATCTGACGAATCTGTTCCGCCATCGCGTATTCTCCAAGCGCTTCGCATTGCCGCACACGATCGCGGTAGTTGCGTATGGTCTCGTTTTCGTTCTCGAGATCGAAGCGGAGCATGTCGACCGCCTTCTTCGACGTCCGTACCGGCTTGGGAGTAACTGCCGGCATTTTGCCGAGATAATCGATCTGGCGCGAGATGATCAAGGCATGATCCAGCTCCTGCTTGGCGTGAATCTCGAGTTGGGCAGCGATGTCAGTATATTGGGCGCCGCTGAGCACCTGGGAATAGACCACGTAAGAGATGATGGCTTGATATTCGCGAGAAAGATCTTCATTCAACAGCTCCGCCAGGCGATCACGCGAGATTCCGATTGCGCCGTCAGATTGGGACTCAGCCATTTCGATTCCTCCATTTAGGGACAGCGTCCAGGAGCTTCCTCCATTTCCGCAGCATGAGAAGCTCGAAGGCACCACCTTTAGATGCGTCCAGGCCGATGACGAGATAGCTTGGCCCAAAGTGGGATGGGCTTGGACCAGGTTTCGTCAGCGGCTGTATTCACCGTCCTCGATCAACTTCACATCGTCAGAACCACGCGGAACTGTGCCTTGCCGCTCATCATGCGCGCGTAAGCCTCGCCCGCCTTTTCCAGCGGGTAAGTCTCAATCATCGGACGCACCCCCGAGAGTTCGGCGAAGCGCAGAGTGTCCTCGGAATCGGCCGGTGTTCCGGCGGCCCAGCCCTGAATCGATCGACTTCCGAAGATGAGCTGCACCGGCGTGACTTCAATGGGATCAAATGTCGCGCCTATCACCATGAGCTTGCCGTTTGGCCCCAGACCGTCGATCAACTCGGACATGGCTTTCGAGTTCGGTGCTGTCGCCATTATCACCTTTGCGCCGCCCAGCTTTTGTAACGCCTCCGCGGCCTTCGTCGTTTGGCTGTCGATGTAGACGCTGGCTCCGAGTTTTTTTGCGAGCGCCGCGTCCTCGGACCCGCGTCCGATCGCCGCCACTTTGTAACCAAACTTGTTCCCGAATTGAATTCCGAGGTGACCTAGACCGCCGATACCCTGCACCGCAACCAGGTCGCCGGGAAACGCACCACTGTGCCGCAGCGCGTTGTAGGTGGTAATTCCGGCGCAGAGTAGCGGCGCCGCTTCGGCGTCCTTTAGAGTTTCCGGCACTTGCACCAGTGCCTCCACCGGAGCCACCATGAATTGCTGGTATCCGCCGTCGTAGCTGATGCCCGCAATTTTCAGATTCTGGCAATTGCGAAAATCTCCGCGCCGGCATTCCCGACAAGTATTGTCCTGCCCGCCGTGCCAGCCGACGCCGACACGCTGTCCCCGTTTCCATTCTGAGACACCGGCGCCCACAGCATCGACGGTGCCCGCCACTTCATGTCCGGGAACACGAGGATACTGAATTCCGGGCCACAAGCCCTCCTTAGTCAACACATCACTGTGGCACACACCACAGGCCTGCACCTTGATTCGAACGTGCCCAGCATCCGGCTCAGGCACCTCGCGCTCAACGACCTGGAAATCTCCTCCCGGCTTGGGAATTTGCGCTGTCTTCATTTGCGCTACTGCGACTCTCATCGTTGCCATAAACCCTCCTATCGGATTGCGACCCTTGGTGAAACAACGTTTTGCAGAAACGGCGAGGCACCGAACAGTGCTCGCGCTGATCAGTTGGTGGGAACCTCTCCTACAGATTCAAGACGAGGTGAAAGGGTTGTGCGGTGCTGGGCCGTTCGTCGCTCGCTGAATGCCAATTTCCGAACCGGCCGCGCTGAGGTAAGGTCGTGGAGGGAACCCGGGAAACCCAAGACGCAAAAACCGGGCGGCCCGTCGGCCGCCCGGTTTGTCCTTAGTCGCAAGGAGGGTTGAAATTTAACCGGGTTTGGGATCATTGCGGCGGCGACGGCCGTAGCGCATGGCGATGTTCATAAAGATGTTGCCGCTGCCGGTGTCAAAGCACATGACCAGAGCTTCCTGGTCTACGCTGCTCTTTTCGCCGGCGTCCTGGTGCACGACCGGCGGAGAGACCTTGAAACGGAATCCCTGGTCATTGAGCGCGGTGATCGCGCTGCCGATCACCATGTTGGCGAGTTCGCACACGGTTTCGCGGGCGACCTCTTCGCTTTCCGGCATGGGCGATCCCGCCAGATAGCTGGCCACTTTGGCCGCGGTCGGCGTATCCACGTCGAAGATAATGCGGCCTTCGATGTCGCCCTTGACGGTGATCAACGAAGCCACGCCTCTGGGACGAAAAGCCTCTTCATCCATGGTGACGTCGCCGATCTGCAACGGACTTTGCAGCGCCTCCGCCAGCACCGCGTCCGCGGCGTTGATGAAAGGCTGGATCAGTTCCATCCTCATGGATCAGCTCCCGTGCGCGGTGGGCGTGGCTGCGACTGCGTCATCACCCATCACGTATTTGATGACCTCGTACAAAATTTCCGCCTTCACCGGCTTCTGAACGAAGTGGCGCGCGCCTTTTTGCAACGCGGCCACGATGTTCTCCTGATAGCCGACGGAAGACACCATGACGATGCGGGCATCGGGATGCGAGCGCACGATGCGCTCCGCCGCCTCAATGCCTTCCATTTGCGGCATGGTGATGTCCATCAGCACCATGTCCGGCGTGGTGCGGTCGTATTCGGTGATGGCGGTACAACCGTCACCGGCTTCGCCCACGATTTCCCCGCCGAAAGACTCCACCATCTTGGCGACGTTCTTCCGCGCGAAAACCGAGTCATCCACCACCAGGTAGCGGATCGGCGTCTGGTCTTTGCGAAGTAAAACAGGGTACGTTTCCATAGGTTCCTCTCCTTGCAATGCGACTAAACTCTTACGGCCCGCGCAATCCTCTCCGGACTGCATTGGCCGGCCAGGGTACTGGCCAGGTTGTCCAGCGAAACAATGCGTGTCACATGTCCGCGTTCAATGGCGGCCTTCGGCATTCCGAAGACCACGCAAGACTCTTCACTCTGGGCGATGGTCAATCCGCCCGCGTTCTTGATCAGCCCCAAACCCCCGGCGCCGTCTTCGCCCATGCCGGTCATCAGCACGCCGATGGCGCGGCTACCGAACTCGTTGGCCACGGAACGGAACAAAACGTCCGCCGAAGGACGATGGCCGTTCACGCGTGGATCGTCGGTCAAAACCACGGTGTTGCCCAGCTGCATCCGCCGCACTTTGATGTGGCGGTCGCCGGGACAAATCAACACCCGGCTGGCAATCAACAGGTCGCCAGACTGCGCTTCCTTCACCTCAATAGCGCAGGACTCATCCAGCCGTTTGGCAAACATTCCGGTAAAGCCTTCCGGCATGTGCTGCACCACGATGATGCTTCCGGGAAAGTCTCCCG
>DATFXI010000139.1:0-11683 GCA_035316085.1 Candidatus Angelobacter sp.
GGAATTCCTTGATGTCGAACTGTGGGCCTAGCTCCTGCCGGGCACGGGTGCGCAGCTCTGTGATCTTAAGCTGGCCGATCTTGTAAGCCAGGGCCTGTCCCGGCCAGGCGATGTAGCGGTCGATTTCGTTCACAATGTCCAACTCGGCCCTGGGCGCGTTGTCCATGAAGTACTTGATGGCTTGGTCACGGGTCCAGTGCTTGGTGTGCATGCCTGTATCCACCACCAGGCGCACCGCACGCCACATCTGGTAAGTGAGCTGGCCGAATTTAGAGTAGGGATCGTTGTAGAGCCCCATGTCTTCGCCCAACGACTCGGCATAGAGCCCCCAGCCTTCGACAAAGGCGGTATATCCGCCAAACCGGCGGAACATGGGTTGTTCACCCAATTCATGGGCCCGGGCGATCTGAAGATGGTGTCCGGGCACCGATTCGTGCAGCGTAAGCACGGTCATTTCCCACTTCGGCCGGGACTCAGGCTTGTAAAGATTGACAAAGTAGGTACCGGCACGCGACCCGTCGGCCGCCCCTGGACGGTAGTAAGCGGCAGTGGTGTCCGGGGCCGCGATGGCCGGAATCGCCTCCACGCCGTAAGGTTCGCGCGGCAAGGTCCTGAAAACTTTTACCAGGTTGGGATCCACGCTCTTGGCCAGGGCCTTGTACGCGTTGAAGAGTTCGTCCGGCGTTTTGTAATAGAACTGGGCATCGGTGCGCAGGAAGTGGAAAAACTCCTCACGCGTGCCTTTGAACCCAGTCTGCTGCATAACCTGGTCCATTTCGGCGCGTATGCGGGCTACTTCCCTCAAGCCAATCTGGTGGATCTCCTCGGGCGTAGCATCGGTGGTGGTGAAGCGGCGCGCCAGAAACGCATAGCGTTCCGCGCCGTTCGGCATCTGCCAGATGCCCACCTGATCGAAGCATGCAGGAAGATATTCGCTCACAAAGAACGTCTTGAACTTTTTGAACGCCGGGACTATCTGCTCTTCCACGGCCTGTCGGGCTGCTTGCTGGAGACGTTGCTGGTCGGCGGCAGAGATCTCCTTGGAGAAATGCACAAAGGGCCGGTAGAAGCCGCTCGCGGTGGGGTCGGAGACGATCTGTTTGTCAATCTGCGCCGGGACACGTTCCATGATCACCTTGGGATGGACAATGCGCTCCTTGATTCCCTGGCGCATCAAGGCGATGTTCTGATCCATCAGAACCGGGAACGAGCGCATGCGCGCGAGCCAATCCTCGTAGTCCTTGAGCGTCTGAAAGCGGAGCGAGTCGGCCAGTTCATCGGTGGTCTGGATGCCGCCGCGCTGATTCAAGCGCAGAAGAAATCCGTGAAACTTGTAGCCCTCCAGCGAGTCCTGGAAGCCCTTCTTGAACAGGTCGTAGTTCAACTGATCAGCGGGAGAGAGCGAGCCACGCTCGATCTTGTTCAGGCGGGCCAGCACGTCCTGGTCATGCTGGTTGCGGCGTGTGTAAGCATCAAGACTGTCGTCTGACCACCGGTCGTTCCAGCGGCGGTCGCCCAGTTCGGAAGCACGTTCCGGCGATTGCTGCATGTCATATTCCCACTCGGCAGCAAACAGATCATGCAGCGCCTTGGCGGCCGGGGCCGGTTGCTGAGCCCAGCTCGCTGTTGCCAACGCAAAAGATACGAGTACGAAAGGCCAGCTACGCATAGTTCCTCCGTTTTCAGCAAAGAACTTATAACAGAAAGCCAGAACAGGTTAAAATCCCAGGCACATCGAGAACAAGCCGGGTTTTCACCATTCTGACCCAAGCGCCGAAGCGCAGCACAAATCCGGCAAAAAAGGGGGCGTATAGAAAATGAAGACGATTCGCAGATTCCTCGTTCCGGCAGCCATGCTGCTCGGCTCAACCCTGTTGGCAGCTGCCCTCGAAATCCCGGCGGGGACCGCTGTTCACGTGCGCATCAATCAATCGCTGAATTCAGGAACAACCAGGACCGGCCAAAGTTGGAGCGGGACCTTGACCAGCGACATTTCCTCCAACGGGAAAGTCGTGGCCAAAGCTGGCGACCCGGTGAAGGGCAAAGTCACCTATGCGAAATCCAGCGGCCGCTTGCATGATCCGGGGCAGCTCTCCCTGCGCCTGAGCTCGATCAACGGAGAGACCGTTTACAGTTCGCGCGTCAGCCGTAAAGGCGCCAGCCATACGAAGAGCAACGTGGCCAAAATCGGCGGCAGCACTGCGGGTGGCGCGTTGATTGGCGGTCTGATCGGAGGCGGCAAAGGAGCGGCCATCGGCGCCGGCGTCGGCGCTGCGGGCGGGACTGGCGTGGCCGCGGCTACCGGCAAGAAAGAGGCTGTCATCCCGGCTGAGTCTGTTCTGACCTTTACCATTACGGGATCGAAGTAAAGAGTCTTACCACTGATTTCACAGATGTCACTGATCGAATACTGATCGCCAGAAGCACTCCGATCAGTGTCATCAGTGTGTCAGTGGTGAGGCTTTATTTCGATTGCATAGCCGCCAGCACGGCTGCCGCGTGCTCATCCGGTTTCACTCCGTTGACCACGGCAGCGATTTTGCCTTCCGGCCCAATCACAAACGTGGTGCGGTCAATGCCCATGTATTTCTTGCCGTACAGGCTCTTTTCCTTGAGCACGCCGTATTTCTTGGCGATGGCCTTGTCCACGTCCGCCAGCAGAGAGTAAGGAAGACCGTATTTCACTTTGAATTTCTTCTGCGCCGAGGGTGTGTCAGCGGAGATGCCGAACACCACCGCGCCGGCACGCTGGATTTTCTGGAATGCGTCGCGGAACCCGCACGCTTCCATCGTTCAACCGGGGGTGTCGGCCTTAGGGTAAAAGAACAGCACCACGTTCTTGCCGCGATAATCCTTTGACGAGACGGACCTGCCCTCTTCATTAGCCAGAGTGAAGTCCGGGGCTTTATCATTGATTTCCATAGGTTGTTGGCGACTCCCAATGAATTTATATCGTAGAAGAACTCTTCAGGCCAGCCTGGTTGTCTTGCTGGCGTGGCTCGCGGTTTCCGGCATTATTGCCCAGCAGCGGCGCAAAGCCCACAAGCTTCGCGCTACAGCAGTGCTCGAGCTTACTACGGATCCCACCGGCACGATGACGGCCAGGATCGTTCCCATCACCATTCTGGATGAAGGCACCTTTCATGACGCCAGCGTGTACAAAGCCACGCCACGGCCCATGGCCGTGGACATTGGCGTGGTCTATGAAGCGCAGAAGTCAGGCCAGGCAGTGGGCTATGTGACCATTGTCAGCGCCGCCAAGGACCCGACATGGCGTGGCCTGGGAAGATGGCAGGTGGCGAATCCCCCGGCGCCGGAGAAGTCAACCGCCCCGGTGGCTGCCGCAAATACCGGCAGCAGCGACAGCGACCGTCCCATCCTGCGCCGCGGCGATAGCAGCAACACGGCTGGACAATCGCCGCCGGCCTCAGCATCGCCCTCGCCGGACGCGACAGGCACTCCGGCTCCAGTTTCCAGCTCAGTGCCAACCAGCGAAGCGGATGATCCCGATCGTCCGGTGTTGCGGCGCCGTGGGCCGGAAGCTGCCAAGCAGCAGCCGGCGAATCCACCGCCCTCGGCAAAAACGCCTGTGGCCGCCGAAGGTGCTCTGCCCTCCACCAAGCTCCCGGTTCCTGCGCCAGGGCTGCAGACCATGGCCGCGGTTTCCGACGCGGACTCCAGCGAGTCGCGCTCCTTCCAGTTTGTGTGGAGAAAGGGCGAGCAGGAGGCGATGGAGGCCAAAATGCGCCGTCTGGCGCTGGCCCAGCTTCCCCGGGAGAATGCCCAGCTCACTGAGCACTCACTGACCAACGTGGTCATCCGCGCATTCGATCTGGATTTGAGCAACGATGCGGTGATGGTGCTAACCGCGGAGATTCCAGGCAGTTTTCTAGCGCCGGTTACTAAGGGCTCTGCGCCCGCGAAGAGCGGCGCAAGCGCCAGCGCCAGTCCCAGCGGGCCAGCGAAATTTGTTTCGCGCTATATCACGCTGATTGCGCGGGTGAATTTCGAAGGCAATCCGCAGCGCCTGGCGGTGAGCGTTACGGATTCGTCCCGCCTCGACGTGGCGCCGCGCCTGGAGTTGATCGACGCCGTGGATGTGGACGGCGACGGTTTGGGCGAACTGCTCTTCCGGCAAACCAGCTTTGACGAGAAGAGCTACATCATCTACGGCGTCGGCCGCGGCTCTGTGACCAAGGTGTTTGAGGGTGCAAGTCAGCCGCTGAAGTAACCGTCAACCTCCGCTGACCGCCGGCACAATAAGAATCTCAGCACCGTCGGACACCGGTGTGGCCAAGCCCTGGGCAAAACGGATGCTCTCGTCGCCCACGAATATGTTGATGTGCTGGCGCACTTGCCCCTGTTCGTCTACGACCCGGTCGCGCAGCGCGGGATGCTGTCCCCAAAGCGCGTCCAGAGCAGCGCTAACGGTCGCGGGCGATGACGTTAGCCTCACCGATCGCTGACCATCAGCGAAGGCAGCGAGGTACGATGGAATGTTGATAGTGACGGCCATGGTAGGTTTCCATTGCTGAAGCCTGCTCCAGCCAGTTCGCAGGAGACAATCACTTGCGCCGCGACTTCTTCTGGGATCCCTTCTTCCTGCTTTTCCCCTTACCTTCGCGCCCTTTTTGCGAGACTGCCGCACTGTCGCCCACGACGGCGGTCTTGACGCACACGATGGGCGGCAACCCTTCCTGCAGAAGTTGCCAGGACTTGCCTTCGTCGTTCGATCCGTAGAGCTTTCCGCTGCGCGTGCCGAAGTAAACGCCTGCTGGATCCAGCGAATCCGCGGACATGGAGTCACGCAACACGGTCTCGAGAGCATTTTTCTGCGGCAGGCCGCGCGTGAGGGGTTCCCAACTTCCGCCGCCGTTCCGGGTGCGGTACACGCGCAGCTTGCCTTCCGGCGTGCAGCGGTATTCGTCGGATTCGATGGGCACGATGTAAGCAGTGTCAGCGTCGTGGGGATGACTGACCATGGCGAAGCCAAAGTCTGAAGGTACGCCTTTAGCAATGTCCTTCCAGCTATCGCCGTCGTCGTCACTGCGATAGAGGCCCCAGTGGTTCTGAAGGTAGAGCCGCTCCGGTTTGCCCGCTGCCCGCACGATTTTGTGCACGCACTGGCCGAATTCCGGGTATTTCTCGGGAAGAAATTCTGCGCGGACGCCCTTGTTGCGCGCTTGCCAGGTAGCGCCACCATCGCTGGTGCGATACGCGCCGCCGGTGGACATGGCAATCATCATTCGCTTGTGGTCGATGGGATGCGGAGCAATGGTGTGCAGGCACATGCCGCCGCCGCCCGGCGTCCACTGCGCGCGATGGGGATGATCAAGATGTCCTTTCACCGGCGACCAGGTTTGGCCTGCGTCGCGGGACACAAACAGCGCCGAAGGCTCCACGCCGCAGTAGAGCGTGTCCGGCTCGCCGGCAGGCAAGTTGAGCTGCCAGATGTTCTTGAGCGTCAATCCGGACTCGGCGGGAAACTTGACCGAGTATGTTTCCGGCTGGGTGGCCGTTTTGCCGAAATCATCCGAAGAGCTCAGGAAAGTTCCCCAGCGAAAACTCTGCGTGGCCCACCACAGGCGATGTCGTCCTTGCCGATTGTCGTACGCCATGGCATACACGGGAGAGCCGATGGAATACGGTCCGCCCACCTTCCATTTCTTGCGGGCACCGTCGGCCGTAAAGACAAAAGCCCCTTTCATCGTCCCCACGAGGACCAGGACATCTCCTTTTTTGGGCGAGACATGTTGGACGGCGGGCATGGAGCAGCCTCCTCAGCGCGAAAAGAATGATGCGTCATATTGTAGACGCAGTGCGGCCCGCAAGGGAAAGCGCGGAAGGCCGGAGATTAGCAGCCTTACAACAAAGTTGAAGTCCGCTGCCTCGCCCAAGTAAGATGGGCGGCCTGAAAAGTTCCGTACACCGATCTTGAAAGTGAGGACACACATGCGCAAGGCACTTCTTCTCGGGTTTTCACTCCTGGTTCTGGCGGCGCTGCCGCTGGCTGCCCAGCAGGATTTCAGCAAAGTGGAAATAAAGGTGCAGAAGGTTTCCGGGACCGTCTACATGCTGGTGGGAGCTGGCGGGAATATTGGCGCGTCTGTCGGCGAAGACGGAATTGTAGTGGTGGATGATGAATTCCTGCCGTTGGCGGAGAAGATTGAAGCCGCGCTCAAGACCATAACCGACAAGCCGGTCAAGTTCGTGCTCAATACACATTGGCACGGCGACCATACCGGCGGCAATCCGCACTTCGGCGAGAAGGCCCCTATCATCGCGCAGGAAAATGTGCGCAAACGCCTGGCGGAAGGCGGCAAGACGCGTTTCGGCGAAGTCAAGCCGGCGCCCAAAGCGGCGCTGCCGGTCATCACGTTTGACGATAAGGTGTCAGTTCATCTGAACGGAGAAGACGTTCGCGCCATCCACTTTCCGAACGGCCATACCGACGGCGATAGCGTGATTTTTTTCCCGCAATCGAATGTAGTCCATATGGGCGATGACTTTTTCAATGGTGGAATGTTTCCGTTTATCGATCTCGACAGCGGCGGTAGCGTGCAGGGCATGATCGCCGGCGACGAAAAAGTTTTGGCCGAAGTCCCTGACGACGTAAAAATCATCCCCGGCCATGGTCCGTTGGCTACCAAAGATGATTTACGCAAGTTCATCCAGATGCTGAAAGAGACGTCGGCAGCCGTGCAGGCAGGAATTAAGAAGGGGAAGACTCTGGACCAGCTCAAGAAAGAGAAAGTCCTGGCCAAGTGGGACTCTTACGGTCAGAGCTTCATCAAGACCGATGTGTTCACGGAGATTCTGTACGACAGTTTGACCAAGAAGCCGACGGGACCGAAGAATACGCACGGGCACATAACAAAGTAGGTTGGCCGCAGATCAACGTAGATAAGCGCAGATCAATCCGGACGCAACCGGAGGTCATCTGCGTTTTTCTGCGTGAATCAGCGGCGAATCAGCCCAGCTTCTTCTTCAACAGCTCATTCACCAGCTCCGGCTTCGCCTGTCCCTTGCTCGCCTTCATCACTTGGCCCACGAAGAAGCCGATCACCGTCGTCTTGCCGGCGCGGTACTGCTCGAGCTGCTTCGGGTTCGCCGCAATAACTTCATCGATGATCCTTTCAAGCGCGGCTGTATCGGTAATCTGCTGCGGTTTTTCACGCGCATAAACTGAAGGGAAATCTTCGCTGGCGGCAAAAGCCTTGTCGTACAAATCTTTGAGGATCTTGCTGGAGATGGTGCCTTCTTCCAGAAGGTCGGCAGACATGGCCACGCCTTTCATGGTGATAGGCGATTGCTCAATCTCCAGGCCCCGGGCTTTGAGGCGTCCCATCAGTTCGCTCTGCACCAGGTTGGCCACACGCTTCGCGCTCTTGGCAGCCTTGGCCGCTGCTTCGAACTGGTCTGCCAGCGTCTTGCTGGCGGTGAGCACCTGAGCGTCGTATTCCGTGATGCCGTAGTCGCGTACCCAGCGCGCCCGGCGCGGTTCAGGAAGCTCCGGCAGCTTACGGCGAATATCGGCTTGCCACTCAGCGTTCACCGCCAGCGGTAGAAGGTCGGGCTCGGGAAAATAGCGGTAATCGTGCGCTTCCTCTTTGGAACGCATGCTGTAAGTGCGTCCTTCTTGAGCGTTGAACAGCCGCGTTTCCTGCTGAATGGTCCCCCCGTTTTCCAGGATCTCAATCTGCCGGCCGACCTCATACTCCAGTGCCTGGCGGATAAAGCGGAAGGAATTTACGTTCTTGATTTCGGTCTTCACGCCGAACTTTTCTTGCGCGTGCGGGCGCACGCTGACGTTGGCATCGCAGCGCAGCGAGCCTTCTTCCATGTTGCAGTCGCTTACGCCGGTGTAAAGGATGATCTCCTTCAGCCGCGTCAGGTATTCGAAGGCTTCCTCGGGCGAGCGCATGTCCGGCTCGCTGACGATCTCGATCAACGGCACGCCGCTACGGTTCAGATCGATGTAGCTGCTGGTCGCCGAATCGGGAAAGCCTTCATGCAAGCTTTTGCCGGCGTCTTCTTCCATGTGCAAGCGTGTAATCCCAACCCTCTTTTTGGCGCCGCTGGCAAGCTTGATTTCGATAAGGCCGTGCTCGGCCAGAGGCTGGTCGTACTGCGAAATCTGGTAGCCCTTTGGCAGATCGGGATAAAAGTAATTCTTGCGGGCGAAAATGGAGGCTTCGCGGACCTGGCAGCCGAGCGCCTGCGCAGCCAGCACGGCAAACTCCACGGCTTTGCGGTTCAGCACCGGCAAAGCCCCGGGAAGGCCCAAGCAAACCGGGCAGACGTTGATATTCGGCGGCGCTCCGAACTGTGTGGAGCATCCGCAGAAAATCTTGGTCTGAGTGAGCAGCTGGACGTGGACTTCCAGCCCGATCACCGGCTCGTATTTCTCGCCCACCGCTGCCGACGCGCGTGCGCTCTCAGCCATGGAATGGATTATAGGGGAGAGATCGGACGGAGCACAGGCGCCCTCGCCTGTGAACAGCTCTGCGGTCCTACTTTGGGATGACAGCTGAAGGGGGATTGGTGACTGCTTTCTCCAGCGGGATATCGAAGTAAAAAGTCTCTTTGCTTCCGATCCTGATCCCGGAAATATAAACGTGCGCGCCAGTGGCTTCCGGGTTTTCGATATCGATCACGTCAAAGAACAAAAACCCGCTATTGCTGGAATGGGGAGTCACGGGCACGTTCGTAAACAGGGCGGAATCAATTTCCTCCAGCGCCTCGCGGCTGATGGCGGTAGGTTGCTTGCGCGGTCCCGGGATAGGAAGCCGTACCGTCGGTTTGCTGCCGGCCTTGCTGGGCTGGGAAATCCTGCGGTAGAGGTCGTCCTTGGTTGCAGGGTCCAGCTTGGCGCGCCGGCCGGTGATGTACTGGATCTTCATCTGATCAAGCATGAGCGGCACGTCTCCGTCATTGGAGATGATCAGACGGAGGGTAATAAAGCCGCTGTCGTGGTATTTCACTTTGAAAATAGCGGCCTTGTCGGGGGAATCGTAGGGCTCCACCGCGATGGAAACTTTTTCGTCGTCGTGCGACTCATGCGCCGGATAGGTCTTGGCGTGCGAGGCGCGAGGCGGATTGAAGCCCTTGTCGCCGGCCCCGGCAACCGTCAACAGAAAGGCGCAGAGCACGAGCGTCCACAGCGAGATTTTGCGTTTGCCCACAGTCCTTTGATTATCGACTATGGACTCCAGTTTTCACAACAGAGCGGTCGCGCGCATAGAATGTTGAGTCCTTCATGTATATCCTCTATAGCCTGTTGCTGGCGGCGGCGCTTCTGCTGTCTTTCCCTTGGTGGGCGCTGCAAGTGTTGCGGCTGGGGAAGTACCGGAGTGGATTGAGAGAGCGGCTTGGTTTTGTCCCGTCGCGGCTGCGCGGCCAGGCTGGACATTCAATCTGGATCCATGCGGTTTCTGTGGGCGAAGTGCTGGCCGTAAGCCATCTGGTGGCCGAACTGCAAAAAAGACTTCCCCGCACTCCAGTGTTCATCTCAACCACCACCGCCACCGGCCAGAAACTGGCGCGGGACCGCTTCGGCCGGACCCAAGTGTTCTACTTGCCGCTGGATTTCGGATTTGCCATACGCGCCTATCAAAATGCGCTTTGTCCGCACTTGCTGATTCTCGCCGAGGCGGAGTTCTGGCCGAACCTCCTGCACCTTTCGCGAAAGCGCGGCCTGCGCGTGGCGATCGTGAATGCGCGCATCTCTGACCGCTCGTTGCCGCGCTATCGCCGCTTTCGCTGGTTTTTTTCGAAGGTGCTGGGTGAAGCCGATCTTTTCCTGGCTCAGACTGAAACGGACGCGCAGCGACTGCGCGAAATTGGCGCCGCGACAGATTGTGTGCACGTGAGCGGCAACCTGAAGTTTGATGTGCGCTCCAGCGCCGCTTCGCCCCTGGCTGAGGACCTAGGCCGCGCCGTGGGCCGTGATGCGCTGATTATCGTCTGCGGCAGCACGACGGAAGGCGAAGAAGAAGTGTTGCTGGCGGCGTTTCGTGATGTCCGGAAGCAGTTTCCGTCCGCGGTGCTGGTTCTTGCGCCCCGTCATCCGGAACGTTTCGACAAAGTTGCGGCACTCGTGAGCGAACAGGGATTTACTGTCATTCGCCGCAGCCTGTGGACCGCGAAGAGGCCGGTCTCCGGCGGCGTTTTTCTGCTCGACAGCGTAGGTGAGCTGGCCTCAGTCTATGCCTTGGCCAGCGTGGCGTTTGTGGGTGGCAGCCTGCTGCCCGGAGTTGGCGGTCACAATATCCTGGAGCCTGCGCAGTACGGCGTCCCCGTCATGAGTGGGCCTAACACTGCGAACTTCCGTGAGATCGTTGCCATCTTCGAGCGCGGCGCCGGGATCACCATTGTGACGGCGGGTAACATGGCCCCCGAACTGCACCGCCTGCTGGGCGATCGCGGGGAGCGCGCGCGTCTTGGGCAACGCGCTCGCGGGCTTTTTCTTGAAAACACCGGGGCTACGGCGCGCACATTGCAGGCTCTGGAACCGTTGTTGCCCGCCCCGGCAGAGGATTCATGAATCCGCTTTCCGCCATTTTCGGCGCCGGTGCGGCCCTGCGCAACGGGCTCTACGACCGCGGGGTGTTCAAGGTCCGCAAACTGGCCAGACCCGTGGTAAGCGTCGGTAATCTCTCTGTCGGCGGAAGCGGCAAAACACCGTTTGTCATCACCCTGGGCCAGTTGCTGAAGCAGCGTGGCATCACCTTCGACGTTCTCTCACGCGGTTACGGCCGCAGCTTTGGGGAAACCGCCGTGGTGGATACAGACGGGTCGCCGGAGCAGTTCGGCGACGAGCCGCTGCTCATCGCCCGCAAGCTTGAGGTCCCGGTCATCGTCGGCGCTGACCGGTATCAGGCTGGACTTCTGGCGGAAAAGCAATTCTCGAGCAAGCTCCATCTGCTCGACGACGGTTTTCAGCACCGCCGGCTGCATCGCGACTTCGACATCGTGCTTTTGCCGGCCGCCGATCTGGCCGGCACCCTGCTGCCGGTGGGACGGTTGCGCGAACCGCTGTCCTCGTTGCGGCGTGCTGATGCTGTCGCCGCAGAGTCAGAGGCAAGCTACGGAACGACCGCTGTCTGGAAAGTAAACCGCGAACTGCTGCTCCCTCCACTCCTTTCACCGGCAGCCGCTTTCTGCGGGATCGCCCGCCCCGCCCAGTTCTTTGCCCAGCTTCGTGGCCTCGACGTGAAATTGGCTGATACCGCGTCCTTCCCCGACCATCACCGCTACACAGCGAGCGATATCGACCGGCTGCTTCGGCTGCGGACCAGCTGTGGCGCTAAAGACTTCATCACCACGGAAAAAGACATGATCAATCTCGGGGCCCTAGCCGATCGCCTCCAGCCGCTGCAAGTGGCACGATTGCGGTTAATTCTGCGAGCTCCCCAGGAAGCTCTCAGCACCCTTCTCAGTACCCTGGAGCGCCGTTCGGGATGCCGTTTCTAGGCGCGCAAGCACCCCAGCAAACGCAAAACCGGCGCTCGCTGGGAACCCCGCTGAAAATCACACGCGTCGGGGACCGGGCATGAGAAAATTTCATTTGGCCATGCAAAAGATCCCCAAGCCGGCGGACCGCCTGGTTCGCATCATCGAAGATTTTTCCAAGCTCAGCATTACGGTGCTGGGCGACCTCATTGCTGACGAGTTCATTTAC
>DATFXI010000140.1:0-4524 GCA_035316085.1 Candidatus Angelobacter sp.
AGCAGCGCCGCGGAAGTCGCTGCCAAGCTCGACGTGCGCACCGAAGTGATCGGCATTGACGAAGCCCAGTTTCTGGGTGAAGCCATGGTGGAGCTGGTGGTGCGCTGGGCAGATATGGGCAAGCGTGTGATCATCGCCGGCCTCGATACCGACTATCTGGGCCGCCCGTTTCATCCCATGCCCGAACTGTTGGCGGTGGCCGACGAGATCACCAAGACCCTGGCCATCTGCATGCAATGCGGCAACCCTGCTAAGCACACGCAGCGGTTGATCGGCAGTGAAGATCTGATCGTGGTGGGCGCGGAAGGGATGTATGAAGCCCGCTGCCGCCGCTGCTTTGAGCCCAACCTGGCTTCGGCGGAAGCGGCGAAAAAGAAAAAGGCTGAGCTCGAAAGCACGGCCGCAGCCAACTGAAGAGTTGAACTGCGCGAACTCGTTTTGCTGGGCGGCAACTCTGCCGCCCAGCGTTCTTCCGGAGCCCCGTCATTCCGGGTCGCTCGGGTTGTTGAACAGGACCGAAAAATTTTGCTGCTGCGCTAGCGTTGACGGCATGCTTGTACTCCTGCTAAACTCAAGGATTCATAGGTACTTATCCCACCGAAGAAGGTCCAAACGTGCAAGGTTACACCCGCCACCAGCTAAAACAAGATAAGTTCGCTGAAACCGCCAAAGAAGCCGCCCAGTGGACTGCCGGGCACCAGCGCGCTGTGCTCTGGGGATTAGGTCTCGCTGTACTGGCGGTGGCCGGGTATTTTGGTTTCACCACCTTGCGGAACCGGCAGAGCGAAAATGCCAACGCCGGTTTGGGCGCCGCCATGCGCGTGCTGATCACGCCACTGCGCGCCCCAGGGACTCCGGCGGGTGATAACCAAAGTAAAGACACCTTCGCCAATGCCACGGAGCGCGCCAGAGCTGCCGGTAAAGAGTTCAAGGCGGTTGCCGATCAGTATGACAAGTTTCCTTATCCTAAAGCCGCCAGAATCGCCCGCTATATGGAAGGCGTGGCCGCGATGCAGGCTGGGGACAATGCTCAAGCAGAAAGCGTGCTGAAGTCTGTGGCGGAATCGAACAACAAAAGCGTCGCTGCGTTGTCGAAGATGGCGTTGGCGCAACTCTACCGCAATACCGGCCGTCAGAGTGATGCTGCTCGAATCTACAAGGATCTCGTGGACCACCCGGCCGATACTGTGTCCAAGGTCCAGGCGCAATTGGCTATGGCTGAGATGTATGAAGTTTCCGATCCCCAGCAGGCTGCGCTAATTTATCAGCAGATCCAGAAAGAGAACGCGGACAACGCCGCGGGCCAGATTGCTGCCTCACGGCTGGCCAGCATCAAGTAGAAGTGTTGGGTCGTCGCTCCCCACAAAAAATTCTCGGCGTTCTTCCAGCCCACCCGGTCGCGCTCGCCGGCATCTTCTTCTCTTTACACCACGCTGTTCTTCGAGGAGCACAAATATGAAATCCTTCTTGGCAGGCCTGGGTATTGGCGTCGGCTTGGGGCTGCTTTTCGCGCCGCTGACCGGCGAAGAAACCCGCAACCGCCTCTCGCAGCGCGCCGGGGACCTGGCGGATTCTGCTCACGATCTGATGGAGCAGGGCCGGGATCGCGTGCAAGACACCGTCTCCCGTCTGCGCGAAAAAGCTGCCGACTTTCGCCGGGGACGGCACACCGGCACGGAAAGCATTCGCGATCTGTAACAGCGATTTGCAATTGATTGGCTGTGACCGTCAGCCAAGCGCACTCCGTTGTAAGGGAGAGCTTGCGGCCCGGAGGGGTGTCTGCTCGCTGCGTCCCTTATGGTCCGATGGTTGACACTCTCTTCCCGCCGCCTTTATCCTAGTTGTGTCTCCTGCGTAAGCCTCCGCCAGGCGGTTCTACTCGAGTTCGTTTTCCGGAGCACTTCTATGTTCATAAAAATAAAGGACCTTGAGCTCCGAAAATTGGAATTCGATGAAACCGTCGCGCCCGGCGCACTGGATCTGGGGGAGGACCTGAAGCTGAAGGTCCCAATGCGGGCTTCAGGACGGGCTGAGCTCGTGAAGGAAAACCGTGGCGCCCGCCTGGTGGTAGAAGATATCAGGCTGGTGGGCAAGCTTTCTGCTCAAGTCGAGAGCCGCTGCGCCCGCTGCCTGGAGCCGGTGGAAAACACCGTGACGGAAGAGTTCGACCTGATCTTCCGGCCACAAGGCATTGACGCCCGCGGCGAAGAAGCTTCCATTAGCCGTGCGGAAACAGAGATTGGTTATTACCAGGGCGAGGGGCTACAGCTGGAAGATGCCCTGAAGGAACAGGTCCTGCTGGCCTTGCCGGCGAAACAGGTTTGCAGCCAAGATTGTAAGGGCTTTTGCCCGCACTGTGGGCGAAACCTGAATACTGAAAGCTGTGATTGTGCCGGCGCCGCGTCTGATCCGCGCTGGACAGCGCTTGAAGATATCCGCAAGAAGCTAGAAAGATAGACGGTCGTACAGTTTGTTGCACGCCCGCTGCGGCGGGCAAGCGAATCGCTAGACGCGGATACTGCTGGTGGGTCAGTTTTCTGACTGACCCGCTGCCGAAAGATAAGCAAAATCTTTAAACAGAGATACAATAGAGCGCCGCGCGGAACGCCCGGCGCCGGGAAAGTTGAGACCCAAAGATGCCTAATCCAAAACGGCGGCACTCGAAAGCACGCACTTCACGCCGTCGCGCCCACGATTATCTGACCAGCGTGTCGCTGGCCGAATGCCCGAACTGTCATGAAAACAAACTGCCGCACCGCGCGTGTCCGAAGTGCGGCTATTACAAGGGCCGGGAAGTAATGGAAGTGAAGGAAACCAAGTAAGCGTACATACTTCCGTGGAAACCGTCATCGCTGTCGATGCAATGGGGTCAGACCGGGCGCCCAAACCTGAGATCGAAGGGGCGTTGCTGGCAGTCCGCCATTATCCCGGCGTGCGCGTGTTGCTGGTAGGTCCGGAAGAGCGGCTCAAGCAGGAACTGGCGAGCCATCCGACGGCAGGCAGCGCCGCGGTGGAAGTCGTGAATGCGACGCAGGTCATCGGCATGCAGGAAAAGCCGGTGCAAGCTGTGCGCAGCAAGCGCGACTCCAGCATGCACGTCGGCTTGCGCCTGGTGCGCGACAAAACGGTTGTGGGTTTTGTCACCGCGGGCAACACAGGCGCCGCTATGGCTACTGCCAAGATGGTGCTGGGGGCGCTGCCCGGAGCCGACCGTCCCGCGCTGGCCAATGTCTTCCCCACTTCCACCGGCAAGCCTGCGATCCTGATTGACGTGGGGGCCAATGTTGATTCCAAGCCTCACAATCTGGCGCAGTTCGCGGTGATGGGCGAAATTTATTACCGCGCGATCTTCTCCAAGCCCAAGCCCAGTGTGGGGCTGCTCTCCATCGGCGAGGAAGAAACCAAAGGTAACGAGCTCACCCGCGAAACGTTTGCGCTCATGAAGGCCCTGCCGGTCAACTTCATCGGCAACGTGGAAGGCCGCGACCTCTATAACGGCAGCGTGGATGTGATCGTGTGCGACGGTTTTGTCGGCAACGTGGCGCTTAAAATCTCTGAAGGTCTGGTGGAAGCCGTAAGCTTTCTGCTGAAGGAATCTCTGACCTCGACCATCACGTCGCAGGTGGGAGCGCTGCTGGCGCGGAAAGCATTCAGCAATTTCGGACGCAAGCTTGACTACTCTGAGTACGGCGGCGCGCCGCTGCTGGGCATCAAAGGGGTGGCCATCGTGGGCCACGGACGCTCGAATGCCAACGCCATCAAGAACGCCATCCGCGTGGCCCGGCAGTTCCACGAATCCGGCATCAACGCCCGCATCGAGCAGGAGCTCGCCGGCGTGCGCCTGGGCACCGGCACAGAATAAAGAACGCATGAACGCCATCGCTTTCCTCTTCCCCGGTCAAGGATCGCAAGCCGCCGGCATGGGCAAGGAATTGGCCGGAGTCTACCCCGTCGCCCGCCAAACCTTTCAGGAAGCTGACGACGCACTCGGCTTCGCATTGTCCAAGCTTTGTTTTGAAGGCCCGGACGACCAGCTCAAGATGACCGAACACACGCAGCCGGCCATCCTCACGGTGAGCACCGCGGTGGCCCGCGTGCTGAAAGACAAGGGCGTGACGCCGCAATTCGTCGCGGGGCACAGTCTGGGCGAATACTCCGCGCACGTCGCCGCCGGAACTTTGAGGTTTGCTGACGCGGTGCGCACCGTACGCAATCGCGGCAAGTACATGCAGGAGGCAGTGCCCGCGGGCCAGGGCGCGATGGCCGCGATCCTGGCCATGCCGCTCGACCAGTTGCAGCAAGTGTGCGCGGACGCAGCTCAGGGCGAAGTCGTCTCGCCCGCCAACATCAACTCGCCGGACCAGATCGTGATCTCGGGCAGCACCAAGGCTGTAGAGCGCGCTGCGGAGCTGGCCAAGCAGCGTGGCGCCAAGCGCGCCGTCATGCTGCCGGTGAGCGCGCCCTTCCACTGTGCGCTGATGCAGCCGGCACAGGACCGCTTGGCCAAAGACTTGCTCGCTCTCC
>DATFXI010000141.1:0-3285 GCA_035316085.1 Candidatus Angelobacter sp.
CCCTGGGGAGGCACATTGGCCACAGTGCCTTCTAAAATCTTGAGCAAAGCCTGCTGTACGCCTTCACCGCTAACGTCGCGGGTAATGGACGGGTTCTCGTCCTTGCGGCCGATCTTGTCGATCTCATCAATATAAATGATGCCGGTCTGAGTCCGGCCCACATCACCATCCGCCGCCTGCAGCAACTTCAGCACGATGTTCTCGACGTCTTCACCTACATATCCGGCTTCCGTCAGCGTGGTGGCATCCACAATGGCAAACGGCACATCCAGCATCCGCGCCAGAGTCTGCGCCAGCAGCGTCTTGCCGGTGCCGGTGGGGCCGATCAGCAAGATGTTGGATTTCGTCAGCTCGACTTCGCCGCTCTTGGCGCGATTCATGTGAATGCGCTTGTAGTGGTTATAGACGGCGACGGAAAGTTTCTTTTTCGTCGGCTCCTGACCAATTACGTATTCGTCAAGGAAGGCTTTCACTTCCTGCGGCTTGGGCAAATGGTTGGGAGCGGCGGCAGCGTGTGATTCGCTGCGGTCATCTTCCAGAATGGAGTTGCAAACGGCGACGCACTCGTCACAGATGTAGGCCCGGGGATAATCACTGGGGGAAGAAATCAGTTTGGCGACCGCGTCTTGCGATTTGTGGCAGAAAGAGCAGCGAAGTGTTTCTTCCGGCGACCTAGGCTTCACGTCGAACTCCTTAACAGGCGGACCCTACAACTCTTACATGGCCAGGGGCCCGGCTGAAGTGACTTTAGTAACTATTTGTGTTTGTAAATGATGTCATCAATGATGCCATATTCTTTCGACTGTTGCGCATTCATGATGAAGTCGCGTTCTACGTCTTTTTCAACTTTTTCCAGCTTCTGGCCACTATGCTTGGCAATCAACTGGTTCGTGATCTCGCGCATCCGCAGGATCTCTCTAGCATGTATATCAATATCCGTGGCCTGGCCACTAAGGCCGGACATTAGAGGCTGGTGAATAAGAATCCTAGAAGTGGGTAAGGCAAAGCGCTTACCGGCCGCGCCAGCGCAGAGCAGCAGCGCCGCCATGCTGGCGGCTTGACCGCAGCAGATTGTCATGACGTCAGGACGCACGAACTGCATCGTGTCATAAATGGCCATGCCTGCAGTGATCGAGCCTCCGGGAGAGTTGATGTACAGCTGAATGTCTTTCTCCGGGTCTTCTGCTTCCAGGAACAATAGCTGGGCGATGACCAGGTTGGCAATCGTGTCGTCAATCGGGGTGCCGATAAAGATAATATTGTCCCGGAGTAGCCGGGAGTAAATGTCATAGGCGCGTTCGCCGCGGCTCGTCTGCTCCACCACCATCGGTACCAGTGCCATACCTGACTATTCCTCCGTAATCAAAAAGCTGCGCTGCCGTTCACCCCGCCCTGCTGTATAGAAAGTTTAGCGCTTTTTCGCTGCGCATGCGTCCGCGGATACGTTCCAGCGCTCCTTCTTCCTTGAGTTTCTCGCGTACCTGCTCCGGAGTCTGGCCCATCTGTTGCGCCAGGCCGGCGATTTCCTGCTGCAAGTCTTCGTCGCTTACCTGGATGCCCTCTGCCTGCGCGATCTTCTCCAGCAGCAAACCCGATTTCACTTCCTTGACCGCGGCTTCGCGCTGGCCCGCGCGCAGACGACGGAAGTCCATGCGCCGCATGTCTTCCGTGCGCATGCCCTGCGCCGCCAGAGCGCGCAGCCCACGCTCCAGGCGAAGATCAATCTGCCGTTCCACCATAGCCCGAGGCACGGAGAATTCCTGCTTTTCCAGCAACTGGTCGATCAGCTTTTCTTTAGCCTCATGCTCAGCCGCATGTTGCCGCTCATGCTCCATGCCTTCCCGAATCCGCTCCTTCAACTGGCCCAGAGTCTGAAACTCCTGGCTAAGTTCCTTGGCAAAATCGTCATTCAACTCCGGCAGCGTCTTCTTCTTAACGGCGTTGACCTTGACCGAGTAGCCGAATACCTTGCCCGCCAGCCGGGCATCGTGAAAATCCTGAGGATAGGTGACGTCAAAACTGTATTCGCCGCCCGGCTTGGCGCCGCGCAAGTTCTGGGAAAACTCCGGGATGGTGTTGGCGCCGCCGATTTCCACCAGGACTTCATCCATCTGCACCGGCTGCGCAGCCGCCGCCTGGGATTTGCCGGCAGCAGGGCTCTCGACGGCGGTTTCTTTCGGCGTTGCGGTAAACGCGACCTGGGCAAACTCGCCATCGCGGGCGCCGCGGTCCTCTTCCACCGGGTCGAAGCTTGCTTGCCGTTCTTGCAAACGCTTCAATTCGGCTTCGATTTCTGGATCGGAAATTTTGATGTTCGGTTTCTCGACTTTGATGTCCTGATAGCTACCCAGCTCGAATTCCGGCAGCACTTCAAACGCCGCTTTGAAGCGGATGGCCTCGCCTGGCGCAGCTTCCAGAGCGTAGATGTACGGCTGCGACACAGGACGGAAGCCGGCCTTAACCACGGCTTCGCGGAAATATTGCGGCACCAGCGATTCCATCACTTCATTCTGGATTTCTCCCGCAAAGCGGTTGCGTACCACACTAACGGGAACTTTCCCTTTGCGGAACCCGGGAAGCCGGGCCTGCTTCGCGTATTGCTCGACCAGCGCCGTTTGCTGCTTGCTGACGACGTCAGCCGGGATCTCCACGCTCACTTCGCGCTTGCAGGCTTCTTCCATGCCCGCGGGCCCCTCCGGCGGAGTTACCGGTTCAGCTTCGGCTGCCGCCGTTTCGGCCGGCGAGGTCTCTAGGTTTTCCGTGGTTGGCTTTTCAGCGTCCAAATTGGCTTCCTTTGTATGTGCTGCCGGGACGGCAACGAGAATTTCCGGAACAGTACCCCAAACGCTCAGTTTAAGAGACCCTCCCATAAAGGGTCAAACCGTCCGGACAGCTAGCTCCTACAAAAAATTGGAACTTCTCGTGACGTTGCCAAAACGGTCCACTGCCATACGTGATGGTCGGACTACAGGACGATTTGCACAAGAATATTTTAATTTCCGTGAAAGTAAGGACGGAGTTGCTGGATATACAGCATTGGTTGAAGGCGCATTCGCGGTTGTCCCGGTGTTGATGTGAGTGCTGGGCCATCCGGGAAACCGATAGCTTCTTGAACTTCAAGCTTTACGCCAAAGGAGAAACGCAATGGCAAATTTGCGGGATATCTTGAACGCGCAGAAAAACCGGCAGGAGCTCATCAAGGCCGGGCTTAACCGCCGTGATTTATTCAAAATGGGGCTCCTCACCAGCACGGGTTATTTGATTCGCAAGAATGGTTTGAGCGCC
>DATFXI010000142.1:0-4681 GCA_035316085.1 Candidatus Angelobacter sp.
GGTGATGCCGCATCGTCCGGCAGGCGGAGTGTGGACCTCGGCCCACGATCTGATTCGTTACGTCCAGCTCGAACTGGCCCAGGGCAAGCTGCCGGACGGCAAGCAGCTCGTGTCGGCAGAGAATCTCCTGGCCCGGCGCGCTCCGCAGGTTCCGCTCGGCGAGGATGGGAGTTACGGGATGGGGTTGATGGTCGACCGCACGTGGCGCGTTCCGGTGGTGCATCACGGCGGCGCGATGGCAGGATACAAGAGCGACATCATGCTTCTTCCCGACTCCGGCATCGGCGCCGTGCTCCTTACCAACTCGGACAACGGCGTAATGCTGCTGCGGCCGTTCATGCGCCGGCTGCTGGAGATTGTCTTTGACGGCAAACCCGAAGCCGCCGGTAACGTTGCGAGCGCGGCGGCTACCCACAAAACTATCCTCGCCAAGGACCGCGAGCGGCTGGCGGTGCCGGCTGATCCTGCATCCGTAAAGCAGCTGGCAGCGCGCTACACCAGCAAGGAACTCGGCGAGATCGCGGTGCTCAACAAGGATGGCGCGATTACATTCGACTTCGGCGAGTGGAAGAGCACGGTTGCCTCGCGCAAGAATGACGACGGCACCGTTTCGTTCATCACCATTGATCCTACCAACGAAGGATTCGAATTCGTGGTGGGCGAACGTTCCGGCAAGCGCGTGCTCATCATCCGCGATCGCCAGCACGAATACATCTTCACCGAAGCGGCGTGAGCGCCACCTCCACACATTGAAGGTCCTACCCCTCGCACAAAGCGCGGAGGGTAGGGCCACCCCACCGAGCATCCCGAATAACCAAGTCTTAACATCTTTTTCACATTCCTTTAAACCCCTGCCTCTAGATTTGTCGGCTGCCCGACCCATGAAACATCGCCTAGGTCCAAGACCGTGGCGTTGAAAGGCCGCGTGTTCTTGATGGTGCGGGCGCGACAAACAAAAAAACTCAATCATGGAGAAGAGATGATGCAACGGACAGACTTTTCGCGCAGCAGCGCCTGGCAGATCCGCAGAATTCTGTTGACGGCCGTGCTGGCCCTCACCGCAGTCACCACCGCATGGGGCTTTCAAGACAGTGACCGCGATGATCGCGGAGACCGCGATGATCGCCGCTTTGCCATCGGCTTGTGGGGCGACCTGCCTTACTCCGATGTGCAGGCGCAGACCGGTGTTCCCAACCTGATCGCGGACATGAACCGCCACGAGCTGGCGTTCACGGTCCACGACGGCGATTTGAAAGCCGGTAACGGGACGCCCGGCTCGGTCACGCCGACCACCTGCGTCGATGCGCTGTACACACAGGCGTTGGGATTCTTCAACTCGCTGCGCGCGCCCGCCATCCTCACCCCCGGTGACAACGACTGGACCGACTGTGACCGGCCGTCCAACGGCGGCTTCAATTCCCTGGAGCGCCTGGACCACGAGCGCCAAGTCTTTTTCAGCACGCCATTCTCGCTGGGCCAGCACCATATGCTCCTGGAAGTACAATCCACACCGCTGTGCCCCGGTTTTCACGGGCTGGTGCCGTGTGTGGAGAACCGTCGCTGGCACCGCGGTGGCGTGACTTTCGCCACGCTCAATATCCAGGGCTCGTGCAACAACCTGTGTGACACCGCGCCTGATCCGGCCGAGTTCGCCGGGCGCAACGCCGCGGACATCGCCTGGCTGCATGAGACGTTTGCCGAAGCCAAGGCGCGTGGCTCCGCTGCCGTCATGTTGATCTCGCAGGCCGACCCCGGATGGGACCTCAGCGACGGGACACGCGCGCCACTGCGCAACCCGAAGACGCTGGCCGAAACCGATGGCCAACCGGACGGCTTCCAGACATTCCTTCTCGCCCTGCGCGACGAAGTGGTCGCCTTTGAAAGGCCTGTAGCCTACGTGCATGGCGATTCTCACTACTTCCGCGTTGACAAGCCGTTCCTCGATGCCCAGGGACGCCGCCTGGAAAACTTCACTCGCGTGGAGACGTTCGGGGACAACCAGGCCAACGGCACAAACGATGTGAATTGGCTGAAGGTGGTTGTGAACGCCGACAGCCGCGAAGTCTTCACTTACCAGCCGCAAATCGTTCCCGCCAACCGCGTAGCCGTCCCGGCCCCGTAAGATCGGGACATTCTGCCTCGGCACGCGCGCCAGCGTGTGCCGGGGCGGGCTTCGGGATGGGTGATGTTTCCTTGCCCAAGCCAGGCTTGTGTACTGTTTTGGAATCCCACCAATCCGCGCGATTGCCTGGAGTTCACGTGGGCTCAACAAGTTACGAGATCGTAATTTTCTGCCTTTTCACAAAAGCGGCGCGGAATGTGTCGTAGCATTTCGCCATTTCCAAGAATGTGTCCGAACGGTGTGAGGGGAAGAGGTTGATAGGTGCCGAACCCTGGAACGTTACTCAACCAGAGGACAATTCTATGAAAGGTGTTTTTGCAAGAGTACTGGGCTGCGGCGTGGCGCTACTCGCTGCGGCCTCGGGGATGGCGCAAGCGCCAACACCGCCATTCAGACAGTGTCCACCTATCGGACTAAACACCGGCTGTGCTGTTCTTATCACTTTTCAAAAAGACGGCAAGCCACGCGTTGACAGAGACCCTTCGCAGCGCCCGTTTGACGGCATTGAAGACACCACCGTCGGGGTGCAAAACAACTCCAACCGGCCAATCTTCTCGATTTCCCTGAAGAGCTCGACCGACATCTTCGGTTTTGATGGTGACGGCTTGTGCAACGTCTCGCCGCGTCCCGGTGGCTGTCCTTTCGGGCCGACCGGATATGAAGGTCCGGGCGTGAGCTTTTCCAACATCAACGGTAGTCGCAGTGCCGGCACGGTAAGCTTTGCCGGCGGTATAAGAAAATCGGGTGGGACCGCATTCTTCAGCCTGGAAGAAGCCAACTTCCAGCTGGTGCTGTGCGGCAGTGACGATCCAGACACCACGGAAGACATCTTCAACTTCGGGACCTGCGGTCCGCTGGGCACGAAGACCCCAACCTGGGGATCTTTTGGCTCCAAGAGCGCGCTGGTCGCCGACTCCGGCGAAAAACTGGAGCTGAAGTGTGAAGGCCCTGGTGGAAGTCTGCCGTCGTTTCATCTGTACTACACTCCGCCGGGTGGCACGCCGTTCCGCGTGGGAACCTGCCCGTTCGTCGAAGGATGCAATAACGGCACCTTCACCTATGCCGGCAAGAACTCCGCAACCGGCAATCCAAAATGCTTTGTGCGGACATTCTGGCGTTCCCGGGATTATGGAGACAACGATGTCCCCAATCCCTGGACGCGAGCCGGCGGGGTCGATACCACCAGAGACGAGCCGGTGCTCGATTGGGCGATCACCAACTACGATGTGGTTTCCAACAATCTGACGAAGAGCGACCAGGAGTTCAAGTACAATCCCGCCGTCACACCTAGAATTCCACCCGTACCCAACGCCAGCTTCTGTTCGCGGATTCCTCCCATACCCGCGGAGGGACGCTTTGTCAAGACAGTGCGGTTGGCCGATCCGCCCTTGGGGCCCGACACCGAAGCTTTCTTTGCGCGCGCCGACCTGTTCTTGCAGGATGTCGGCACGCCGGACAGTCCTCCCATGGCGGAAGGCGCCGTCGCGCTCGGTGACATCAACGCCGATGGCGTGATTGATAGCGCGGATTTCCAAGCCCTGCGGCAAGCGTTTGGCGCTTGCACCGGCCAAGACAACTACAACCCGGCGGCTGACCTGGATGGGGATGACTGCGTGAATTTCAAGGACCTCCGCGTCTTCCTGCAGCTCTTCCAGCTCGGGCCAACTCGATAAGGAGCCGTATATGAAATTCTCAAAAAGAACGGTTTTCGCAGCCTTGATTGCGCTTTGCGCGTTCGCAGCCTCAGCCGACGCGGGGGCGCAGGTTACGCTTCGCTTCGATCCCGCGACTCCTACCGTGAGCTCGGGCGGCGCCATCAACGCCAGAGTCCTGGCCAACATCCCTGCCCCGATCATCGGGTATGGGCTCGACCTTCAGTTTGACAACACAGCCCTTTCGTTGACCGGCGTTGAAGTTGGTCCGGCCTGGTTTTCAGCGACATCAGCCAACGGAAGTCCCCTGGTAGGTTTGGCCTTCCCTGATCCCGTCAGCGGCCAGGATACCCTGCTGGGAACTCTCCACCTCCAGGTGAACCAGGGACAATGCAAGGGCACAACCACCATCTCTCTCAACGCTGCGCCGGACGACCTTACCGAAGGATTTGCCTTGGTCACCGGCGGCTTTGCTGATTTCACTCCCGCCAGCGCTACCGTGTCGCTGGTGGATGCCACGCCTCCCGTGATCTCGGGCGCCTCTGCCGACCAACCTGTTCTCTGGCCCCCCAATCACAAGTTGGTCACAGTTACCTTGAACTACGGGGTGAGCGACAACTGCGATGCAGCGGCGGCTCTCGCCTGCTCGGTGAGCGTAAGCAGCAATGAACCGGTGAATGGCCCGGGCAGCGGAAACACCGATCCGGATTTCGTCGTGCTCGACGCGCACCATGTCCAGTTGCTCGCCGAACGCTCCGGCACAGGCACCGGCCGGGTCTATACCAACACCATCACCTGCACGGACTCGAGCGGCAACAGCTCGAGCCAGGATGTCTTGGTCACCGTGCCTCACGACCAGGGAAATTGAAGAAGCTAACTTGAGGAAACTTGATTCCGCCGTCGCCGG
>DATFXI010000143.1:0-24484 GCA_035316085.1 Candidatus Angelobacter sp.
GCACGGGGTGTTCCTTTGCTATCAGGCTGGCAAGACCGCCACCTGACTCCGCGTGATAGCTCCTCATGCAGTTGTTCGCTCCATGGCTCAAGGCATCTCGCGAAGCTGGCGGATCTCGCTTTCGCCTTCACCCACAGCCGCAAGGAACCGCTGACTCCACTCTATCGCTTCGGACTTCGATTTCACCTTCACCACCGCATATCCGTCGATGAGTCCGTTGCTGTCGGTGAACGGTCCGTCGCTCACGGTGAACTTTCCCGAATTGATCCGGACGCGCGCGCCCTTCGCGCTCGGCTCAAAGCCCTCAGTGCCCACCAGCACGCCGGCTTGCGCCATCTCCTGCACCAGTTTCCCAACAGCTTCCATCTCCTTCGGACTCGGTGGCTTATTCGTTTCCGGCTTCCCGGACTTGTACAGCAGGACAAATCTCATTGCGATCGCTCCCTTCGCGGATGACCAACCTCTAATAAACTTTGTCGCGGGCGGGTATTTTTCCTTTTCGCGCCCTTCATTCCTTCCGTTGTTTGCATTTTCCATTACGCAACCAAGCAGGTCTTGAATGAACTGGCTGTGACGTTGGAGCTTTTAAGGATCGTTTCTGGTTGCCGATCCAAAGAACTCACTCACGCGAGTCACTGAAGACGAGCGAGTCACGCCTTCGTGGCGCCACAGCCAGATTGTTCAAGACGCTGTTGTGCGCCTGTGGCTACGATGGTCGGTGACTGCGATGAAAGTGTAGATGTGGTGCTAATCGACTCCGTCGCAAGAATTCCCCCGAGGAGCAAGCATGGCTACGAAAATCTTTGTCAATCTTCCGGTAAGCGATCTGAAGAAGTCCATGGCCTTCTTTACCAGTCTTGGATACACGTTCAATGCTCAGTTCACGGATGAAACTGCCGCGTGCATGGTGGTTTCAGACGATATCTTCGTGATGCTTTTGACCAAGCCGAAATTCAAATCTTTCACGCCGAAAGAGATCTGTGATGCGACGAAAAGCACCGAGGTGCTGGTGTGTTTGACCTCTGAGAGCCGGCAAAAAGTCGATGAGCTCGTTCGCAAAGCAGTCGCCGCTGGAGGCAAGGTTCATCAAGAGCCCCAAGACCACGGTTTCATGTACGGGCATGGATTTCAGGACTTGGACGGCCACATCTGGGAGCTTTTCTACATGGAGCCGAGTGCAACCAAGCAACCTGAAGCGCATTCGGCAAGTGCGCGAAGATCGTCTTGAAGCGCTCCGCTGGTCCGCCAAGATGGTTCAAGTCTGCGAACGCCAAAGAAGTGTACGATTTAAAAGGCACGTTTTTGTGTCAACGCGCGATTTGAGTTTCTAGGACCGCTCATGTCACCTGATGCTCGCTTGATGTGCGGACTCACGCTGATTCTCCTGCCAACGATTGTGTATGGCGGGCTCACCGTCCTCGGCATTGTGACGAACCGTACCATGGGTGCACCTGGGCCCAATAACCTATCACCCTCGCAAGTAGCTTTTTATCGCGCCGGTCACGCGCATGCCGGTGTACTCTCGATTCTGTCTCTGTTTCTACAGATTGCTATCGATTACGCCTCGATTCCCCCTTCAGTGGTCTGGCCTGCTCGCATAGGAGCACTGTCAGCTGCAATACTGGTTTCAGGGGGCTTCTTTGCAGCAGCGCACCTGCGCCCCCTGCGCGTGCTCCTTTATCTGGGCGCGACCGTGTTAGGGGTGGTAACTCTTACCGTCGGAATAGGACTTTTGCGCTCGTAATAGTCGCTGCCTCGACAGGAAATGGGAGGAGACCATGGACAATGTGAACGGCAAATGGGCTTTGATCACGGGAGCCTCAAGTGGATTTGGGGTCGAGTTCGCGAATCTTTTGGCGGGCCAAAAGGCGAATCTTGTGTTGGCGGCCCGCCGCAAAGAACCCATGGAACGCTTGGCTGACCAGCTCCGGCAAAAGCATCACGTGAACGTCGTGGTGGAAGGGCTGGATCTTTCGGCTCCGGGCGCTGGCGCCGATTTGAAGTCTAGTCTTGATGCACGCGGCATAACCGTGGACGTTCTGGTAAACAACGCAGGATTTGGCCTCTTTGGGGACTTCGTCGATCAGCCCCTCGAGACGACACTGGGAATGCTGCAACTGAATATGCTCAGCGTGACCGAGCTGACGTATCTTTTCGCGAAAGAGATGGTACGGCGCCGAACCGGACACATCCTGCTGGTTGCCAGTCTACTTGGATTTCAGCCGACTCCCGGTTACGCAGCTTATGCCGGGAGCAAAGGATATGTTCTTCTGTTCGGCGAAGCGCTGCACGCTGAACTCACGCCCTTCGGTGTAGGGGTGACGGTTTTGTGCCCGGGCCCGACTGCGACTTCCTTCGCTGATGTGGCCGGCCAGAAGGACACATTGGCTCTGCGCATGCTGACGATGAAGTCGCAGCCGGTCGCAAGAGCCGGCATCTTGGGGATGTTGAAGCACCGATCGAATATCGTGCCTGGATTCATGAATAAAATGGTCGTCTTGAGCAATCGGCTCACTCCCCGCGTAATGCAACGCACGGTGATGCAAAGAGTGTTGTCGGGCTGAGGCATGAAGAGAGAACAAGTGCTGCAACGGCTTAACGATGCGTGGGCGGTTTTCAAAGAGTCGTACACCGGTCTGCCAGAATCGCAGTTGTTGGAGCCAGGCGTCACGGGAAAGTGGTCGGTAAGAGACATCCTTGCGCACATCACTACTTGGGAGGAAGAAGCCCTGAAGTACTTGCCTCTCATCCTGGAAGGCGGCAGGCCGCCTCGATACAGTGCCAAATACGGCGGCATAGATGCTTTCAACGCCCTGAAGACAAAGGAAAAAGCCGGCCTCGCCCTATCCCAGGTACTGAACCAGCTGGATGAAATCCACAGTCGTTTGCTGGATTATATTCGCCGGGCACCCGAGGAGGAATTCACGCGAGAGACGCGCTTCCGTCGCAGACTGCGACTCGACACATACAGCCACTACCCGACACACGCCAAAGCGATACGAAAGTGGCGGGAGCAACGATCGTCCCAGTAGCCCCGACCTTTTGCGGCCCAGCGTCGCGTGGTCTCCGCTTCTAGCCCGGCACCTTCGAACGTACTCTGCCGTCATTCGATTCCTTCTTACGGCCACCCTGCCCCCGCCACCTTCGCGGCAACAGTTAACACCTGGCCGGTTCGTCGCCCGTCAGCCATTCCGGCGGTCCCACGCCATTCGGCCGCCATCATGAACAAGGTTTTCCTGTCTGCGCCTCCGAGCATGCAAGCGAAACAACCCCGGTCAAGGCTGATCGTCTCCAAGACCTGCCCACCCTCGCGGACGCGCACGCAACGCTTGTTGGGAACGTCGCCATACCAAACAGCGCCTTCCACGTCCATGCAAATGCCGTCGGGGACGCCGTCCTTCAGGTCTGCCCACACCCGTCGGTTCGACAGGCTACCGTCCTCAGCGATGTCGAAAGCTGTAAGCCTCTTGGCGTAGGATTCGGCGACGATGAGGGTCGAGTTGTCGGACGCCACAGCCATGCCATTAGGGAAGGCGATGCCATCGGCCACCAGTCGAGCCGCGCTGTCGGGCGTGACCAGGGCGATCACTCCGGGAGCGAACTTCTCACCGGCCATTAGGTCGAAGCCACCGCCGTTGATGTAGGCTTTGCCGCGCCCATCCACGACAAGCTCGTTCCATCCCTTGTCAGAAAGACTGTTCAGATCGGCATGGGTCACTAGCGAGCCGTCGGTCTCCCGGCGCAGCAGAAGATTCTCGCGCCCCGAGACGACGAGTAGGCGCCCATCGCGCAGCCAGTCGATGGAAAACGGAAATGACGGCATGCGGAGGATGACCTCGCTTCGCCCCTCGAGGTCCACTGCGATCAGCTCTAGCGCGACCCAATCGGCGAACCAGAGCCGGCCGTCACGCCAGCGCGGTGATTCGACAAATGCGAGACCCGTCATCAGAGTTCTCAGTTCAGCCATGCCTACTCCTTCTTCAGTGACGAAACGATACAGCCCTGATGACCAACTGGACGGTGCGCCGCTAAATCAAGAGCCACCCAAAAATCAACAAGAGTAGCCTCCCAATTGTAGAATTGTCTTGAATATACTGGCTGAAATGGTGACCGGGCCCTGTCCAGGGGACCTCGCGTATGCCAATTCCTCCAAATCGTGGCTCGCTTCTATGGCCCGCGGCGATGATCGTGTGGGGACCAGGCTTCACGACCGCTTGTCACAGCCATCATTGCTTTCAACTCATCATGGTCATGAGCGGGGACCTGCTGATCCGAGGCAGGTCCAAAGGTGCCTGGATGAAGTCGAGCGCCGTCTTGGTGCAGCCGGATGCGGCTCATGAAGTCGATGCGCGAGATTCAACGGTCCTGCTTGCTTTTGTTGACTCAGAAAGCGAATTGGGCGCGGCGCTCAGGGAACGAATCGACGGCGACATCTCCTGTATTTCAGAAGACGACGTTGCACGCTGGCGTGCGACCCTGGGAAGGAAGCCGACTGAGGCTCGCGTCGAGCGCTGGGTAAGGGCAGAGCTGCTGCACCGGCGCCGCCCGGTGAAGATTCATCCCCGAGTGAGTCGCGTGCTCAAGTACCTCCGGGAGAAGCTTGGAAGTACGGATGATTTTTCTCTAAAGACGCTAGCCAGCGTAACCGGCCTGTCGCAATCTCGTCTCATGCACATTTTTACTGAATCTGTGGGTGTTCCCCTGCGGCCGTACATTCTCTGGCTCCGCCTGCAGCGGGCAGCCTGCGACTTGATGGACGGCGCCAGTGTCACCTCCGCTGCTCACGGCGCCGGGTTTTCTGATGCAGCGCATCTGACCCGAACCTTTCGCCGGATGCTGGGAATGACTCCCACAGACCTTGCCCTGCGCAAGCGAATGAGCCAGGGCGTGTCTCTGGGATCGAGTTGATTCTCGTGGACCAGTAGTCGTCCATACGACTTCGCCGAACAATTCGCAGCCTGACCCGCGACTAACTATGTCGCCCGCTGTACAAAGATCCCGGAGAAGTACTGCCGGTAGCGGAAGGCCACAATGCCCCACAGAATAACCACGATGATCGCGAGTGGCAGGCCGGAACGTTCCATGAGCAGATGGAAGAAAAAGATGTTCACGATCACGGGGCCAAGAAGCACGAGGCCCAACGGCACGTAGCGGTTCGCCAGCAAAAGCGCGCCGCCAGCGACCTGAACCGCGCTGACGATGTACACATAGTGTGAAGCGATCAGTGCGGTCAGAAATTGCCCTGCCGTTCCTGCTGGCAGCGGCCCCATAGGGATGAAGTGCAAGAAGGCGTTCAGCCCGAGTACAAAGAAGATCAAGCCGAGCAAAATGCGTGCGATCAACGCTGCGATTTTCATTTAATTTTCCTTTCGACTCCAACGTATGAGTTTTGGAATGCTTCAGTCTTAGGGTTTGGCCGACTTGTGGATCTCCACTGTCGACCAGGTCTTGTCGGCGGCGTGGCAAAGGTTTTCCAGCGGACATTCGGCACATTTGGGTTTGCGCGCGAAGCACAGCGCCCGTCCGTGATGGATGATCTGGTGCGAGAAGTCGATCCATTTTTCCTGAGGAATAATCTTCATGAGGTCCTGCTCGATTTTCTTGGGGTCGTCGGCCTGGGTCAGCTCCAAACGGCGCGAGATGCGATGGACGTGCGTGTCCACCACAACTCCGACCGCTTTCTTGAACCAGGTGCCAAGCACCACGTTGGCGGTCTTGCGGGCGACGCCCGGCAGCGTGAGCAGGTCTTCCATGGTGTCGGGCACCTGGCCGCCAAATTGCTCCACTACGCCTTTCGCCGCGCCTACAAGAGACTTGGACTTGTTGCGGAAGAATCCGGTGGAGCGAATCATTGGCTCGAGTTCTTCCGGTTGGAGAACGGCCAAGGCCTGGGCTGTGGGATACTTTCCGAACAGCTGCGGAGTCACTTTGTTGACGGTGGCGTCGGTGGACTGCGCGGAGAGGATGGTGGACACCAACAGCTCCCAGGCGTTGCGATGAGTGAGCGCGCAGGTGGCGTTGGGGTAACGGGCATCCAGGCGCTCCAGGATCTCATGGATGCGCTCCGGAGCCAGGGGATTATAGCCGCTCGTCTTCGATGACAAGCCCTTCTTCGAAGGCGTGCGGGGCTTGGCGGGTTTGGCTTTGCGTACGGCTTGGCGGGACGGCTTGCGGGTCTTGGTTTTCACGGAAGGCATGGCAGCACAAAATTTAAAGCAGCAGGCTTACAATTCACAAGAGCACAAGGACGGGGAAATGGCAGCGAGCAAGAAAACGGCAGGGAAGAGGATCGCAAAAGAGCTGTACGCGGTGCCGCTGACCTTGGAAGGCTCCAGCGTGCTGCACCAGATGTTTCGCTTCCGCTGGTCGGAGTGGCGCAAGCTTAGCGATGCCCAGCGCCATGAGATCGCCGCCGAAGCCGGTGCGGCGCTGGAAAAATTGGAGCATCACGTTTCCGGACAGAGCGCGCTATTTTCCATGCTTGGCCACAAAGCCGATCTCATGCTGGTGCACTTCCGCAAGTCTTTTGACCATCTCAAGCACGCGGAACTGGACATCGCGCGGCTGCGCCTCAACGATTTTCTGGAACAGACCACGTCGTATGTCTCCGTGGTCGAGCTTGGATTGTATGAGTCGTCAGTGAAGCTTTTTCGCTCGCTGCGCGAAAAAAAGGTCGACCCGCATTCCAAAGAATGGAACGCTGCTGTCGAAGACACCATGAAGCGCCAGGCGGAAGCTATGCACCCCCGGTTGTTTCCGGACATACCGGCGTCGCGGTACATCTGTTTTTATCCCATGGACCGCCGCCGCGCCGAGATCAAGAACTGGTACACGCTGCCCATCGAGGAACGCCAGCGGCAGATGGAAGAGCACGGACTGGTAGGCCGTCGCTACGCCGGCGCAGTGAAGCAGATCATTACCGGCTCGATTGGTTTTGACGATTGGGAGTGGGGTGTGGACCTTTTTGCGGACGATCCCCTGATCTTCAAAAAGCTGATCTACGAAATGCGATTCGATGAAGTGAGTGCCGTGTACGCGCTCTTCGGCACATTTTACGTCGGCATGCGTTGCCCGGGAGCACGCGTAGAAGAACTGTTCAGCGGCAAGCTGCCCGAATAGGTCAGGCGAAAGCTGACCTACTCCGTGCATCAGCGTCTAGAGATTCGGGCGGAGCCGGGATCGCGGGCCTTTGGGCAGACGAGGGCGGACGAGCCGACAAAGTCTTTTGAACATACGCCAAGCCAATCTCGAGGACGCGGAGGAAATGACCCGCGTTGAGATTCAAAGCAAAGCCCAGTCCATTCCTGAACTGGTCAGCCCCATCGAGATTGATTTTGTGCGGCGGCTGGAACGATGGCGGACCTATTTACGCGGGGAATCGTTTCCGCAAATGGCGAAGGCTGAGCGCGTGGCGTTCAAGGCGTGCATCGGACCGCGGATGATCGGTTACATCGCGGGCCATTTGACCGCCCGCTACGGGAAAGACTCTGAGATTGAATCGTTCTATATCCTCCAGGACCACCAGAGAAAAGGGACCGGTAGGAAGCTGCTGCAACGATTTGTCGAGTGGGCTCAACAACACGAGGCGCGGAGCCTGTGTGTGGGCATTGCTGCCCGAAACCCCTATCAGGCCTTCTATCTCAAGTACGGCGGCAAGCATCTGAACCCGCACTGGATTTACTGGGACGACCTGGCTGCCCTGTGGGAAAGGACCGGTGAGCGCAACAAACCGTGGGGTGACCCACGTTAGTCTATTGTGGTTCGCCGGCATTGACGTTTTCGCTTACCTGTCAGTAGTCTTCATTCATGGTGAAAACTGTCCAGGCAGGCCAGGTTTGGCGCAATGACTCGAGCGGCGCGAATTTTCTCGTGACCAAGGTCTACAGCGAGCTATTTACCCAGTACGCCATGCTGCGCCCAGCCAATGTAAGCGCGCCGGAAGCCGAGACCATCCGCGTGAGAATTGCCCGGCAGGACCAGGGCATGACTCTGCCGGGATACACCTTCACTCAGGACTCGCAGGATTTCTAGACAGAGCACTCAGCACTCAGCGTTCAGCATTCAGCATTCCGCCTGTTCCGGAATGCAAACGAGAAGATCACGGCATGGTTGAGAAGATTATTACGCGCTTGGCCGGATTCACCATCGCCGTGATCTCTGCCGGCGGATACCTGGGCGTAATGGCGCTGATGGCCGTTGAATCGGCCTGCATTCCGCTACCGTCGGAAATCATTATGCCCTTTGCCGGCTATCTGGTCTTTACCGGAAGGTTCAACCTCTTCTGGGCAGCGACCGCCGGGGCGCTGGGTTGCAACCTGGGGTCGGTGGTGGCTTACGAGATTGGCTGTTACGGCGGGCGTCCGCTGGTAGAGAAATACGGCCGCTACATCTGGCTCAGCCGTCACGACCTGGAAATGGCTGAACGTTTCTTTGAGCGCTTTGGTTCGGCAGCGGTCTTCATCGGGCGGCTGCTGCCGGTGATCCGGACATTCATCGCTCTGCCTGCGGGCCTGGCTCGCATGCCGCGGCTCAAATTCCACATCTACACCTTCGTTGGCTCCTGGCCGTGGTGTTTTGCTTTGGCCTGGGCGGGAATGAAATTGGGAGAGAAGTGGGCCACCGATCCGCGCCTCAAGCAGGTGCTGCACCGCATGGACCTGGTGATCGCGCTGGTCCTGGTGGGGGCAGCGTTCTGGTTTGTGCGCTCCCACTGGAAGAATCGAATGCAAGCGGCTGCTTAAGATTGTGCGGCGGAGATTACCGTGGGACCAGAGAAAGAATTGGCCTTGCCGTCCTGATCTTCGTGCTATTTGGATTTGGAATCTACGATTTTTGGGACAGTTATGGCAACAGCCACTCCATTCTTCTCGGATCCCTCAATGTGCTCGGCGGGAGTTTGGCAGGGATTTGGTACAGCGGAGGTTGGCCCCGTGAAAAGCCGGAGCAAGCCGGGGCCGCCGGTGGTCTAAGCACCATGTGCGTGTTGGTTTGCAAACTGCGCGCCAATACGAGAAGATAAGCAGTTTGCACACACAATCTTGACAGCGCAAAGGAAGGATTCCGACCTAGATGGCATCCACGTCTTCCCCTGAAAACACGGCAACCAAGATTTCTCCCGCCCGCGGCAAGTTGGGGGTGATGATTCCCGGCATGGGCGCGGTGGCCACAACTTTTATGGCTGGTGTGGAGGCGGTTCGCCAGAAGATTGCCGAGCCGATCGGGTCGTTGACGCAGATGGGTACCATCCGGCTGGGCAAGCGTACGGAAGGACGGTCGCCTAAGATCAACAAGTTCGTGCCTCTGGCCGGGCTCAAGGACCTGGTTTTTTCCGGCTGGGACATTTTCGAAGAAGACGCGTACGAGTCCGCCATCCACGCCGGCGTGCTGGAGAAAGACCTAGTCAACCAGATCAAGCCATTTCTTCGTTCCATCAAGCCGCGCAAAGCGGTCTTCGACCGAAATTATGTGAAGAAGCTGGATGGCAAGCACGTAAAAAAAGGCAAGAACAAACGTGATCTGGCGGAACAGTTGCGCGCCGATATCCGTGACTTCAAGAAGAGATCCGGGGCCGACCGCCTGGTGATGATATGGTGCGGTTCGACCGAGGTTTTCCTCAAGCCGGGCGAGGTCCATGCTTCGCTCGAAGCTTTCGAGCGTGGCCTGGAAACAAGTGATGAAAACATTGCGCCCTCGATGATCTACGCCTACGCCGCGTTGATGGAGGGCGTGCCGTTTGCCAACGGCGCTCCCAATCTGACGGTGGACATTCCGGTGATGCACGAACTTTCCAAGCGCAACCACGCGCCCATCGCCGGCAAGGACTTCAAGACCGGGCAGACGCTGATGAAGACCATCCTGGCGCCTGGTTTTAAGGCTCGTATGCTCGGCCTGAACGGGTGGTTCTCCACCAACATCCTGGGTAATCGCGACGGCGAAGTGCTAGACGACCCTGGCTCGTTCAAGACCAAGGAAGAATCCAAGCTCTCCGTGCTCGACCGCATTCTGCAGCCCGAGCTCTATCCCCGCCTTTACGGCAAGATTCATCACAAGGTCCGCATTAACTATTACCCCCCGCGCGGTGATAACAAAGAGGGTTGGGACAACATAGACATCTTCGGCTGGCTCGGCTACCCGATGCAGATCAAAGTGGACTTTCTCTGCCGGGATTCCATTCTGGCAGCGCCCATCGTGCTCGATCTGGTCCTGTTCCTCGACCTAGCGCAGCGCAGCCACGAGTTGAGAGGGCTGGGCATCCAGGAGTGGCTGAGTTTCTATTTGAAATCGCCCATGACGGCGCCTGGGCTCTATCCCGAGCACGATCTATTCATCCAACTGATGAAGCTGAAGAACACGCTGCGCCATCTACGCGGCGAACCGCTCATTACCCATCTGGGACTTGAGTACTACGACTAGAGAACGCTAAGTCATTGTCGCGCATCCCACTCTCCATGCGGGATGGTTGGGTACTGCTGTTCTTGCTTCTTGCTTTGCCCACAATGGTGCTGTGTGCCGAAGGGACGTTCCAGGGCAGGATCGTTGATCCGCCCCACCAGGAGCGGGCGGAGCCGGGCTGGATCTTCGTGCAAGGACGCAACCATATGGTTCGGCGGGTTGATGTAACCCGCGCCACCATCGTTCCTGCCCCCGGGATGCTGTCAGGCCCACGGGAGAAGTGCGGCCCGGAGTGTCTCGCGGTCGGCCAGGAAGTCCGGATTACGGCAGAGCAGGACCGTTCGGGGGAATGGCGGGCCAAGCGAGTCGAGATCGTCCGGGCTATGGGCACGGTCCCAAGCAAAACAGCTCGACCTTACGGAACTTTACCTTGGCAAATCCGGGGTTGCTGGATAACCACGGCTAGCCGGTTGCGCATCCAACCGCTTACGGAGAAATCCATAATTACGAGATGGTCCGGCGGTATAATAGACGATGTCCTGTAACCGAGAAGGACCGGTTTCCGCAGGAGTGTGTTCTTATGAAATTTCGAGCTTTAGCGCTTGCAACAATTCTGGCCACTCTGAGCCTTTCCGCGCTGGCCCAGAACGATAAACAAACGCCGCAGACGCCGGCCACCCCAACGCAGACTCAGCCTGCGGATCAGACCCAAGCACAGCCTGCCGGAGACCAGAGCCAAACTCCGCCTGACGCCACTCAGCCCCAGGATGCGGACAAGAGCAAGGATCCGAAGGTCAAGCACGATGGCGGGAAAAAGGATGTGGATTCGATTGGCAACCGCAAGGTCGGGGGTCTGGACTGGTACTCGATTGAGACCGACATCAAAATCGGCAAGACGTATGCTCAGCAGTATGAAGCCAGCACCAAGATGATTCAGGACCCGGTGGTCAACGAGTATGTGAACCGTATCGGGCAGAACCTGGTGCGCAATTCTGACGCCAAGGTGCCATTCACGATCAAGGTGGTGGATTCTGACGAAGTAAACGCCATGGCCCTGCCGGGCGGGTTCTTTTATGTCAACTCCGGGCTGATTCTGGCAGCGGACGACGAAGCCGAACTCGCGGCGGTAATGTCCCATGAGATCGCCCACGTAGCGTTGCGTCACGGAACGCGAGGCCAGACGCGGGCTGATATCGCCAACATCGCCAGCCTGCCGCTGATCTTCCTCGGCGGCGGCATTGGCTACGCGGCGCGTCAGGTCGCCGGCATCGGGTTGCCGCTGACGTTCCTCAAGTTCTCGCGCGGATTTGAGGCTGAGGCCGATTATTACGGTCTGGAATACATGTACAAAGCGGGCTACGATCCCAACGCCTTTGTGACCATCTTTGAGAAGCTCCAGGCGCTGGACAAGAAGAAACCAGGCGCGCTGTCCAAGGCTTTCTCCAGTCACCCGCAAACGCCCGACCGTATCCAGAAGTCGCAGGCGGAGATTGCCACTATCCTGCCTTCGCGCGAGCAGTACATTGAGACCACGTCGGAATTCAACGATGTCAAAGCCCGTCTCGCCGCCATCGAGAATCGGCACAAACTGGATGATTCCAACAATCCCAGCAAGCCGACGCTGCGGCGCACGGCCTCATCCAAGGACAGCACGAACGGCGATAAGAAAGACGATGATCGCCCGGTGCTCAAGCGGCGCGACCAGTAATTTGTTTCTCGAAAAAACCACAGGCGGCCTTTTATAAAGGCCGCCTGTTTTTCTTTGGAACCGGGAAAGGAGAGAGACGAGGGCGATTTACTTGCTGGCAAAAGACTCGGTGGCTTTGGCTGGCATTGTTTCAAAGCGTCCGGCGCGCGAACCAACGATCTTCATTTCCTTCCAGTCATACGCGAATTCCTTTCCGCAATCCAGGCACACCACATAGGTGCCGGTTACAGAGGCAGCAGGCGAGACCCGCTGGCCGCGCTTCTTGGTAATCGGAAAGCTGAAGTTCTTGTGATTGCAACCGAACAAGAAATCGAGTAAACCCAACATATTTTTCACCATCTTGGGTCCAAGAAACCTTCCTTGTCCCAAGCCACTTCCGTATCTGTGGGCCATCCACAGGCGCCGGCCCCAGGCATTACTAAAGGCCATAGCCTTATGGTCTTACTGCTGCTTAGATTCAGAGCTGCCGGAAAAGGTTCGAAGGAACTAAGTAAAATTATGTAACCCTTTGAAACTAGAAGGTTTTTTTGAAAAGCGTCTAGGCTTTCTCTTTGCCTGTTTTGCTCGAGCGGCACTTGCTCATGATGGCTTGGTGGAGGCGGGTGCGGAGGGCTTCAGGAAGTTCGTAGATCTGGTTGTCGCGGTAAATCTCAATAGTCTTCTTGGTGGTATTCATGACCACGTGGCATTCGTGGCACCAATGCAGATGTTCATCCAACTCGGCCTTTGTGCTCTCAGTGAGAGTGCCGTCCAGGTAATCGGTCAACTCCTTCAGGAACTCAGTGCACTTCACGTTGGCCATCTCCATTTTTCTTTGATCGGAAGTATTTTGCCAGGCGTTCGCGAAGCTGCAAGCGGGCCCGCAGCAGCCGCGACTTGACTGCCGGCACGCTCAGTCCGAGCATTTCCGCTGTTTCTTCGGTCGAGAGACCTTCCACGTCACGCAGCACAAAAACCGTCCTGAAACCAGGGGGCAAGCCTTGAATAGTCTTTCTCAAGATGTCACCCAGCTCGGATTGTCCATAATTCTGTTCCGGATTGGGGGCCCAATCGGCCACCTCCCGGGGAATCGAGCCTTCTTCGGTTTCGACGTCTTCATCCAGCGAAACCGTTTTTTCGTTGCGCCGTTTGCGCAGCTTCATTAACGCTTCGTTTACCGCAATCCGCACCAGCCAGGTGTAGAACTTCGAATTCCCCTGGAACTGCGCCAGATTCTGGTACGCCTTGAGGAATGCGTCCTGGACCACGTCCTGAGCGTCTTCCTCGTTGTGCGTAATATGCTGCGCGATACGGAAGATGTTCCGGTCGTACCGGTTCACCAACTCACTGAATGCTTCCAAATCGCCCTTCTTGGCGGCTTGGACCAGCGCCAGCTCGTCGAATTCTTCCGCAGTCCTTTTTTGGATGGTCTGCATACCGCACCGACTCAAAATAATTTACTATGTTTCCTTGCTGCGAGGGGCGAAAGTTTTTCAAAACCCTGCTCTAGAATAGACGCCGGGCGTGAGCTTTTGTTACTCCCGTTGCCTCCATCGTCATGAAAAGAAACGTAATCCTCTACTTCTTGAGTTTCACTTTTCTCCTCTGGGGATGTCAGAAAAAAAAACCTGCCGACGCGACGATCCAGGTGGTCATGAAGAAGTACACCATCGAGCCTACAGTGATTCGCGTAAAGTCAGGGCAGAGGGTTGAGCTCTCAATCACCACCGCTGACGTGCAGCACGGGTTCGACCTCCCGGCCTTAGGCATCAAGGAAGCAGTCCAGCCCGGGAAGACCACGACAGTTTTGTTCACAGCCCCGGCCCCAGGCGAGTACAAGGTCGCCTGCGGGATTCTCTGCGGGCCGCATCACGACGACATGACCGGCAAGCTGGTTGTGGACTAAGCTCAGGGCGCAATCCGCGTGGCTTGTTGCGCTGCCAGTTTCCACTCCAAGCCGTGCTTCACCCACACCCGGGTGATCTGGAAGTCGCCAGAAACGTTTTGCCCGCGATAGGTCCACGCAGCAGTCATTTTTCCGGTCACGATGGCGGTGTCGCCGTTGAATACATGCAGCGTCCTTTCGCTCAGGTTCACAGTGTCATAGATAAGAGCGCTGGATCGCTGCAATTCGATGGTTTCAGCCTTGTTGCTGACCTTGCCCTGAAAATCGGTGTCGGTAAAGCCCTCATCCAGGTTTTCCACCCACCAACCGGCAGCACCCTTCAAAGCCGCCAGGCGCATTCCCTCCTCGAGCTTCCCGATGATGGCCCCGGTGTTTTCCGGCGGTGGCGCAAACCCGGGCTTTCGCGCTGTTTGCGCTGGAAGCAGTACAATGCTGGTAAGGAGCAGAGCTGCCAGGAACGCTTTGAGTGAAGTCGAAGTCATGGTTCCTATCTCCTGGGAGACCGGCTTACCCCCGGTTTTCAAGGGGATGGTGGGCCAGGTCACTACTAAGATACTAGAGAAGCTGACTTCAGTAACCTCGCAGATTGACAGCGAACTGCCAGACCATATAATCGCGGCCAAGCAAAGAAAATGCCACGTCCTGCCGAGATACAAGCAATTATCGAAGAGGCGGTAGCGGAAGTGTTCGCAGCCGCACTGCCCGGCCTCCGCGCTGAGATTGTCGGCCGCGCGGCGAAAGAGATTGAAGCTCTGACCCCAGCTCCAGGCGAGTCGCCTACTGGCATTCTGAGCGCCGCAATGGCGTCCATACAGGAAGCCTCCTCCCAGGCGGAGATTCTTCGTAGTTTACTGGAAGGCGAAGCCCGGTTTGCCGGACGCGTGGCGCTCTTCGTAGTCAAAGGCGGGGCGGTCAACGGCTGGCAGGGTATTGGTTTTGAGGACAACGACATCATCAAGACCGTGAATCTCAATGCCGCCTCCGGCCTGGCGGGCCGAGCTATCCAGGGCCGCGCTCCTGCTGCCGGCCGAGCCGCCGATTTTGATTCTGGCTTTTTGAAGACGGTGAAACCGCCGGTAGAGAACAACTGTCTGGTGCTGCCGCTGGTGGTAAAAGAAAAAGTCGCCGCGCTGATCTATGCTGATGCCGGCTCCATTCCTGGGAGCGTTGATGCCTCCGCGCTCAGCGTTCTCACCCGCGTGGCGGCGCTTTGGCTGGAGGTCACAGCGATGCGCAAGACGGGCGCTGCTCCGGCGGAGGAAGCCCAGGCAGCCGCGGCTGCCGCTGCCCCGATCCCTAGCGCAACCCCCGCTCCGGCGCCGGTCGAGGACGAACTGCATAAGAAGGCCAAGAGGTTCGCTAAACTCCTGGTGGAAGAGATTAAGTTGTACAATCAACCCAGAGTGGCAGAAGGCAAACACAACCGCGATCTGTACGATCGGCTGCGTGAAGACATTGAGAAGAGTCGCGCCACTTATGAGAAGCGCTACGGTGAATCGCCGGTAGCGGCTGCTAATTACTTTAACCAGGAATTGATTCGAGTTCTAGCGGACAACGACGTTTCGCTCATGGGCGCGAGTTTTCCGAGATAAAACAAGGAACCTGTGGTACGCCGACCCTTAGCTCTCTTTCTTGTGTGCGCGCTGGTGTGTCTGACTGCCGGCGGCATCTCGCAGACTCCCAAAAAGCCGACATCGCACAAGAAAAAGGCGGTTGCTCCGGCCCCGGCCTCGACCAAGCTGGGACGCATCAACCGCGCATTTGTGGCCTCCGCGGATCTCAAGCCGATGGCGCAGCAGCTGCTAGCTGACCGCACGCCGCAGGGTTACTCCGCCGTGGAAGCTTATGCGCGCAAACAATCAAGCCCCGACGCGGCCGCCCTGGCGTGGATGGTCCTGGGCTACGCCCACTACCTCGACAAGGACTACGCCGCGGCACGCTCCGCCTGGCAACAAACTTCCGCGATCGAGCCGGTGGTCGGCGACTATTTGACCTGGCTGCGCGCCGCCTCCTATCAAGGCGATAACAATCCGGCGCAGGTGATAGCGACGCTTGAGAGCTTCGAGCAAAAATATCCTGACTCGCTGAACCTGCATGACGTTCAAGTGCTCTATTCCTCGGCGCTGGTTGCCGGCGAGCCGCAACGGGCGGTGGCGTACCTGGAAAAACGCCGCCAGCCGGACCAGCCGGACCTGCAACTCCTGCTGGCGCGGGCTTATCTGGCTGCGGACGAGAAGAGCAAGGCCAAAGAAGTTTTTCGTCATCTCTATTTCGAATTGCCACTGAGCGCTGAGGCCGATGTCGCCGCAACCGAGTTGAAATCGCTGGCTGAGCCACGTCCCACTGGCGGCTTTGAACAGCGGCACATGCGGGCCGAAGCCTTGCTAAAAGGCAAGCGTTACCAAGACGCGGTCAGTGAGTTGAGTCTTCTGGTTGAACAGGCGCCCACGGACAAACTCACCGACCTGCAGCTTGACTACGGGTCAGCGCTGTACCGCGCCCGCCGCCACGACGATGCCCGTCACGTTTTTGATAACGTCGTCCGCAGCGAATCTTCTAGTGTGGACCAGAAAGCCCAAGCGCTTTACTTCCTGGCCGAGATCGCCCGCGACGGCAATGACCTGACGCGCCACGCTGAATTGCTAGGACAACTGCGCATCGTAGCGCCAGCCAGTCAGTGGCTGCAGGATGCGCTCTACTCTGCCGCCAACATGTACATGCTGCGCGGCGAGTTTGACACCAGCATTCGCTTCTATTCTGAGCTGTACCATCGCCAGCCCAACGGGAGGTACGCATCCTCTGCGCACTGGAAGAGCGCCTGGCTCACCTACCGTTTAGGAAAGAAGGACGAAGCCGCGCAGCTCTTCGATGAGCATCTGGCGCAGTACCCCGGCTCGCTGGAAGTTCCGGCCGCTCTCTATTGGCGCGGACGCACGGCAGAAGACCGTAACGATCCCAAGCTCGCGCGTGCTTACTACCGGAAACTCTCCGAGAGCTTCAGGCATTACTACTACGCCAACCTGGGGCGCGGCCGTTTGGGCAAAATGACCAGCCAGGAAATCACCGATCCCTCCGTGCTCGACAAGCTGCCGCCGCCGGCCATGCCGCCCAAGAGCTGGGACGCGCCGGCCGGCAATCTGCGGGCACAAAGAGCGCAACTGCTGGCCAATGCCGCGCTGTTCGATTTTGCAATCAAAGAATTGCAGGCTGCCAGCCCTGGCCTGCCGCCGTGGCTGGCCAAGTCGGAGGCCGGGGTCTATGGCGATCAGGGCAGTTACATCCGCGCGATTGAGACTATGAAGCGCGCGTTTCCGAGCTACTTCGCCGTAGAGATCGGTCAGGTGCCGCGGCCGGTGTGGGAAGCACTCTTTCCGCGTCCTTACTGGGACGACCTGAAGAAGCACTCTTCCGACCACCAGCTTGATCCGTATCTGGTGGCGTCATTGATCCGCCAGGAATCGGAGTTCAATCCCACCGCAGTCTCGCGGGCCAACGCCATGGGGTTGATGCAGTTGCTGCCGCACGTCGGCAAGAACCTGGCCAAGGAAGCCAAGCTCCACCATTTTTCCACTGACGACCTGCTCACTCCCGGGGTCAACATGCAGTTGGGCACGCGCTACTTCAAGCGCACCGTTGACCACTACGACGGGCAAGTGGCATACGCGCTGGCCGCGTACAACGCCGGCGAAAACCGCGTCGCGGAGTGGCGCTCGCGAGGGAACTACCGCGACATTGAAGAGTTTGTGGAATCCATCCCGTTCACCGAAACCCGTGAGTATGTGCAGGCCATCCTGCGCAACACCGAGTTCTACAAGTTGCTGTATCCGGCGAATTAATCGGCCTTTAAATCATTGTTGCTTGCTCTCGCCGGTGGACGGACCGCAACCCCAACGTCCGCGCATCTGTTGCCGGAACTGTTCCCGCTCCTCCTCGGTCATATTCGCCCAGCGTTCGGCCATGCGCTGTCCGAAGCGCTCTTCCATGCGTCGCCGTATGCCGGAGCGATGAGGACCAAAACCAAGGCCGCCGAACAGAATCCGGCACAGCACGAGAATCCCCAGCGCTTGCCAGAAGCCGATCGCGTGCCAGCCTAAGAGCGGCGGCAGCAGCCAGTTCCACAGATGCAGTACGATTTGGCCGCCGATGAACACAAAAACCGCCATCCCCAGAATCGCCAGCGGAGCTATCCAAAACAATCTCTTCATTCTCGGTCTCATGTTCAGTTCCTCATGCTTTCGTAAATTCGTCGTAAATGTCTTGCAATCGCTCGCGCAGGTGCAGCACTGCATAGCGTTTGCGCGAGAGCAGCGTATTCACGCTGACACCGGTCTCAGCAGCCATTTCCTTGAAGCTGCGCCCTTCCATTTCGTGAGCTACAAACACCTCGCGCTGCTCCTCCGGCAACTCATCAAGCGCAAGCCCCAACTCGTCCAGAAGCGCATTGCGGAAGTAGGTCGCTTCCGGCCCAGCATCGGGTGAGGGCAGCAGATCCTCAAGCTGCAGCAGCTCGCCTTCTTCGCCCTCGACCGCCTGGTCGGTGAACGCCTCCGGCTTCTTCTTGCGGAAGAGGTCCGTGATGCGATTGCGCGCAACGCGAAAGAGCCAGCCGGTCACGTGCTCAATCGGCATCAGCAGGCGATTGGCTTCCACCAGTTCGTAGAAGACCTCCTGCACAATGTCCTCAACGTCGGCAGGATCAGGCACTCGCCGGCGGATGAAATTGCGCAGCCGCGACCGTTGTTTCGCGACGATCTCGGAGATTTGGCGGTCTTGCTCGGTCATTAGCGTGATGCTCGCCGGCTCGTCCATCGCTTCCTGCCATTGCTGTAGACGAATGACGCTGTCAAATATTGTAGAGATAGCAACCGGCTAAACGGTCGGGCGCGGTGACGACGACATATCGCCTGGGGAGCGTTACCACGGTAACGCGAACCCAAGTTGGCAAGGCGGATGCGCGATGTGCCTGTGATACGCTCACCCCGAGAGGGAGCGAAATCTTGTGACGGAAGCAAGCCACCGCGTGCCGTCGGCCTACGCCAGCCTCGATAGTGCCGGCGCTCGGCACCAAAACCGGGCGGAGAAGTACGCGGACTTCCTCTGGCGCACCGATACGCTTGCAGACGCCGTGATGGACGAATTCGCCCACATGGCCGAAAGCGAATGGCGTCCTCTGCTTGAACTGGCCTTGATCAAAGGCATCGACTCGGTCCCTAATGCGCCGGAAGGGTTGCGAGCGCTCTTTCGCCAGATGGAGTCCGTCCCCTTCTGGGTAGATCGCGACCGGTGTAACCTGGGTGGGGCCACCTTCCTGCGCTGCCGGCTCGGCTTTGCCGTCCTGGCCATGCACGCGCTGCCGATTATTTACAGCTGGCCGGCGGGGAACAAGCCGCTCGCCCTGTCCGGCCGACTCGTGCATCGCGCATCACAACGGTTGAAGGACACCACGCGCTACGTATTCACGGTTTGCCAGCCTGACGGTCTATCGCGTTTTTCTGAAGGATTTGCCATGACACTGCGCGTACGCCTGATTCACGCGCAAGTGAGGAGATTGCTTCTCCAGTCAGGTCAATGGCGTTCGGAGTCTTGGGGCGCTCCTATCAACCAATGTCATATGGCCGGGACCAACCTGATGTTTTCCGTTGGCGTACTTGATGGATTGACGCGCCTTGGCTACCGGTTCGAACGCGTGGAACGCGAAGCGCTCATCCATTTATGGCGCTATGCGGGTTACTTGCTGGGTGTCGAGCATGAACTCCTGATGGCGGACGACTTCGAAGGCCACCGGCTTCTGGACATGATGTTTGCGTTCGAGCCGCACCCGGATGACGATTCGCGTGCCCTGGTGGATGCCCTCATGCAGACTTCGTTCGACTACGTGCGCGGCTTCAAGGCGGGAAGATGGTGCGGCGTGAATCTCTGTTACGGGATCTCGCGGGCTCTGATTGGGGATGAGCAGGCCACTGCTCTCGGATATCCGAAGACCGCTTGGAAATGGCTGGTGCCGGCGGTTCGTCCGCTGACCTGGCTGGTGGAAACCTCCCGGCTGTACAGCACTCGAGTACAAGCCCTGGCCAAAGTGGCCGGACCGAAAGCGTTCCGACACTTGTTGAGCGAGCGTGGGCTGAAGGGAGGCACCGGGGAGTTCGTCATTCCCCGGCGGATCGCGGTTCGCAGAGATGAGCCCGAATCCACGGCAAGTCATCCCGCCGGCGAATGCGTTGCCGATGGAGGAAAGCGATGAAAATGAAAGACCCGATGCGAGTCGTGTGCCTGGGTGGCGGCTGGGTGGCCATTTACCTGGCCCGTACTTTGCGCGCGGCGGTACGAAGAGGTGAGATCAAGCTGACAGTGGTCAGCCGGGACAACTATTCCACCGTGCACGGGCTCATCGCGGAAATGCTCACGTGCAAGATACAGCCGCAGCAAATCAACTCTTCCGTGCGCGAGATGATCGCACCGGCGCTTCTTCACAACGCTGAAATTGAATCGGTCGACGTCAGTAACCAGCGCGTGCTGACCAGGCGCTCACTCGACGGCCGGGCATACACCTTGCCGTATGACCATCTTGTGGTAGGCGTTGGGTCAATCGAGGATTTCTCCCGTTACGCCGGGATTGCTCATCACACATTTCCGCTCAAGACTTTTGCCGATTGCTACCGGCTCCGCAACCATCTGGTGAGCGTCCTGGAGATGGCGTCCATCGAAACAAATCCGGAAGAGCGCACCCGATTGCTTACCTTTTTGGTGGCGGGCGGCAACTACGCTGGAGTCGAGGTCGCGTGTGACCTGGTGGACTACTTTCGCTTCCTGACGCGAAAGAGATATCCGGAGTTGAAGCTCCAGGAGTTCCGGGTGGTGCTGGTGGAAGCCGGCCCTCGCATCCTGCCGGAAATGGGGAAGCGCCATCCGTACCTTGTGAGGTACGCAGAAAAACGCGTGCAGCGCCTGGGTCTCGAGGTCCACCTCAATACGGTCCTGCAGGCAGCTACCGTGGAAGAAGCAGTGCTGCGCTCCGGCGAGCGCATTCCGACGCGCACCATCATCACCTGCACCGGCATGAAATCGTCGCCGTTGCTCGACCAATTCCCCTACGAACGCGACACGCGCGGAAGGCTTGTCACTGACCAGTTCTGCCGCGTTCCCGGCGCAGCCAACATCTGGGCCGGAGGCGACTGCGCTGCCGTCCCGCATCCCGAGGGAGGCGCCTGTCCGCCCCTGGCGCACTACGCGCAAAAAGCCGGCGCCAACATTGGAACGAATATTCTGCGTGCCGGCGCCGGGAAGCCGCTGAAACCGTATTCCTTCAATGGGCTCGGCGAGGCTTGTACGCTCGGACACCGCTGCGCCATCGCACACATGAAGGGCGTTCCTGCGGTTGGCCACCTGGCTTGGGTCGGCTGGCGTTGCATCGTACTCACCATGTTCGTTCCCAGTTGGACGCGGCGGGTGCGGCTGATGTTCGATTGGTGGCTGACCCTGGTGCTCGGCCGCGATATCGTAAACCCGAAGATGGATGAGCATGGAGCGATTTCTCACGCCCTGTACGAGCCGGGACAGATCATCGTCGCGGCGGGCGAAACCAGGCCCTACCACTACCTGGTCGAATCGGGAGAAGTGGACGTCGTCTCCAACGGCCGGAACGGCGAAGTGCTGCTGGGATCGTTGAAGCCAGGCGATTACTTCGGCGATGTGACCCGACCCAGTTCGGATTGTTGGATTCGGGCGCGTACGCGAGTGCGCTTGTTGGCCATCGATCGCGAGGCCGCCGATGCACTGAGCGCAGTGCGGCCTGACGTTGCGATGATGTTGAAGCAGGGCACGAGTGGGGCTCCAGAAACACAGCCTGTCTGACCATGTTCCTTGATCCGCTGAAAGCGAGTTTGTTCGAAGTCCTGCTCCATCGCCGTTCGCGGCGAGTGGGGTTGGGGATGAGTATCCCCGCCGGGCCGTTTCAATACCAGAGCCGGCATGAACCTGTTCCCCTGACCGAGGATGAGGAAGCCGCGCTGGCATTCGCCGCCTGCGGCATCACCGGCTACGCGCTTGCGGATCTTTCCTATGGAACCGGCGAAGGCGGCAGCATGCTGGCGGGAAGGCTGGGCCGCACGGTTGCCAGCCCCGATGCGGTGAATGCAGTGGCGGTTTTGGTGACGAACGATCGTGGAACCTGGTTGCTGAAACGGCCTCAGGATTTCGCCGCGGCCGAGTTTCTCGAGCTGGTGGAGTTGGCGAAGAAAGGCTCCCTGACCAGCCTTTATCAACTCAGCCGGATCCAGCTTTCCGATCGCCGCGCCGCGCCGCCCTTAGAACCTGGGCATAATTTCCCGATCAATCGATGGTCGCTCTACGCTCCGGGGACCACTTATTTCTTGCCCATCATCGAGACCACCGCGCTCACCATCAACGTGCTTCTCGAGTTGTTCAGTGAGGACATGGGAGTTTTTCTGCGCGATGAGCGGGCCTGGTTCCGACCGGCCGGGGTTGGCCGTTTTGCGCGCAGCAAGGGCGGCCATCTGCATGACGATCCGCACGACCTCCGCACGGCAACGATTCAGATGATGGAGACGGCGCTGCTGGAATCCATGGCCACGGAGCAGGGAATGGTCCTCCAAAATCTCGCGCTGATGACCGAGGCGTTGGGATTGGGTGGTTTCCCGAATTTTGCGCGGCACGAATACAGTTGGTTTCAGGCGGCCGGCTTTCGGATGCAGTCCATGCGGGCCAGCCGCTACGCGGGCGCTGCGCGGTTTCTTTCCGCGCCCGCGCGGTGGTTCGGAAAGGATCCCTTGCTCGTCTATCCGGTTGGACTGGAAAAGGACGACCAGGTGCTGCTGAAACCGTTCTGTCCGCCGTACTACAAATCGATGAAGGATGCGGTCAGCGCTTTCGTCGAAACCAAGTTCGGAGCGGATGGCGCCTACCGCGGTGGGGCACCGCAGAGCGCATGGCGTGACGCGGCTTCCTGCGCCGCGAAAGTGGCGGCGCCAAGCGATGCGGCCGTCCAAGCGACCGTTGCCTATTGTGAGTACGTCTTTCGCCGCTACGGGAGATTTCCCGCCTACACGGCCCCTTTCCATACGGTTATCGGTTTTCAGGTCTGTCGCGTGGACGTGGATTTCTATGATCGATTCTATGGTCCAGAGACGCTTCCGGCTGCGGTGCGGGCATGCACGGACCGGGCCCTCCGCGACTCGTAGTTACAGAAGCTGGTTTGCGCCGTGACCCGCAAGCTATCTCTTGCTGTAGCGGAGTTCGTAATCCTTGCCATCCACGGCGCTGACTCTCAACAGGTAGAGGAATTCCGCCCAGCTTCGCCCGTCGTCGGTGCTTTCCTGTTCCATGCGGAAGAAGCCGGTTTCGGGGCGCTGGCCGTCCGGCTTTAGCGTGATGGTGTTTCCGCTCAGCGTGTAGGCTCCGTTGCCGAAATAGCCCTGGGTGGTCCGCAGGACTTCGGAACTGTTGATCCGGTTGTACTGCTGGGCCGCAGCGGCTCCGCCATAGCGGCCGTTGGCGGCGAAGGTGAACTGGTCGGAAGCAGTGGCCGTAGCCACCGTCCACACTCCGGCGATTCTCTGACGCATAGCGGAAGCCTGATCCGTTGGAGTCCAGTTCTTGAAACTCAGGCTATAGAAAAATCTTGGCCAGAAGTTGTACACGAGTTCTCCCATGCAGGTGCTCACCAGCGGGTCCCTCGAGACTCCTGAGATCGCCGCCAGGCGGTCGTTCAGCTTGGCGACAAACACGAACCCCAGACGGCTCTCCGGAGAACCAGGAGGCGCAACGCCTCTCCGTATGATCACGTAGTCCCAGCCCTGTCCTGAAGTGCCGCGCACGATGGATGACGGCATGGGCGTGCCACGGACAGTCATGTTTCTTAGCTCAAAAGTCTTGAATGCTTCGCGGAACATGCCGTAAGCGTCCGCCATCAGATTGGCGCCGGCCGGCCGCATGGGCCAGATTGTGACAACACATTTCTCATTGGTCGCGGAAGTGGGCGACATGAGCACAAGGCCGTCTGAATATTGAGTACCCGTCCATCCTGGCGGCATGGCAAAGACATAATCGCTGAGTGTGGCCAGGTTATTCGCTTGCGGCCTTGCCGAAGCAGTTGCTAGAACAAGGCAAACCAGGAGCAGGAGTCCGTGGCGCAGGTCCTGTGTGATCATGGCACCCTATCCTGCCACTTTTCCTTCCCGCGGTGGGGAAAAAAAAGGCAATGCCGATGCCGCACGATCAAGAATAGCTCATCCCGCCACGTTTTCCCGCGGAGTCAGGAAGATGGGGCTCAGCAACAGCAGCCCGCCTATCACGACCGCGCTATCAGCGATGTTGAAAGCCGGAAAGTGGTGCGAGCCAATATAGAAGTCAAGGAAATCGGTGATGGTGCCCTTGGTGACACGGTCCCAGAGGTTTCCCAACGCGCCGCCCAGGATCAAAGAAAGGGCGATCGTGGTGGGATTGAGCTTGCCTCCGCTCTTCCACAGAAACAGCGAAACCAC
>DATFXI010000144.1:0-27887 GCA_035316085.1 Candidatus Angelobacter sp.
CTGGGTGCCGTAGGAAATCGAGCGTTGCCGCACAAAAGAAGTGACTGACAGTTTGTAAGATTTCAGGGGGAGTCAGCGAATGCGTAACCGAATACTGATCCTGTTCCTGCTGCTCAATCTGACAGCTGTATTTTTCGCCCAAGCCGTTGAATGGAAGAGATACGAAAACAAGGGCGGCAACTTCTCCGTCCTGTTTCCAGGGGAACCGAAAGACACCGCCAGTGACGAAAGCGAAGGCATGGAGTCGCATACCTTGGCGGCCATGGAGAAGCCAGCCGGCTATATGGTGGTCTATACCAGGGACACTAGTGAGCAAGACGTCGATGACGCGAGCTTTCAGGAGTTCAGGAACGGGTTCGTCAAGAAGCTGTCCAACTGTGCGATAGACAGAGAAGGGCCACGCTCGCCGGCCATCCGCGGTTACCTGGGCCGCTGGTATCAGTTTCGTTGCGGCGAAGTGAACCTCACTGGAAATCTATTCTGGGGTAAACACTACTCGTATGCGGTGATGGCGGTGTACCCATCGAATGCTGGGGAACCTTCGAATGTGAAACGGTTTCTTGATTCCTTTTCGCTGCTGGACGGGAGCAAATAAGCTCGCGGCGCTTAGGCGTTTTTGGTTTTTCTTGGTTCTTTCGGGACCCTTGGGCAGCCTGCACCGGCATTATCGAAGAAGCATTCAGTAATCAGGAAACCTGATTCCACAATACTGCGCGATCAATCTCCTTGGTTGTTCTTCTTCCCGTCAGCGCCATGGCCATCTGCAATTCCGTCCGCAGGATTTCGACGGCGCGGGCAACTCCGGCGGCGCCGGCCACGGCCAGTCCGTGCAAATAAGGCCGGCCGATCAGCACAGCTTTGGCGCCCAGCGCTAGAGCTTTCACCACGTCTGTGCCGCGGCGAATGCCACCATCGACCAGGAGAGGAATCTTGCCTTGCACTTTTTCCACGATGCGCGGCAGCGCTTCCGCGGTTGAAGGCAGCGTGTCCAGGTTGCGGGCACCGTGGTTGGAGACGATCACGCCGGCGACGCCGGCTTCAGCTGCGCGCAGCGCATCTTCGGGATTCATCACGCCTTTGAGCAGAACCGGGACTTTCGCCAGCGAGCGCAGCCAATCAATATCCTTCCAAGTGAGTCTGGCGTTCAACAGTTCGCTATAAATCGCGCCTCGCAGCGGCCGATGGCTGACCGCGCCCAAGTTGAGGTTGGGCAGCTTGAAGTCGGCGGGCAGCTTGAATTGCGAGCGGCTCTCGCGATGACGCGCGCCCAGCACCGGAGTGTCGACAGTGACGCACAGGGTTTTGCAGCCGGCGGCTTGGGCGCGCTCCACCATCTCTCGCGTCAGCCCGCGGTCGGTTTGCGTGTACAGCTGGAACCAGACGGGGCGTTGCGCTACTTTGGTGATCGCTTCCACCGGTTCCGTGGCGTAGGAACTGAGCATCATGCCGGCCCCGGCCTGGTTGGCGCCGGCGACCGTGGCAAGTTCCGCTTCAGGATGAAACAGCCGGTGGAATGCAGCGGGCGCAAGCAGGATGGGCAAATCGAACTTCTGACCGAGGATCTCCGTGGTCAAATCGAGTTGGGAAACGTCTACGAGGGCGCGCGGGTTAAGGCGAATGCGTTTCCAGTCTTCGCAGTTCGCGCGCAGAGTGATCTCGTCGGCCGCGCCGCCAGTGACGTAGGCCAGGGCCATGGGCGACATGCAGCCCTCGGCCAGAGTTTCCAGTTCAGGAAGAGAAAGGATGTTTTCAGTTTCCACGATTCCGCTGGTTTTCCGCCGCGTGATGGATCGAGCAAGTGCGCCAGGAGTTTGCGGCAATTGCCGATCTTTCCGTCTTCGAATCTAAGTCGCTACGAGTATACGAGAAGAGGTGAAGAGAGGAACTTTATTGCGCGGAGAGGTCCCACCCGTCTTTTTTCATCTCCGCCCACAGCCAACGTTGCAGAGAGGTACGAAGAGAGGCGGGCATGTCGGCAAACTCGATGCCATGCTGGCCGTCCTTATTGATCCAGGCCACGCGCCCGATCATTTCCGTTTCCTTAGCGGCGCCGGGAATGGAGAAGCAGAGAGAAACCGGTGCGCCGAATCGCAAGGTTTTCTCCGTCTTCACGCCGGCCCCGCCCAGGCTCAAATTCAAGAGGATGCCCTGGTGGAGCTCGTTGGCGCATTTCATGCGGACGGGGATTTCCGTGCGTGCACGGTAATAGCGCTGCTGTTGCAGGCCGAGCGAGCCCCCATGACCATCTTCTTGGCTGCTACGGTAGGCTTTGAGCTTGCGCAGCAACGTGCGCCGCGAGATGCCCAACGCTTGCGCTGCTTGGCCTTGATTACCGCGGCTCTTCTCCAGCGCCTGCATGATCATTTGCCGCTCCACCTGGCTCAGGTCGCCGGAGAGCGCAGCGGAAGGCTCGGACACCAGCGTCAAGCTGGGAATTTCGAGGTCGGCCGCCGTCAGTTCACCGGCCGGATCCTTCGCTTTCATCACAGCGCGGAAGATGACATTGCGAAGTTCGCGGGCGTTGCCTGGCCACGAGTAGTTCATCAAAGCTGCTTCGGCGTCAGCGGTGAAGTGGGAGCCGGGATAATGCTCATGTAGAGTTTGTTCGGCGATGCCTACCAGGTCTTCCGGTCGCTCGCGCAACGGAGGCACATCCAGCTCAAACTGAGCCAGCCGGTGATAGAGGTCGCCGCGGAAGCGTCCCAGGTTGACGGCTTCTTCCAAGTCGCTGTTCGTCGCCGCCACGACGCGAACGTCGACGTTGACTTTCTTGCTGCCGCCCAGCCGGTAATACGGCACGCCATCGAGCACGCGCAAGAGCTTGGCCTGGACTTTGAGATCGAGGTCGCCGATCTCATCCAGAAACAGCGTGCCTTTGTCGGCCAACTCGAAGAATCCGGGCTTCGTTTGGTCGGCGCCGCTGAACGCGCCCTTCTCGTAGCCAAAGAGCTCGCTTTCCACCAGATGTTCAGGAATGGCCGCGCAATTCACATCAATCCAGGGGTGGCTACAGCGCATCGAGTGGTTGTGGATGAGACGTGCGAGCAGCTCTTTGCCAGTCCCGGTTTCGCCCACGATCAGTACGGCGGCGGGATGGCGCGCAAGCTTCTCCGCCAGCTTGAACACACGCTGCAGAGCTTCGCTGCGGACAACGATCCCTTCCCGGTTGAGTACGGCTTGGCCGGTCGCGGACAAAACGCCTCTCCCCTCCCCGACCTGCACAGCGGGCCTACAGCCCGTGGCGCAGGGCTTTGGCGCCCATCATGGAACAACCCCTGAGGCGTAGCAATAGGTAATTCCGCTGAGACGTTACTTAAGTCGATGGCCTTATGGCACAGGCAGTGGGCCAGTTGGAAACTGACCCCCACTAGCAGTATCAGGGTCTAGCGATTCGCTTGCCCGCCGCGGCGGGCGGGCCCTAGCCCAGGACTAGCCCAGGCCTTTAGACCTGGGTGCGTGAGCGAAGCGAGTAAGCAGATGTCCATCGCGATAGCGATCAAACATAGCGATGAACCAAGGGCCAAACTGACCCACTACCCAGGCCATAAGTGGCTCGACTTTTGGCCGCCGATTCTCCTATCCTTACTACCCGGTGGAGGGTCTGTCATGGTGTTCAAACATGCTGCCGTTGCGTTCTTGTTGTGCCTTGTCCCAGCGCTCCCCGCGCAGACCGTGCCAAGCGCCTCTTTACCGCCTTCGATCCCCGACGTCCTGAAGGCAGCGCTGGGTGACTTCCACGAGGGCAAGTTCGATGCCGCAATCGAAAAATATCAGGCGGTCCTGCAGCGCGACGCTGCGTCCGACGCCGCGTACGCAGGTTTGGCCCGGACTTACCTGAAGCAGGACAAAGTTCAAGAGGCGTTTGACACCGCGACCAAAGGTGTTACCAGCGTCCCGGCTTCACTGCCGGCGCATACCGCGCTGGGGGAAGTGTACTTTCGTCAAGCCCGGATGCCGGAAGCCGAGAAAGAATTCTTGGTTGGCGTGAATGCCGCCCAGCCTGACGCCCGCGCCTGTCTTGGGCTCTCGCGGTTATACAAGGCGTATTCTCTGCACGCTCGTGCCTTAAAGATGTTGGAGAGGGCCCATAAGATTGATCCCGACGATCCCGAGGTGGAGCGGCGTTGGCTGGTGACCTTAAGCGTGAAGGAACAGATCGCTTGGCTGGAGAAGTATTTAGCCGCCTCCAACAATAATGAGGATGAAAGCCGCATCCGGGCCCTCCGAACTCGCCTGGACGATCTGAAAGAGCGCTTGCAGCAGCCACGACCGAGTTGCCGGCTGATCAGCAAGGTGACCTCAACAGAGACCCAGCTCAAGCCAATGTTGACGGATCCGTCGCACATCCACGGTTATGGGTTGATTGTGCAAGTGAACGGTCAGTCTTCCAAACTGCTGCTCGACACCGGAGCTGGCGGCCTGCTCATTAATAAGAAGTTGGCGCAAAGAGCGGGTATTGAACCGGTGGCCGCTACCAAATTTGGCGGAATCGGCGACAAGGGCGATGCATCCGGCTTTGTCGGTTACGCCAAATCCATCAAGATCGGCGACCTGGAATTCCAAAACTGCATGGTGGAGGTTTCTGACAAACGCTCTGTTCTCGATGATGACGGTCTGATCGGGACCGATGTGTTCAACCACTACCTGGTGACCCTGGATTTTCTCTGGCAGAAGATGAAGCTGGAGGAGTTGCCGCAGCGGCCGGGAGAACAAGCCTCACCCGCCGCTCTGGCCTCCCACGAACAGGATGCGGCTGAAGAGGAAGATTCTCCCTCCGCGGACCAGAAGAAAGCGAGCGGTGAACCCTCCGCTCCGGTCCCAGCGCCCGCCGGTCCCCAGGACCGCTACGTCGCTCCGGAAATGCAGAATTACACCAAAATCTTCCGCTTCGGACACGACCTGCTCATTCCCACCCGGGTGGGAAACGCGCCCCCGAAACTTTTCCTGATAGATACAGGATCCACTCTTAGCGCGATTTCTACGCAAGCAGCCCGAGAAGTGACCAAAGTGCATGGCGACGAATACACGCATCTCCGCGGCCTTAGCGGCTCGGTGAAGGAAGTGTTCAGCGCCGACAAGGCCGTCCTGCAGTTTTCTCATTACCGTCAGGAGAACCAGGAAATGACGGCCTTTGATCTCAGCAACATCAGCCGGAATATCGGGACGGAAGTTTCGGGCCTGCTGGGCTTTACTACGCTGCGCCAGTTTACGTTGAAGATCGACTATCGTGACGGCTTGGTGGACTTCATTTACACCGGGCCGAAGAAATGACAGCGCATCCGGCGGTCCAGGATACGCAAACAACGGGTTTACAGCGAGCCAATTTCAGCATAGACTTCACAGTCCCCCGAAATCACTAGAAAACGAGGCACAGAGGCAAAAATATGTTCTGGAAACGATTTTTACCAGTTGTTCTGCTGGGAACGCTGGGGGTGGCCCAGAAGGCCGCGGAGACGAAGCCGGCCGCAGCAGCTACTAAGGCTTCTTCGTCGGCGCCCGCTGACACGTCCGTGGCCAGGCCCAAGTCCTTTGACCTGGGCGCCATGGACAAGACCGTGGACCCTTGCGAAGACTTTTATCAATACGCTTGCGGGAACTGGCGCAAGAACAACCCCATTCCCTCTGACCAGGCGCGTTGGGGTCGGTTCAACGAGCTGGCGGAATACAACCGCCAGATTTTGCGCAAAATCCTGGAAGCGGCTTCGGCCAACGATCCCAAGCGGACACCGGTCGTCCAGAAGATCGGCGACATGTACCAGTCCTGCATGGATGAAGCCACAGTCAACGCCAAGGGCGCAGCCCCTCTGAAGCCCACGTTGGACCGCATCGCCGCCGTCTCGAGTAAGGACCAGTTGATTGAGACCGTTGGTGCCCTGCAATCCCAGGGCGTAGGCGCGCTGTTCGGTTTCGGCGCGGCGCCGGACCTGCACAACGCGAGCACGTACATCGCTAATGTCGCCCAGGGCGGGCTGGGACTTCCCGACCGCGACTACTATCTGGCTCAGGACCCCAAGTCGCAGGAGACGCGCCAAAAGTATCTGGAGCACATGACCAACATGTTTGTGCTTCTCGGCGACAGCAAGGAAACTGCCGCGAAAGAAGCCCAGGCGGTCATGGCGATTGAGACCAAGCTGGCGGAAGCTGCTTTCGAGCGTGTGAAAATGCGCGATCCCAAGAACCGCGACCACAAGATGAAAGTCACGGAGCTGGCAACTCTGGCGCCGAACTTCCAGTTCGCCCGGTTCTTTGCCGCACGCGGCGGCCCGGCCTTCACCGAAGTCAACGTGGTGCCGCCCGATTTCTTCCAGAAGGTTAACCCGGTGATCGAATCGGTTTCGCTCGACGATTGGAAAACATATTTGCGCTGGCACGCGCTGCGCGGAGCCGCCGGGCAGCTTTCCCAGCCGTTCGTGGAAGAGTCATTCAACTTCCAGGGAAAGTATCTGGCGGGGACGAAAGAACTGCCGGCACGCTGGAAGCGCTGCGTGCAAACGACCGACGGCTTGCTCGGAGAGGCGCTCGGCCAGCCTTACGTGAATGAGACTTTCGGGGCCGACGGCAAAGCGCGCATGCTCAAGATGGTGGACGCGCTGGAGGCCGCCTTGGGCGACGACATCCAGGGCCTCGACTGGATGACAGCGGAAACCAAGAAGCAGGCCGCGGGTAAGCTCGCGGCTATCAGCAACAAAATCGGCTATCCCGACAACTGGCGCGACTACAGCACGGTAAACATCGTGCGTGGCGATCTTCTGGGCAACGCCCAGCGGGCGCGCGTGTTTGAAATCCGGCGCAACCTCAACCGCATTGGCCAGCCGCTGGACAAGAAAGAGTGGGGCATGACGCCGCCCACGGTCAATGCTTACTACAACGCGGCGGAGAACAATATCAACTTCCCCGCCGGCATTTTGCAGCCGCCGTTCTTTGATAAGAATGCCGACGACGCCGTGAACTATGGCGGCATCGGTGTGGTTATCGGCCACGAGTTGACCCATGGTTTTGACGACCAGGGAAGTAAGTTTGCTGCCGACGGCAACTTGACCAACTGGTGGACGGATGCCGACCGTCAGGAGTTTGAGAAACGCACGACATGCGTGGCGGACGAATACAGCAAATTCGTCGCCGTAGAGGACGTGCATTTGAACGGCCGCCTGACGCTGGGTGAAAACACGGCCGACAATGGTGGCATTCACATCGCCCTGATGGCGCTGCGCAAAGCCATGGCCAAAGATGCCCAGATCGCGCAAGTCAAAGAAAACTTCACGCCGGAGCAACGCTTTTTCATCGGCTTTGCCCAGGTGTGGTGCCAAAACCAGACCCCGGAAAGCGCCCGTCTTTTGGCGAAGACCGACCCGCACTCGCCGGGCGAGTATCGCGTGATTGGCACCGTGCAAAACAGCAGCGATTTCGCCAAGGCGTTCAACTGCAAACCAGGACAGAAAATGGTGAGCGCCAACGCTTGCCATGTTTGGTAGGCATTTCGCTGCTTCTTAAGACAAGTGGCCGCATCGGTAGACCGTTTACCGGTGCGGCATTTTTATTGAATCAACCCCTGAAATGCCGGCTTTTCTAAGCCCTTTCCCTGAAGACGCCTGCTAAGCGCGTAAGAGTGTTACGAAGCTTTCCCTCCGTAAATAGGGGCATGCCGGATGCAAGCAGAGTAGGTGCATTTTTAACCTCCAGTCTTGCCTGGAGGGTAATCATGAATCACATAGTAAAAGTTGGTTTGACAAGAGCGTTCGCTCTGATCGCGATTGCAGCGGTAGTAATGCTGGCTGCCGGGTGCGGCAGCGGAGGCAAGAACACGCTGGCCGCTAAGCCGTCGTCGCCCACGGGCGGTCCTTCTGCTTCGCCGACGCCCGGCGCTACGCCCAGCCCGTCACCCACGCCTGGACCTAGTCCAACCCCGACGCCTGGACCGAGCCCGACTCCGGTTCCAACGCCGACGCCGTCACCTACCCCAAGCGGACCGCAGCGCGGGAAAGTGGTTGTGGTGGTGGAAGAGAACCATGGCTTTTCTAGCGTGATCGGCAGCTCGGCTATGCCGTATCTGAACAGCCTGGCGGCGCAGTACGGTCTGGCAACACAGTATTATGCTGACACCCATCCATCGATCGGCAATTACTTCATGATGACGTGCGGCCAGATCATCACCAACAACGACGGATTCTCGGGCACGGTCAGCGCCGACAACATCGTGCGCCACCTGCTGACTGGCGGTAAAACCTGGAAGTCGTACGCGGAAAGCATACCCTCGGTCGGATACACCGGTGGGGACACCGGCCTCTATGCACGGAAACACAATCCGGTGGCCTTCTATTCGGACGTGGTGAACAGCAGCGTGCAAAAGATGAACCTGGTTCCCTTCACTCAGTTCGCCACTGATTTGAGCGCGAACCAAATGCCGGACTTCTCCTTCGTCGTGCCCAATCTGCAGAACGACGCGCACGATGGGTCCCTGGCTCAGGCCGATGCTTGGTTGAAGACCAACATCGCTCCCCTACTCGCCAATCCGCAGTTCCAGCAGAATGGGCTGCTGATCATCGTGTTTGATGAGGCGGAAGACACCGACTCAGCGCACGGCGGCGGACACATTGCCATGGTGGCCGTTGGCCCCCTGGTGAAGCACGGCTTCCAGAGTTCTGTGCTGTATCAGCACGAAAATCTGCTGAAGACAGTGGCTGCGTATCTCGGCATTGACGGCAACATCGGTAACGCCGCGGGCGCTGCGCCCATGAGCGACCTGATCCCGTAAACCTACCTACGAATGCTGAGTGGACGACGGCGCTGGGCGGTGCCTTGGACACCGTCCAGCGCTGCCGCGCGACGTCAGCGGAAATTGCTCATCATTACGACATCGGTTTTGCGCTGGCCGCGCGAAAACGCCAGCTGCTTGCCGTCCCTGGACCAGGAGAAGGCGAACATGTCGCCACCGGGAAATTTCGTCACTTGGACCGGATCGCCGCCTGCCAGCGGCTGCTCCCAGATGTTGGTTGCGCGATTGCGGGTCAGCAGGAAAGCAATGGCCTTGCCGTCTGGAGTGAATTTCGCAGCCTGTAATCCATAGGGAGGGTTCAAGGTGTATAGCGGAGTGCCACCCTCAGCGGGCGCCACTATCAGCTTGGATCGCAATTGGCCATTCTCCACGTTCTGTGAGCCGTAGAGCAGCAGCTTCCCGTCCCAAGAATAATCAAACGCGCTGAACGGCATATTGACCTTGACCGGAGTTCCACCTTCCATGGGGATGCGCCAGAGTGCGTCTTCCGCGGCGTAAATCACCGACTTGGAATCTGGAGTGCACTTAACGCCACCAAGGGTTGCGCCGGCGGGAATCTTGGCGGGGCTTGAGCCATCGGCGTCAGCACGCCACAGTTCAACTTTTCCGTCACGCAAGGTACTGTAGACCACTTGCTTTCCGTCATTGCATGCGGAAAGTTGCAAATGTGGGTCGCGGTCAGTTGTCAGCGGGCTCTTGCTACCTCCACTGGAATCGATAAGCACCCACTGATAGCGCGAATCTACGGCGACAATGCGGTTTCCCACCCAGTCGATTGCCTGCGGCCCGGCGAGTGCCTGTCCAAGCGCCTCCCCAGAGGTGATCTGTTTCGCCTCTGAGCCGTCTGCCTTTGCCACCCAGATATCGCTCAGAGTCGTATTCTGGAGGGCGACCAGGGAGTTGCCGTCACGGCTGATCTCCAGACAACACTGATCGTAGTTGGTGAGATCGTTGGTAAATCGTGAGGTCTTGCCCTCGGGATAGCTAACGGACCATAACTGACCGCGCCCGCTCTCAGGATCGGTGGCCGCCACCAGCACACCATGACCATCCGGCAACCACTCCACGGCGCGTGCGCCCGCAGAAAACGCATGCAGGTCCCGAACTTCTCCGGAACTGGTGGAAGCCGTCTCCAGCACAAACTGGCCCACGCCATTGCGGATCTCAGGAGAAACGAACGCGAGATTCTTGCCATCTGCGGACCAGGAAACGGTCGGCGCACCCGGCAGGAAGGTCTTGCGGTCGACCAGCACGCGTTCGCCGCTGCCGTCTGCGTTCGCGATCAGAATCCGGTTCGCCGGTGGCTGAAGAACGCCGCGCACGAAAGCGACCTGGCTGCCATTTGGCGAAAAACTGGGCGCTGAATCCACGTCGCGAATGAGCTGTTGCGCCGTTCCTCCCAGCACTGGGATCCGGTAGAGATAGCGGAAATTGGTGGTGGATTTGTCGGAGCGCACGAACATTACGTAATTGCCGTCAGGAGTGAAGCTGAGCGCGACAAAACGCACCTGGTCAGGCGGCAGAATTTGCACATTGCTGCCCGTAGCCAATTGCTGTACCCACAGGCTCTCCTGCGCTCCATCACGCAATACGTAAACGATGTAGCGACGGTCAGGCGAGAGTGCTGCCGCGCCGGCGTTGCCGCTGGTGGTGACCTGCGCGATGTTCATGTTCTGCAGGTTGAAGCCGTGCGGCTTCTGGTTCGCGAAATAAAGTGCTACAAGCGCCAAAAGAATGCCGGCGAGCGCTGGAATTCCAAAATAAAGCGCTCTACGGCGCCAGTTGGCCGGTGGCCGCACCGCCGCTGTCTCCGGTCGTGGCGCTGCCGCTGTTGAGCTACGGGACGCCCTGGCAGCGCTGCTTGCCGGTAACTGCACCCGGCCCGAGCTGGTGTCGCGCTTCAGGCGTTTCAGTTCCGCCCGCATTTCTGCAGCGCTCTGATAGCGTAGATCCCGGTCCTTCTCGAGGGCGGTTTGGATAATCTCGTCCAGCTTGGGCGGCAGCCCCGGGTTGACCTCCGATGCTGAAACCGCAGAGTGATTGAGGATCCCGTCAAAAATCACTGCCGCGGTTTCCCCATCAAAGGGAAGTTTGCCGGTGGCCATCACATAGAGCACGGCTCCGAAAGAAAACAGGTCACTGCGGGCATCCAATTCTTTACCCCTGGCTTGCTCCGGCGACATGAACGCCACCGTGCCCACTGCCACGCCCGGGGAGGTCAAGAGCTCGGGCGAGGTCATCATGGTGGTCCCCGCATAGGTCGGCTGCTCTGCCTGGCGGCGCGCTGTCATTAGCTTGGCCAGCCCGAAGTCCAAGACCTTGACTTGTCCCCGCGGCGTAATCAGGATATTGGCCGGCTTAATGTCGCGATGCAAAATGCCTTTGCTGTGGGCCGCGTCCAGGGCGTCGGCGATCTGGATGGCAAGATCCAGCAGTTCCTGCGCGTCCATGGCATGCCGCGTAAGGTAGAGATCCAACGGCTCGCCTTCTACCAGTTCCATTGCGATATACAACTCGCCATCGGTTTCGCCGATTTCATAGATGGTGCAGATATTAGGATGATTAAGTGACGAGGCCGCGCGCGCCTCGTTTTTGAATCGTTCCAAGGCCGGAGCGTGCCTAGCCAGATCCTCAGAGAGGAACTTGAGGGCCACCCGGCGCCCCAGGTTCAGGTCTTCGGCGACCCACACCGTTCCCATGCCTCCGGAGCCGATACGTTCTAATACTCGATAGTGAGAAATCTGGCGGATGAAGGCCCCTTCCCCCTCGGGGACACTGACCCCCTGGCGTCTAGTCTGAGGGATTGCTTCAGCAACCTTTATAGCCGCGCATTCCCACCATGGTCAACCGGTCGCGGACTCCGAGGGACGCCAAAAGCGGAAACCTGGGATGACACTCGCTGTATGGCCGGTTCGTCTTGAGAGAGCCACCCTCACCCTGCCGCTTGCCTTTGAGCGTCAACCCTGCGGTCGATGGCCTCGCGCACGGCCCGCGCCAGAGCATCGCGGGCGAAGGGCTTGTTCAACAGCGCGCCGTGGGGGGCGGTTTGGTCGGGTTTTGCGAGAGTATCTCCAACAAAGGCGGACATATACACGACTCCGGTTCCTGGTCGCTGTCTCCGCAGCCGCGTCGCAACTTCGGAACCGCTGATGCCAGGCATAGCCAGGTCCGTCACCAGCAGATGGATGACGTCTGGATACTGCGTGGAAGTAGTGATGGCTTCTGCGCCGTTCCTCGCACTGAGGACCTTGTATCCGTATTGCGTCAGAGTCTCAGTGAGCACTTCGCGCACGTCAGCTTCGTCTTCGACCAGGAGAATGGTCTCATGTCCGCGCGGAGATCTGAAAGCAACGCTCGGCGGTTCGAGCTCGGCCGGTCGCTCCACCGCCGGCAGATAAACCTCAAATGACGCGCCGCAACCAAGCTCACTCTTGACGTCCAGGTATCCGTTACTCTGCTTCACGATGCCGTAAGCTGTGGCCAGTCCCAGGCCCGTTCCTTTGCCCACTCCTTTGGTGGTGAAGAATGGTTCAAAAATGCGGGCTTGGGTTTCGGTATCCATGCCGGGCCCGCTATCCGTTACGGAGAGCATCGCGTAGCGACCCGCCTCCGCCGCAGGATGACTGCGCGCCCAAAGGTCATCCAATTTCGCGTTCGCGGTTTTGACCACCAGGTTTCCGCCCGCGGGCATGGCGTCACACGCGTTGACTACCAGGTTCAGGAGCACTTGCTCCATCTGGATAGGATCGGCAATGACGTTGCTCAAGTCCTCGGCCAGGTCGAGCTCGAATTCGATGCTATCCCCCACCAGTGGTTTGAGCAGCGCGCCCATGTCGTTGACCACGGAGTTGAGGCTGATAGTTCTGGGCCGCAGGATTTGCCTTCGGCTGAAGGCCAGCAATTGTTGGGTCACGGCCGCGGCCCGATCCGCGGCTGCTGCAATTTGCGTAGTCCGGCGCAGGCCTGGATGGCCATGCCCCAGCTCGTCGGCCAGTCTCTCCAGATGGCCCTTCATGATCGCCAGCAGGTTGTTGAAGTCGTGCGCGACTCCGCCTGCCAATCTGCCCACAGCCTCCAGTTTCTGAGACTGGCGCAGCTTTTCCTCTACCTGGTTCAAGGCCATCTCGGCGCGCGTCTGCTCGGTTACGTCGCGGGCAAACACGATAACTCCAATAATGTTGCCTTCGCGGTCGACCTGCGGGATCTTGTCAGTTATGACGAACCGTTCCTCGCCGGACCCGACCGGCACCGGTTCGCGAATACCAAGCTTCGGCTTGCCGGAACGGATGACTTCGAGATCGTCCTGGTGATACCTGGCGGCGTGTTGTGGATAGAGTTCGTAAACTGAGCGGCCTTGCAAGTCATGCTTGCTCAGCCCGATCGATTCGGCGGCCAGGCGATTGGCGCGCAGGATCCGGTTGTCCCGGTCCTTATACCAGATCATCGCCGGCGAGGCGTCCAGAATAATTTCCAGTTGTTCTCGCTCCTCCTGCAGAGCTTCGCTGGTTCGCTTGTCCTCTATCACGATCGCTGCGTGGGGCGCGGCCCAGTCGACAATCTGCCGTTCGCGCTCCGTGGGCCCGCGGGGTTCGCGATAGTAAAGAGCGAAGGTGGCCAGGATTTTGCCGTCGCGCGAGAAGATCGGAGTTGACCAGCACGCCCGCAGGCCCAGCGGCAGGGCCAAGTCACGAAAGTCGGCCCACAGCGGATCGTTGGCAATGTCGGTAACGATCACGGGCTTGCCCAGATAGGCCGCGGTGCCGCAGGAGCCGGCCTTGGGGCCGATGCGCAGCCCATTGATCGCCTCCAGGTAGCTCTCAGGAAGGCTAGGTGCGACACCGTTGATCAGGTAAGTCCTGCTGGGGTCCACAAGGCAGATGGAACACAGCAATTCCGAAGATTGGGCTTCCACAGCGTGGCACACAAAGGCCAGCGCATCTTCAAGCTTAATTCCGTGCTCGGGACTGGTCACTGCTGGACGACTCCTGGGATGGCACAATCAGTCTGGGTACCCAAATCGTGGTATGTCTCTCGCGCCCGGCGGGCAGCCGTGGCTCCTGAACCACGATTACACGCCCGCCGTTTCGCGAAGTCAAGCAGAGCTGCGTTTCACGCGACAGCATGATTTTGCCATCTCGCCAATCGCTATGCCGCTGGCGGTCAATGTCGGGCTTGACCACCAGCCTGGCGCAGCAGCCGTTGCCGGTCTTTGCTGAGATCGCGGCCGTCACGTTCTGAAGGATACGGCTGGCCTTCACTCTTCAAACCGTTCCACAAAACCAGATTGAAACGCGCGGAATCCAGTCTGTCTTCGCGGGAAAAATCAAAGTCCCGTGTGTTTTCCGTCCAGTACGCGGCATCTCGTCGCGGAACAGCGGCCTTTTCTTCCCCTGCGGCCGCCGGTACAGGAAGCTGCGTGGTCCGCAAAACCGTGGGAACGCGCGCTGAATAGTTCCAAGCCGGCTGCGTCGCGGAAAAGACCTCGGTCATTGGCGGCTGCAGCGCGTCAAACAGACCCAAGGGCCCAGTCCCGAGAATTTCTCCGATGGTGCGCAAAACAGAGACAGTGGTGTAGCGCACGGAGATCACTGCGCCCTGCTTCACGTACGGCCCAATCACGTAAGCCAGACTGCGGTGGGCGTCCACGTGGTCGGGCCCGTTCTGGGCGTCGTCTTCAATCACGAAGATCAGCGTGCTGGCGGCGTATTTGCTGTGCGCGACCTTTTCTACGACAAGGCCCAGCGCGTAATCGTTGTCCGCCAGCTGTGTCTCTACGGTGTTCACGCCGTCAATAGCGTCTTTGAAACTACCAAAGTGATCGTGGCAGATGCGGAGTAACTCCAGCGCGGGCAGATTGTTCTGACGTACGAATTCATCGAACTCCCGTTCCCACTCTTTGAAGCGCCAGTAGTCGGGGAATTTCATGTCAAAGCTGCGGAAATAGGGGTCGGTGTAGTCCTGGAGGCGAGGGTTGGTAGGAATGACCACTCGCGTATGCGTTGCGGCCGGTTCGCGCAAGAGCGGAATGGGGACTTCGTTCGGCAAATCGCCGTAATGGATCAGATCGACGAAAAAGCCGTAGTTGCGGACGGTCAAGCGAGCGCGCAGAGCCGAGTCCCAGAGATAGCCGGCCCCCGTTTCGTCGCTCGGCCCGTCAGGCGCGGCAACATCCGCGGCCCCAGGCAGTTGGTCGTCTGGATCGTCCAACTTGGCGGTGTTCCTCTCCTGAGAGGAGATGCCGCCGACATTGATCTCGCGGTTGGTACCCTCAAAATCATAAGTAAACCCGCGATTGGCATAATGGACTGCGATCGTCCTCTCGGTAAAGTCAGTGGCACGCGCCGCGGTGCTCCAGTTCCAGCCGTCGCCGCTGACTTCGCCGCTGTCAAAAAAATTGTCGAGCGTAACGAATCGGCGCGCCAGCTCATGATGATTCGGCGCCAGAGCTTCCGGAAACAAGTTGAGCGCGGGATCGCCGTTGCCTTTCTCCAGATCGCCCAACACCTGATCGTACGTGCGATTTTCCTTCACGATGTAGATCACGTGCTTGATCTTGCTGCGCAGAAAGGAGAACATCCGGTCCGCGTTCTGTTTTTGACGCGCTTGAGTTGGAGAATTGAAATGGTTGTTGCGAGCGACCTGGGCCGTGAGCGCCTGCAACTCAACCGGGCTGGGCCGCGGGATTGTAGCCAACCCGCCTTTCTCCAGCTGGAAAATGTATTGCTGTGCAGTGGCGCAGGGGCGATCGCCGGTGATGAGTAAGTTGTTGCGGCAGCCTTTCGGGTTGGGGCCGGCATTACTCCTGCCGTTCACAACGTAGAGGACTGAACCGTCGCGGCTGACGCTGACAGCGTTGGGATACCAGGCTGTAGGAATCAACCCGACGACGCGGCTCTCCTCGAGATCACGGTCCAGGCGAATGACGGCCACCGAGTTGGTGCCGCCATTGGTGACGTAGAGCGTCTTCTCATCCGGCGAGAGCGCGAGTCCGGTGGGGTTGCTGCCTTTGAAGCCGCTGCGATTGGGAAATACAGCCGCCGGAGCCGTCGTCTTGATCTCCGCCACCACGCGATCGGTGTTGGTGTCCACGATCACTACGGAGTCGCTATTGTCGGCCACGGCGAAGAGCAGGTTCTGGGCGCGGTTGAGTATCATTTTGCCTGGTTGGCCGCGCACCTTGATTCGGCCAGCGATGACTGGCGCGGCGCGCAGGTCCAACACCACGATCTCGCGGTCTCGCAAGCTCGACACGTAACCTTTGTCGTCACCCTTGAAGACCGTCCAGTAGGGATATTCGCCGCCGGCAACGCCTTTCTTGGGCGGATCATGTATCCCCGGACGCAAGTCCAATTCAGCAATCTTCGCCCGGGTGGCTGTGTCAATCAGCGACACTGAATCGTTCTGGTGGTTGGCGACCAATAGCCGTGAACCGCTGCCATTCACCGAAAGCCCGGCAGCGATCGCGTGGATGGGGGTGACCTCGCCCTCGTGCATCGAGGGGACGCCAAGGCCGGCTTGATGTCCCAAAGGAATGGTTGCCGACTCCGCCCAACGCCCGTCACTTTCCGAAACGACGTGCACGTTGTCACTGACACCGCCGGAAACATAAAACGTCTTGCCGTCCGGCGCCCATGCCAGGCCGGCGTACGCGTTGGCAAGCGCGAGCACTTGCTGCTTTACCGGCGTGGGGCGGCGCACGTCATAGACGAAGACGTATTCGTTGGACTGCTCGGGAATCGCTTTGCCTTTTGTGTCGTTGTTGCGATTGAACCCGCTGGTGACAATGAGCAGCGTCTTGCCGTCAGGACTGAGCGCGGTGGTGAGGGGATGGTCTGCAGTGAACTGCGGCAGATCGGGAAGATCAGGGTTGAGTGGCTGCAGGGTAACGCCGCGCGCCGCCAGAGGCGTGATGCTCATGCCAGTAGGCAGGCGTTCCGCTGAGGGCGGAGCGGAGCGTTGCGGTTTCTTGTCCGCTGCAACAAGCGAAAGCGTACAAGCACAAAGGGTTGCGACGATGCGAGAGGCAAGTTGGCGCTTCATAAGCATATGTTGTGAACTCAGTGGCTATGATTGCTGCAAAAAATGCCTTTTGTCCGTTTGATCCAACGGCAACTCCTACTGCTAGCGGACACGCTCTCGGGGTTTCTCGACTCCGCGCTTTTGATTCTTCTCGGTGGCCTGTTTCTCCTGGCGCTCCGCTCGAAATGACAGGCTCCTGAGGGTTGTCCGAAACGACGAATTTGGCCTTAACGGCGTGCGTCACCCAGAGTTTCATTCAGCAACGTGGCCAGCCGCAGTCCGGCGAGCGCCAGTTTTTCATCCACCAGCCCGATATAGGTCTGGTAGTACTGATCGTCAATCGCAGCCGGCTTTTGGTCGAGGATTTGCCGCGCTTGCAAGTGCGATTCATTGGCCCACTGTTCGGGTGTGCCCCCGGCCCGCGCAGCCAGGTTTTTCTCGGCGATCAGTGTTTCCAGGTGGCGGACGTAGTCCTCCTCCGAGTAGCCCGTGTGCTCCAGCAAAAGCGCGTCCCAGGCCCAATGCAGATTGCAATCGTAATCACCACATTTGGCGGAGCCAAAGACCGGCAACTTGATGTCGTTGCCGCCGCGGGCTTCTTCAACGGCATGCAACGGCTGATGCAGGTCGCCCACAAAGTGGACAATCCATTTGAGCGCCTCCAGGCGGTCGGCGCGGGAGGCGCTTTCGTCACCCAGGATCTTCTGGAACATCTCAATGCGGTCTACAACGCAGTTGTGGTGGTCGGTCAGGGCATTCTTGTGGGTGTCCTGGGGGCGAAAGCAATCGCGCTGCCGATCAAACCCCGGAGCATCTTTGGGAATATCCACAAAATGCCAGTTGTAGCTTTCGTCGCGCTCTTTTCTTACCTGATCGGCCCACGTGGAAATCGAGGCAAGACTGTCATCGCCGAGCAGAAGTTGCAGGTTCTTCTTGGCGGCCGGCGTCAGGCGCGAGGCGGCGATGTCAGCAACGATGGCGTGTCCCTTGGGGCCCCACGCCCAAAGCTGAGCAGAAACGAAGCCCAGCAGAACCAGCGTCGCAGTAAGTTTTTTCATAGATCTCATTGTCTTCTAAGAAAAGCGCGGCAGCCAAGGCTGCCGCGCTTTTCGGTTCCCCTCCCCGAGCCGTCAGAAGTGGACACGAACTCCCAACTGAATCTGCCGGGGGGTGTACAGGAAGTTGCTGTTGTTGATGCTGGTAAACGTCCCGAATAAGGGTGCAAAGGGCGCGCCAGACGTCGGCGTAGGCCCTAGGGTATTGAAATTCAGACAGGGAGCCGCCGTACTGCAAGTAACCGTTCCTGAGGGTGTCGGTACCGCTCCGGTAGAAATAATGTAGCCGGTCTGGTTGGCGCCCATCTTGTTCTGTTTGTTGGCAATGTTGAAGAAATCGGCGATCAACTCGAGCCTGTACCTTTCCTGGAATCGGAAGCTCTTGGAGACACGCATATCGACTAACCACGCCATAGGCAGGCGGAAGGAGTTGTTCCCGAGGATGTCGATTCGGTTCGTCCCACCGGAGCCGTTGATGCCACTGACTGCGCCGCCCGGTGCGTTGCCTGCTACGGACAGCGTGTAAGGCAAACCATTCTGCACCTGATAGATGGGGGCCCACTCCCAATCGTTGGTGAACCATCCCAACCAACCCGTCTCTTTCCACGGCGAGTTCACGATCGCGCTAACCACAAAGCGGTTCCGTACGTCGTAGATCGAATTGCCTTTTTCCGGCGCTATCGTGGTCGGGAAGAGCAGGTTATTCGTGGCTGCGAAGGTCTGCTGGTTCTGGGCAAAGTCTATGGCATGGGCCCACGTGTAACTGGCGGCGAACTGGATGTGATGGCTCATGCGGTGATTGGCTTGAACCACCATCGCATGATAGCTGCTGTTGATACCGCTGAAAACATCCGTCATAGCGCCGAAATTGGCGTTGGGGCGTGGCTGCGTCCCGGGGACAACCGGTTTGAACAGCGTCGTAGTGTACGTGCCAGTGCCCAGCGGACCACCGTTCAGGATGGTATAGGTGATCGTGCCGGGAGCAGGACACGGAATCGCGGTAGTGCTGGGCACACTCGCGGACGAGCAGACGTTGGTATCAACAAAGCCCGGCAATTCTCGTCCCAGACTGCCGAGATAACTTACGGATACCACCGTGCCCCAACCTATATTCCGCTCCAGGGTCAAATCCATCTGGTGGATCTGAGGGTTTTGGAAATGGGTGTCGAAGAACGTGATATTGGGTCTGGCGGTTCCGCTAGGAGCGGCAGACAGAACAACCGGAAATGGCGGAGCGCCCGCCGATGTTGGGGGAAAGGAGAAGGGGTTCTGGCCGCCGGCCATCCCCGTATTGGTAAGCGCGCTGAAGATGGTGGAGTTTATAAGCCGTCCGTAGTAGATGCCGTAACCGCCGCGCAGCACCGTCTTGGCGTCGCCGAAAACGTCCCAGGCAAATCCGGCGCGTGGGCCAAAGTTATTCTGGTCACGGGGCAAATGGCCGGTCTGCGACACCAGGGGATTGATAAGGTTGGCGAACGATTTCGGCGCCATCTCGTATTCATAGCGCAAGCCCAACGACAGGCTCAGCCGTGGCAGAATCTTCCAGTCGTCCTGCACAAACATGGCGTAATCGTTGGTGGTGAACTCGAAGCCCAACGGTCCGAAAGCCTGGGAGTAGTTGGTATAACACGGCGCGCCGCTGCAACTGTTTCGTTTGTTGAGATCAGAAAAATAGTTCAGCAGGCTGCTATAGCTGTAACTGCCAAACTGCGAGGACAAGTTCTGCGAGTTATCGTCCACATGGCTGAAATCGAATCCATACTTCACGCTGTGTTTGCCGTGGATCCAGGTCATGGTGTCGGCATACTGCTGCCGAACCTCATCCGGAAACGCCGGACGCTGCAGGAACGTGGGAACACCAAAAGTAAAACCGTTGGTGATGGAGACCGACGGCGGCAGACCCAGGGGGTTCACAAACCCCGTCCCGGCGGACGCCGGTGCACCCGCGGTCAGCAGGTTGGTCACCTCATAAGGCGCCGGTTGCTGCGAGAATTCGAACTCGAAATCCCGTCCGTACTGGAAGCGGAGCTCATTGGCAAAGTTGTTGGTGAAGGCAGTGTTCAACTTGGCCACGCCCCAGGTCTCGCTCACAAAGTCATCGCCGAAGCTGGCCACTCCGCGCGTTACGGTGGGTTGGGTTTGAATACCGGCTGGAGATGACCAACGCATGCGGTTGAAAGAAAACGATGCGTGGTTCTTGGAGTTAATCGTCCAATCCAACTTGGGGAAAAGAATATTCTGGTCCCCGCTACGCGGCACCGGGCCCAGTAATGTATTCAAGGCAGCCAGATCAGTGTTATAGATGGCGGTTGCCGCCGCTGTCGTGACGCCCAAACGTGTCGCCAAAGTACTGATGGTCGCCGCGGTGGGTGTCGCAAAGAAGGCGTTGGGGTTGCTGGTCACAGCGGTGCCGGGAAAGTTCTGACGGTACCAATCGTAAGCCACAAACAGGAAGAGCTTGTCTTTGATCAACGGCCCGCCCACTCCGAAGCCGGCCATCTTGCGCCAGTTGGTCGGCTTGAAATTGGTAGGCGTAAACACTCCGGGAGCGGTCTGGACCGCAATCTGGGTCAAGGGATTGGCAGCACCCCAGACGTTGTCGCGATCGTAGAAGTAGGCGTCGCCGTGGATCTGATTCGTGCCGCTCTTGCTCACCGTATTAACTACGCCGCCGGCGGAGCGACCGTATTCGGCCGAATAGTTTGACGTGTTGACTTGAAATTCCTGCACCGCCTCTTTTGGCGTCGAATAGCCGATGCGGGTGCGGCCGCGTTCTTCGGAGAAAAATGCCTGGTTGTTGTCCGCGCCGTCAAAGGTGTTGTTGTTCAGCAAAGTGCTGATGCCGCGGAAGCTGAGAAGGCCAAAGGCGTTCGAATCACTTACCACACCGGGCGTCAACAGCGAGAAGTTGGACCAGCGGCCGCCGTTGATGGGCAGATTGGAAATCGCCGTCTGGTCGAGCGTGGGAGCGAATTCAGGGGAGCTGTAGTTGATCTGCGGCGCTTCCGCCGTGACATCCACCGTCTCCGTGTTTCCCGCGACTTTAAGGCGTGGCGAAAGCTCAGTTACGTTCCCCACTTGGACAATTACTGTCTCGGCTGTGTAAGCCGCAAAACCTTGGCGCGTCGCCGTAACCCTGTAGGAGCCGGGTTTCAGGTTGACGACGCGGAAGTATCCGGTATCGTCCGACGTCAAGGCTTGCTCGGAGTTGGTGCCGTTGTTGTGGATGGTGATCTGCGCCTTGGGAACCACAGCGCCGTTGGCGTCAAAAACGGTTCCTGCGATAGCGCCATCCGTCGTGGACTGGGCCACTAGCAACGTCCCCAACATCAGCACAAACAGCACAGCCATAAATGTCCGGAACATCCGATGAACACAATTGTGCAGCATTGAAATTCCTCCACAGTTTCAAAAACTAAGAAGTTGGCTGATGATTACCGGAAACCTGGGGCCCCCAACGCGCGCGGTTTTCGCGCGGTGAGGCGTAAACCCGGGGCACAATCATAAACTTCGATTACCGAAATGCAACTGTAGAAATCGAGGATTTTCCACAATTTCCTGAACAGGGTAGCAGCCGATTGTTTTCACAATGCGAATAGCTTGTGAAGAAACGATGAAAGCGTAATCACCCTGTGGAAAACATGGAGAAAATCTAATTAAATGCTGCCGCCAAGTTGGATTTCTTCCAAAAAATGTAGGACGAGCGGCCGTTTCCCCTTAGGAATTCAAAATCTTCTTTGTTCCGTTGGAAGATGGTGCCTCGCCGCGCCCGGGGAAGCATTCGGGGCACTGCTGATTGCGGCAAACGCCGGCGGCGGAAATGGAATGCTTGAAGACCAATTGCTCGAGAGTTCTGGTTTCCAGGATGACCGAGTACTTATCAAACGAGCGCACTCGTCCAGAAAGCCTGGTGCCGTTAACCAGTTGCACAGTGATGTGCTTGTTGCCCTGAAGGGCAGCGTGGAAAAACGCCTCTTGAATGCTGCTGACCGGCATGCTTGACCGCAAAGCTCCCGCGCAGCCTACCCTCTGGCCCGCGCGCGGAATCAGGTGCATAAAAATAAGGGGCTTCTAACACTATGTCCAATATATAATGAGACTTCTCGTCATAGGGTGCGACTATGGAAGTCCACCAGCTCCGCTACTTTTGTGCCGTAGCCGAAACCGGAAGCTTCACCCGCGCGGCCGCCAGGGAACAAGTGGCGCAGCCGTCGCTCTCGCAACAGATCATGAAGCTGGAGGAGGAACTGGGCGTCCGCCTGTTTGACCGCTTGGGCCGAGCAGTGCGCTTGACCGAACCTGGCCAGCTTTTCCTGCCCCGGGCGCAGACCATCCTGAGCGAACTGCGCGCTGCCAAGGAAGAAGTTGCCGAAAAGCAATCCACCGTGTCGGGAAAAGTCTGCGTGGGAGTGATTCCCACCATCGCGCCTTATTTTCTGCCGCCGCGTATCGCTCTGTTTTCGCGCAAGTACCCGCACGCCACCATCACCGTGATGGAAGATGTCACGGTGCGACTCATGGACCGTTTGCGCGGCGGGTTGGTGGACCTGGCCATCATGGCGCTGCCGGCGCGGGGCCACGATCTGGAATGTTATCCCCTGCGCACGGAACGGCTATTCGCGATCCTGCCCAGAGGGCACGCCCTTTCCCGCAAACGCAGTTTGAAGATGAAGGAGCTTCGCGACGAGCCGTTCCTGCTGCTGCGCGACGACCACTGCTTCCGCGATACCGCCATCGAGGTCTGCAAACACGCGCGCATCTTGCCCCAGGTGGTGTTTGAAAGCGGGCAGTTCTCGAGCATTCTGGGCATGGTAGCCGCTGGCCTGGGCATTTCGATTGTGCCGGAGATGGCGCTCGAGAAGCGTGCCGACTGCAGCTCCGTGCTGATCACCGACGAGCGAGCCTCCCGGACTATTGGCGTGGCTGCCCTCAAAGGGCATTTTCTGGGCCGCGCGCCGCGAGCTTTTCTCGACCATCTGCGTGCCAACGCGCAAAGCCGCGGCGTCAGTTGACACGAGCTCACGGGACGTGGAGACGCGATGAACTTCGAGGTCTTGTTTGATGAGGGCGAGCCCTCATCCCTGAGCGATCCGGCGTTCGCACCCTACGGCAAGCTTGGATTTCCCACCCCGCCGGCGGATCGGCCCTGGACGTTTGCCAACTTTGTCCAGTCGATGGACGGCGTGGCGTCGTTTGGCGGCAAGCACGCCACCGGCGGTGATCTCGCCCAGTCAGAGCAAGACCAGTGGCTCATGGACCTGCTGCGGGCCCACGCCGACGCGATCATACTCGGCCTTAACACGCTCGTGACCGAAACCGCGGTTCTTCCTCACATCAACCAAGGCCGCGGCCCGGTCTACCGCATCCACCACGCCGAACTCCGGGCACTCCGCGAACGGCTGGGACGCGAACGCGAAACCGTGATCATCGTGACCGCCTCGGCCAAATTCGACCCTTCGGCATATCGTCTGTTTGACGGCGACCAGGTCAATCCCCTGGTGCTCACCACGGCCGCCGGCGCAGGCCGCCTTGCCAGCACGAAGGCGCAGGTCATCGTGGCTGGAAGAGAGTCTGTGGACTTGCCTCTGGCCATGCAGATGTTGGGCCGCGATCTCGGAGTCGAATACCTGCTTTGCGAAGGAGGACCCACACTCTACGGAAACATGGCGCGTGCAGGTTTGATCGACGAGAAATTCGTTACCGTGGCGCCCAGAGAGATCGGCATCGTCATCCCCCCGGAGCAGGAGCCGTTGGAGGCGGAACGCAAAAGCCCGCCGCGGCTGCGCCCCACAACATTCATGGCGCCGGGATTCACCTGGGAAAACACGCCGAACTGGAGATGGATGAGCTGCCGCCGCAGCGGCAATCTGCAATTCAGCCGCTATCGCCGCCAGCGTTAGGCCCGGCAGACCTGCACGCATTCGCTTGTTCCTGTGCTGGCTCAAAGAAAGGGCCGGGGATACACCCGGCCCTTCTTTGCGTGAGAAGAGAAACGAAGTTCTAGAGAAGCGGTCGTCCAGGGCGCCGCATTCCAATCGGCTTTGGAGGCTCTTGTTGCGTGGTGAAATCGCCTGGCACTTGGAACAGGGAAGTGTCAGGTTCGCCGCGCTTGATGTTGGTCAAACGGTAAACGGTTTCACCGAAACGGGGATCGCTCCGCTTGCTCAACACCAGCACATGTAAGTCGGGGGATGTCCACGTTTCAAGAACGATGTCGATCGGTTTCTCGTTGCCGATGGTTCCTGCAGGAACGGTCCGCGTGATCCTCGTGCCCTCCGCCGTCACGCCTTCAATCTGCTGCGTGCCGAGTGATTCTTTGTTCACTTGACCATGTCTCCCGGCCGCCATTCCTTCTTTTTTCAACCGGATCCCCTCGCCCTGGCCGGGCTCGCCTCCGTGCATGGCTTCTATTTTGCGATGCATGGCGCTCATACCTTCCAGGTTGATGACGTGAGCAGTCTTCGCATCCGGGTTAAGGACGTAGGCAGACTTCGCCACGGGATCATGAATGAAAATGACGTTCGGGCCACCGACAGCCAGCGGTCCTATGTGGCCCATCGACTCTTCGCGTCGGATTCGGCCCTCGCCGTCGCGCGCCACCAGCCCGCTGCGCTTGTTCACGATGCGATTGCCGTCCGCCAGAACCTGCGTGGATTCAGTGACCGCAGTCGCCATGTAAGGCGCGCCCTTGATCTGCTCGTGCATCTCGATCACTTGCGCGTGCATGAATTCGATTTCCGGAGAGCCCGGCTCCTGCAAAGAGAATGCCACCCCCACGTTCTCTTGCATCATCGGCACCGCCTGGTGCTCCTGCGGAGGCAGCGAATCTTGGGTCCGGCCCTGGGCGATGGCCATACCGCCCGTGATCACAATTGCAGCAGTAAGAATGTGACGAACTTTCATTGAGACTTTCTCCCTTCGTGTGAAACTAACGAACTATTCTCACGGCATATGGCGTGCCGTCACCCGCGAGTACGATGTCGGCGAGTAGGTGGCGGTCGGCAAGATCTTCGGGCACCGGAGCACCCACCAGACGCAAGTCAGCGCCGGTCAGTTCCAGGCGCACAACCTGCAGGTCGCCTGACACCATCGCGGGATCGTAAGCGCCAAGAGCCATGAATTCGCCCTGGGCCGTGCTAGTCGCCGTGGGTCGTCCGCCGCGACGACCGGGTAGCGGTGTCTGTACCGGCGTGGGAATAGTCTGCGTCGCCGCGCTCGGATTTGCTGTGCTCGCGTTGGGAGCGACAGCAGGGAGCGGCTGCTTAACCATAGCCGGCTGGGCATCGTCTACGGACAGTTTCAACGTCAACAGCGTTGCTGTCGCCAGAACGAGGCATGCCACCAGCGCGATCACGGCTTTCCTGGTTCTACGACGGTGCACGTGATGTCGCCGGAACTCCTGGACAAGCTGCGCGCCCACGCTCGCCGGCGCCTGCCGGGCCGAGCCTTTGGCCAGCCGGTTCAGCGCCGCCGAAAGCAGCGCCTCGGACGGATTGCGAATTGGATCTATGTCGCGCACTTTTGCTCTCTGACCTTCTCTACGCTCAATTTCTTCTTCAACAGTGTGCGCGCCCGGCTCAAGCGCGATGCCACGGTGCCCGGCGAACATTCCAGCAGTTCCGCAGCTTCCTGGTAGCTCAATTCTTCCAGGTCACAAAGCACCACAACTTCGCGGTAAGGCTCCGGCAGCGTCAGCACAGCTTGCCGCAGCGCCGCCAGCAACTCGCCGTTGCTCAACTCCTCGAGAACATCCAGTCCGTCGGCCACAGCGAGCTCGTCCCAATCCGCATCGTCGTCCAGGGGAATATCGTCAGCGGTTTCCTGCATAGCGCGACGCGTAATGTTGCGTGCCATCCCGAACAGGTAGCCGGCGAGGGAACCTTTGGCCGGGTCATAGCCTTTCGGCTTGCCCATCAGCGCTAGAAAGACTTCCTGGGTTGTCTCTTCGCCGATGGCGGAATTGCCGCTCATATGCAACGCGAATCGGTAAATGCGACCCTGGTATCGCTCATACAGAGTCCGGAACGCGTCTTCGTTCCCATTAGCGAGCTGCCGCAGCAACTCCTGGTCATCGCTCAACCGTTCTGCCATGGCTGGACTTCGTGTTGCCTTTGCAGCTCCTAGTTTCCATTGCGCGGATTGGAGGAATTCTTCCCGAATTTTTTTTAATCCTTGAATATTAAAGACCGCTACGGGAAACCCCGGCGGTTGATCGAATGTTGCTGGTTCTAGATTTGCGGGCGAGGGCGCCGGTAGAGCCCATACGAAGATGGACGGGCTTTCGCCCCGCAGGTGAGCACCGGCTACGGCGGCGTCAGTGATTTCTTATTTTCGTCCTGCGGCGTCAACCGTGCGCGTGGGGTCGGCGTCTTGCCAAGTCACGTCCGCCGTAGGCCCGTAATTAGAGGGGACTTTCTTCCCCAGCAGCCGCAGATAAACGCTGAGCTGGGTGCGATGGTGCGCGGTGTGCAGCACCCGCCGCCAGAAGACCCATATGCGCTGCCGCTGCACGTCGAAAAACGGGACCGTTTCCAGCCACCAGGCCTCATTGCGTCCGGCCATGCGTGAGAGGCGCGGCCGGCAGAGCTCTTCGTCCCGGCGGCAAAAAGCTGCGGGCGACAGTTCCGCGGGCAGCACCGCCGCGGCTTCCGGTTCACCGGGCAGGCCGATGAACTCGGCAAAGAAGCGGCGCTCGGAAAGCAGCTGATGCTTCATGATGTCAGCTACGCTCGCGGACCGTTCTGCCGGTTTGAAGCTCATGTCCTCCGCGCCAAAGCACCGCCAGACGCTGATGACTTTACTGGTCTCGCTGGCGTAAGTATCGAGCAGGTGCTGGAATACCGGGGCGGAAGCGCGCGGGACTTCCGCCTCTGGAATCGCGGTGTACTCGTATTGCATCGGCATAATCGTCACCTCAAGCCGTGACGCTTTTACCAGTTTATGCCCGAGCCGCCATTGTTTCCGGCATGCCCGCGCCCGGTTTCACGATTGCCGCAGCCACCAGGCCTGCGCAAACAAAGCCAATAAAAATGATGCTTATGTATGCCAGCGTATAGTTGCCTGGGAAGCCAAACCAGTTCCAGTAGGAAACGTTGGTGCTGATTGCGGCTAGGAGGCCGGCGATGGTAATGAAGCGCCAGCGGGCGCCAAAGCTGGCCGCGCTGGTCTGGCCCAACAGGAAGACCGCCAGCAACACTTGCAGAATGTTTGTGCCCAACTCCGTCAGCAACTGGGACGGCTTGAGCTCAACAGACTGCGCCGGATGGTAGATCAGGACTCCACCGGCGCCGGCATAGTGCTTGTCGGCCATGGCCTTCATGGCCGCCATCTTCTCGGAGTGGCTGGCCGTTGCCGGCAATCCGTATCCGGGGAACAAATAAAGGCCGTCCCCGGGGATGTTAGCCTTCATGGCGGCGGTTACAGCTTGCTCGTTGGGAATTTCTTGAACTCCGGTCTCTCCCAATCCGGTGAAGACATGTGCGATGAATGACCAGGCAAAGAACGCGATTCCGCCCAAGATTCCAGCCAGTAGTTTTCTGATCATGTTTTGCCTCCGTGCCGCAAACATGCTGCTCCGGGGCTGCCCATAAGTCAATCGAGAGCAGAGGAGAAACGCAAAATAAATTTCGCAGCCGGAAGGTGTAGCCTGGAATCTATTGAAATTGGTGTCCCGAGGGGGATTTTTGCCCGATCCAGCTGAAAAGAACCAGGAAGCCACGAAGAAGAAGAAGTCCGCAGCCGAACAGTTCAGATCGGCCCTGCCTCTGATCAAGGAACTGGTGCGCCCGCGGCGCGGCATGCTCACGTTCAGCTTGGTGCTGGTGCTGATTGGACGTACGTGCGGACTGGTGCTGCCGGTTTCGAGCAAGTTTCTCTTTGACCTGGTGATCGGCAAGCACCGCCCGGACCTGTTGCCGGTCCTGATCGCCGTAGTGGTCAGCGCCACCCTTATCCAGGGTGTGACCTCTTTCTCGCTGGCGCAACTGGTATCCAAAGAAGGCCAACGGGCGATTACCGAATTAAGACGCCGGGTGCAAGCC
>DATFXI010000145.1:0-5067 GCA_035316085.1 Candidatus Angelobacter sp.
AAGGACCAGTATTTCGAAAGTGCGACAATCAGGGAGAAGAGAGAACTCTACGACGCGGTATACAATTATCTGCTGAGCATGAAGACGCACGAGGAGATAAGGCGCGCGGTGCGCGATCTTTGTGCGACCTACGCCCTCGACCTTGCTGACTTGTGCCGTGACCTGTGCATGGACTGGTCAGATCTTGCCGAGCTTGCCGCCGATCCGCTCTGCACGATCGGCGCGCACACCGTCAATCACATGATCCTCAAGAAAGTACCGAGCGAAAAAACCGTGCGCGTGGAAATGGAAATGAGCCGGGCGGTCATCGAGGCCGCGCTGGGAAAGCGGCCGCAACATCTGGCTTATCCCATGGTTGATCCGGCCTCTGTTGGTCCGCGAGAATTTCGCATTGCCGCTGAGCTTGGCTTCAAGACGGCCGTGACGACGCGACCTGGCGTACTCTTCAAGGCGCATCTCGATCATCTGACCGCGCTGCCGAGTATCCCCGTGAATGGCGAATTCCGGCAGCAGCGTTACCTGAAGGTGCTGATGTCGGGGGCGGGGACCGCTTTCGTGAACCGGTTCCGGCGCGTCAACGCCGCGTAAACTTCAGATATAGTTTCAAGTCCTTAGATAGTTTCAATTCAAGAACAGACCGTGATTGGACCCAATTTTGGACCCAATTTTAGCTGCCAAGGATTCCTTTTGAGATGCTGTTGATCACGACCGCCGCGCTGGTGTCGGCCTTGCGGGTTCGCTTGGCGTAGTTCTGTAACAGTCGTGGCAGGATCATGCCCGCACCGAGCCGCAACCACATGTACGGGCACCCCACGATCCAGCAGCAGCGTTTCGTGGGTGCCCCTGAGATCATGGAAGCGCAGGTTAGGAAAGCCAATCCTCGCAGCCTTGCGGTCGAAAATCTTGGTGACGCTTACGGGTGAACGGGGAAGGGTGAATTTCCCACTCATCAGCGCTTCTGGGTCTGGGAATATCAGAGCGCCAGCAGGCAGCTTGATGAGGGACAAATCAACGGACACGCCATCTGCGACGCCAGCGACGAGGCGCAAATGCCTCTCACGTTCTGAGAGCAACAGGGCGACGAGATCATCATCAACTTTGATTGTCCGCTTGTGCCGGTCTTTCTTCGGGCCCTTGAAGCGCAACCCATGCTTGTCGGTTTGCTCGACTGCCCGCTCAATGCGTAGCGTTTTCTCGTGGGCATCCAGATCGGACCAGCGAAGGGCCAGCAACTCCCCGCGACGACATCCGGTGAAGGCCGCGACACTTACAATCGCGAACAGTGGATGGCCCATGAAGCACTGCACAAGCGTTTTTAGTTCCTGATCGTCCAACGCTATGCCGTGGTCCCCCTCGGCCCTCGCGGGCGTCTTGGTGATGAACAGCATGGGATTGACGGCGAGCTTGCGAGTCCGTACCGCCGCGCCCAGGCAGGCCCCCAGGACGTTATGTGTAGAGCGGGCGGTGCTTGGGGCAATCTTGCCCTCCAAGGTCAAATAAAGCGCATCAATATCGGCGGCGTTTATTTGTTGGAGCTTGTATTCGCCCAGGGTGGGCAGAATGTGAGTACGGAGGAGTTGGTCGTATCGCTCAAGCGCGCGTTGACCAACAGCAACCCGTTTGCGTCCTGGAGCGCCAGCCGCAATCCACTGTTTGGCCCAGGCCGCAAGAGTGTCTTTATTCGGCCCAACGTGTTCGCCGGTATCGCCAGAGCGGAGGAGGGCGCGTAATTCCTTTTTGGCTTCCGCGAGATTTCCCCGGAACGCCTTGGTGAACCGCTTTTTTCCTATCCTGTAGCGCAGCCGGAATATGTTTTCACTACGCTGGTCAATGCCGCCTTCGCCGTATGAGCGCTTAGTCATTGGCTTTGTCCTTTCGGTTATCCGTCAATGCTGGTCCGCTCATGAATTCTTCTTTGATTTGTTCGGGCGGAGGCTCGCGGCCCTTTACGACTCGCTCGGCTATTGGTTCATCTTGATTCATTACCACCCTGGCAATGGCATAACCGTCAGCCCTAGCCGCGCGATAGACGGGCGGGACTTCTTGATCGGTAAATGTCGGAAGGTGGGGCAATCGCGCGTAGTCCCAAATGATGGCGCTGATAGCAATGCGAAGTGCGTGGCCCCTTCTTTCGTTTCCTCGCCAGTCGCCCGCTAAGACCATCGCGGCCATGACATTACCGACGAGGAATTGGATGCCTTTATCGAAGTCGCAAGAAGAAGAGTCCTTACTCTTAAAGACATTGGAGGCGGAGAAGGACAGACGGCGGACGCAGAACCGGCTCAACTACTACCGCCCGTATAAGAAGCAACTCGAATTCCATCAGGGTGGCGCTGCCCATCGTGAGCGCTTGCTCATGGCGGGTAATCAATTGGGTAAAACTTTGGCCGGTGGCTTCGAGGCAGCAATGCACGCTACAGGTCGCTACCCTGATGACTGGACCGGAAAGCGCTTCGACCGGCCAACTGTCGGCTGGGCCTGCGGTGTGACTGGCGAAGTCGTCAGAGATACCGTGCAGAAGATCCTGGTTGGCCGCGTTGGCCAGGAAGGCACTGGAGCGATTCCGAAAGAGGCAATTGCCGAGTTGGTCAGTGCCCGAGGCATTCCCGAACTACTCGACACAATCAAGGTCAAGCATGTCTCTGGCGGTCACTCAATCATCGGACTCAAGACTTACGCTTCCGGTCGGGAAAAATTCCAGGGCGAGACGTTGGATTGGGTGTGGTTTGACGAAGAGCCGCCGGCTGACATCTACACCGAGGGACTCACGCGCACCAATGTTGGCGCTAATCCAGTGTGGGTAACGTTCACTCCACTGCAGGGCGTCTCAACGGTGGTGAAGCGTTTCCTGCATGAGAAGTCAGACGACCGTCACAAGACGATCATGACCATTGACGATGTCGAGCACTATTCTGTTGACGAGAAGAAAACCATTATCGCGAGTTACCCGGCACACGAGGCCGAGGCTCGCGTCAAGGGCATCCCGGTTCTCGGTTCGGGCAGGATATTTCCCGTTGCGGAGGAAAACATTGCAATCGACCAAAGAGACTTCCCGTCACACTGGCCCCGTATCGGTGGGATGGACTTTGGGTGGGATCACCCATTCGCTGCTGTGGAGTTGGTATGGGATCGCGATTCTAATACTGTGTATGTCAGCAAGACCCATCGGCTGAGAGAAGCATCACCGGTCATTCACGTGCAACACTCAGAGCTTGGGGCAAAGAATTGCCCTGGGCGTGGCCGCGAGACGGCAACCGCGAGACGTTAGAAGGTGCTGGCATAGCCCTGCCGCAGCAATACAAGCGCGAAGGTCTGAACATGCTGCATGAGTTCTCGCATTATCTTGAACCAACCGGCCAAAAGTCAGTCAGTGTCGAAGCTGGATTGATGGACATGCTCACCCGAATGCAGACCGGCAGGTTCAAAGTCTTCCGGCATTTGCACGATTGGTGGGAAGAGTTTCGGCTTTATCACCGCAAGGACGGGAAGGTTGTCAAAGAAGGTGACGACCTGATGAGCGCAACACGCTACGCAGGGGTGATGTTGCGCTTCGCGTCCACCAAAGCCCACTACGACAGCTTCCGGCGCAAGCTCGTCTATCCGAAACTCGGCATCGCATAGGCAGAGGGACGGAACCCCGCCGGGAGCACTGATTAGCGGGCACTCACCGGCGGGGCCATGAAGGTCGATTAGCGATTACCTCCACGCAATTATGCTGACGGGATTGGAAACGGTTGGCAGTGACCCTCATCACAAATGGGCCGCCGGAACCAACTTGCCGTCCCGCGAATTAGTGTTTGCCGGTCGCTATTTTCACCCTCATCAGTACAACAGCGGCCGGGAGTACCTGCAACATGGGCTGCCACCGATTGCCTCGCTGGCAGCCTTTTTCTCTGGCGTCATCCACGCTATAGGGGCGGCATGTTGTGGCGCATGCGATGCATTCATGGACGAAGACGAACTATTCCGTAATATCCCAGCAAACATTCATGAGCTTCGGTTAGCTATGGCTGGCTTGCCGCAAGACATGAAAGTTCTAGCCGAGTCCGAAGCGGGCGTTTCGGAAAGCACAGTTGAGGAACTTCTCGCCAGGACAGCGTGGCCGCCAGATTTGGTGGTAACGACGCCACGTAAGCTCCGGCCGAAATCAGTGGTCAAGATAACCAAGGCAACTTAGCAGCATGTTGTGGCGTAGCTCTCGCGGCAGGCCGTTAAACGCGCCCGCTGCTTTCATCCATCCGTGTCAGCCGACCGTCGCCAAGGAACCGCCATCCGGGCCCGGTTGGGCGCATGAGCTCAAGCATGACGGCTATCGGTTGCAGATCCACGTCCGGGACGGTCGCGTGCGTCTATTCACGATGAACGGTAACGACTGGACCAAACGCTATCCTCGCATTGTGGAGGAAGCCGCTCGCATCAAAGGCAGCATAGTCATGGATGCCGAGGTCGCTTGTCTCATTAAGAAGGGCGTAGCCGACTTCGACATGCTGCATGGACGGACCTCCGATCATCTGGCGGTGGCTTGTGCGTTCGATCTGTTGATGCATGATGGCGACGATCTGCGACGGCGGCCGATACGTTGAACACACCGAAGGTCACGGCGAAAAATTGTTTAAGGCCGTATGCGATCTTGGATTGGAGGGCATAGTCTCGAAGCGACTAACGTCCATTTATAGGTCCGGCCCGTCGAAGGCCTGGATCAAAGTCAAGAATCCGAAATCGCCAGCAGCAACGCGGGTGATTGACGGGACGTTTTAAGGCTGGAAGTAATAGTCAGACAAGTAAGAGCTGCTGCAGGTACGCTCTATGACTGAACACGCAAGAAACGCCGTTTTGACAAATATCGTTGTCGTCAGCCTGGCAGTACTTTTGTCTTGCTGCACCAATGAGCGCGAAACCAAATATCTGCTTTTGGGTACGGTCGGCCAGACGCCTGATACTGACGACGCCCAGAGGAGCTTTGCCTGTCAACAATACGGTTTCTATCCCGGCACCAAACAATACGATGACTGCTTGCAATATGTTGGGACCAAACGGTCAATTTTACCTAGTCCATCGCCACGCTAA
>DATFXI010000146.1:0-23996 GCA_035316085.1 Candidatus Angelobacter sp.
TCAAAGAGGAAGTGCCCGGAACCATCCACAACGATGTTGTTGTCGTTGCGCACGGGGAATACGATCGGGCTGCCAGGAACGCGAGATAGCGTCCCGGTCTTTGAATTGATCGCGAAGCCGCAGAGGCCTGGCCGGCCGATAAGCTCACCCGCGGCCTGGGCCTCAACATTGAGCACGAAAACGAAGCGTCCTTTTGGGTCTCCCGTGACCTGGATGACGCTGGGCTGCCCGAGTCCTTCATCGAAGGGAGATCCCGCTGCGCGTGAGATTGAGCCGTCTCGGTTGATCACCCCAACGTGAACACTTCCACTCTCGAAGCCCGGCGTGCCAACGATGAGCCGGCTGCTCGTGATGCGGCTGGCAATGGGAGTGGGAGTCGGCGTTGGAGACGAGGTTGGCGTTGGAAACGGAGTCGGAGTCGGGGTGGGGGTTGGAGGTGGAGTCGGACTGGGCGTGGGGGTTGGCGACGGACCTTGCCGCGGTAGAGGCGGCAGCGCGCCCTGGACGGTGGTGTTTTCGCAGCCAGTGAGAAGGCCACCAAAAAGTGTGGCTAGAAGCAGATTGAACAGTACAACCCACGTTCGGCGCATTTTTCTGCTCCAAAGCGGAAAAGTCGTAACAATGGGATGCATGGGCCTGTTGCGAGTTTGTCGTCAAACCCTGGATGGTCATCAACAGTTCGGATGACGTTGAAGAATTCGCGCTTCCGTTGCGGAAAATTGTCCTCGCTTTCAAACCGGTGCTCACAAGTTTGCAAAGAACGGCTGGCTGTAACTCCACCTGGCTACTTTTGGGCTCGGGCCGAGCGCAGGCGGCGCACCAGCGTGATGCTGAAGCCGGAAAGCGCGGCCAGCAGCGCCACGGGCGCTGCCACGCGGTAGGTCAGGGTCATGTCGGGATGAGAACGGCCCAGCACACCGACAAGCAGCAGCACAAAGGCCAGGAAGGCCACAGAGAGAAAGAAACAGATCACTCCGGAAGCCAGACCAATTGCGAGGCTGAGAAAAAGAGTGCGCATGAGGAAGCCGCGGGCAGTGGGTCATTTTCAAGGAAAAAGATCCACTACCAGTGTCAGCGTCTAGCGATTCGCTTTCCCGCCGCGGCGGGCAGGCCCCAGCCCAGGACTTGCTCAGGCCTTAAGGCCTGGGTGGGTGAGCGGAGCGAATCAGCAGACGTTCATCGCTGGAGCAGGGCTACGCTAGAATAATACCGTGAGCCAGACGGCCAACGCACCTCTGCGCAGCGCGCAGCAAATCATTCGCGACGTGCGCGTCACGCAAGCGCCCAACGGCGTCTGCTACACCGCGCTGGGCGAAGTCACGCTGCCTTCGGCGGACCTGGAGCGCATGGTTCAGGCCGTGCCACGCGCCATGGCTGCGGCGCTCGACCGCAAAGCCTTCTACTTCGTACCGCTGGCCCTCAGCGAAGGCGATGATCCGCTGATCGCGGAGCGATTTGATGCCGCCTTCAGCGCACAGGCAGCTTGCCATCGCGACGTGGATGCCGGCGACGCCCAGTGCGTTTTCATATCCACCCGGCTGCTGGATGACCGCTTCTCCGTGGCTTTCGAGTTCTACATTCACGTCGGCCACACTTTCGTGGAGAAGGCCGGCATTTCCCCAGAGTTTGCCGATCTGGTCTGGTCGCAGGCCGCGGCCGGCGTCCGCGGTGAAACCAGCCTGGAAGCGTTTGAGCTGCGCAAGCAAGCCTTGAGCGGAGACGCGGCGCACCCTGACGAGAAGGCCAAATCCGAGTACTTGAGCGCGGCGTTTTCTGACGCTATCGCCATCTATCTGCTCTCGCTCTGCCTGGATGTTGATTACTACGAGCTGCGCGAGCGCGAATATCCTTTGCTGGCGCCGTCGGCGATGGCCCAGCGCCTGAAGAAAATCGCGGAGCTGTTCCCGCCCGGTCCCGGTTTTGAGTTCAACATCTTCTACCGGCGGCGCGCGTAAAAATCTTGGCTTGAATCCTCGCCTGAGCTGAAGTAAGTTTCCCTTGCTATGACCGCTGCCGCGTATATGACAGAGCTCGCCCAGAAACTGGGATGCATCTACGTACCCAAGTGCACGGCGTTCAAGAACGATTATCAAAACAACCAGAAAGGTGCGGTTTTTGGCGAGCGCCAAGGCTACCTTGTCGCTCTCGCATTGACCGTGGTTGGCCGCACCTCCGGGGTTGCCATCCTGGTGCGCTATCCGAAGTCCGCGGCCGCGCCGCAGATCCAGGAGTCTCTCAAAAGCCGGCCTGACTTTTCCAAGTTTCTTGCCAAGAAAACAGTGAAGGCCTCTGACGACGGGGTTACGGTTACCTGGACGTATGCTCTCAACAGAACGAAAGTGGAAGAGGTTGTCAGCGTGCTGGATGAGGTGATCCAGGAAGTCAGCAAGTATGCGCAGCCCTTCATGGGCAAGTGCGAAGATTGCAGCACGGCCGAAACCCGTGAGATCACGTTGATGAACGGGACGCCTGGCTATCACTGTCGTAGTTGCCAGATGAGGATTGCCGCGGAAAAACAGCGTGAAGCAGACGAGTACAAAGCCAAGGAAGCCAATTACCTGGGTGGAGTGACCGCCGGGCTGGCTGCGGCTGCGGTTACGGGAAGCGCCTGGGGCTGGTTGATCAGCTGGATGGAAGCTGATAGCGGCAAGTGGTCGCCCAAGTTGCATGCGGTCATAGCGTTTGCCATCAGCATTCCTGTCGCCTGGCTCATCTTCAAGGCCATGGGAAAACGCGATCGCGTGGGCCAGGCGCTGGCTGTCGTGTTCACGCTGGCTGCCAAATGGTGGGGCGATACCATCTACTACACGCACGTGGTCATGCACCTTCAGAACCTGGCGTTCAGCTGGCCATTGGTAGGGTCAGTGTTGAGGCACTTCTTTGATTTCAAGCTTTCTGATTTTGGTACCAAGATGGTCACGGCGTTCGATGTGGGCATCTCGTTGTTTGTTCCCTGGATGCCCTGGGCCAAGCTGCCCAAGTTTATGCCAGCGTTTCAAACTATCAATCGCGACGGATCATTGAGCCAGACGCTCACGCAAGCGGCAGGAACGCGGTGATAGCGCACCTGAGAGGAAGGCTAATCGCGAAACATCCCAACCAGGCTGTGGTGGAAGCCGCGGGCGTGGGATACGAAGTCAACATCAGTATTCCCACGTTTTCGGCACTGCCGGCGCTGGGCGCCGAAGTGGCCCTCCACATTCATACCCACGTGCGTGAGGACGCGCTTTCGTTGTTTGGCTTTCTCGGCCGCGAAGAGAAGCAGTTGTTCGAAAAGCTGATCAGCGTGAGCGGCATCGGCCCCCGGCTGGCCATCACCATCCTGAGCGGCATGCCGGCTGACGCCATGGTGGCAGCCATCAAAGGCAATAACATCGCCGCCCTCACGCGTATCCCCGGCATCGGCAAGAAGACAGCGGAACGCATGGTGCTGGAGTTGCGTGACAAGCTGGAAGCGTTCAGCGCGGCGGCTGCGGCGCACGCTGTGTCTCCCATAGAAGAGGACGTAATCTCCGCACTTGTCAATCTCGGCTACCACCGTCCGCTGGTGGAACGCACTGTCGCCCAGTTGGGCGCCACCTCCGGAGAGCCCTTTGACGGCCTGTTCCGCAAGGCCTTAGCAGAATTGGCAAAATAGGAACCTCAGCGAAAGACCTGCATTGCTGTCGCGCGAAAGCGAAGTACACTGGGCTGGACCATGCGCCGCTTCCGGCCAATCCCGCTCCTTCTCCCCTTGCTGGTTCTGGCTTTGCAAGCCGGCGCCGACGACAAAAAGAACCAGAAGCAGTCCTATCATCTGAAGCCGGACCAGACCGTGGACCTCAAATCGCCGGTGATCGTGACCGCCAAGCAGTCTTGCGAGAATTGGGCGCTGGCTGCAGGTCTGGAAACCATGCTGCGCACGCAGAACGTCGCGCTCGACCAAACTTTCTGGGTCATGCACATCAACTACGGCGAGATCTGCGTCCCAAGCCTGCCGGCCATGGATGCGCTGGCGCGGATCGTCAACAACGAGTTCGTCCTCGACGACGGCCGCCACGTCCGCCTGGAACTGCATTACGTTGCCGGAGCGCCCACCAACGTGGATGCCCTGCTTTCCCTTCTGCAACAACAACAGCCGTCACTCCTGCTCTGGCACGGCCATCCGTACTACTTGACCGGCGCCACTTATGACGAACATATCGGCCGCGACGGCCAGCGCATGTTTGAAGTGAAAGAACTCCGTTTGGCTGAAACCTTTGCCAAAGTGCCGGGAGTCATCTTTCAAAAAGGCCGGGACAATCTGGACCAGATCGAGGGCACTGTCACGGTGAGCGTGACGCAGCTTTAAATCACGGGCCGCTTTAGGCGAAACGCGCTCAGAGGGAGGGCCTAGGTACGCGTAATATTGGTGAGCCCCAGCGGGGCGACACAGGAATTCTTCTTTCGCTGAGGCTGCAAGAAGCACGCTAATCAGCTTGCTCCCATGACCCGCAGAAGGCTCTCGCGCATCTCCGCCGAAACGGTGGCTTCCCGTAACTTACGCCCGTCGATTTGGACGTAAAGTGTGCCGTCGGGAAGCGGCGCGATTCTTAAGGCCGTCGGCTCCAAGATTTTGTATTCCAACGGGTGAAGGTAGTCGCCGGTTTTGAGTCTTACCACCACCCACATTTGATCGCGCCTCATGAAACGGTAAGTGAAATAGCCTCTCCAGAAGTTCCCGGTGGATATCTCAAAGACGGGCTCCTCCGTTGCCAAGTTCGTGAGCATCCTGAGCCACTGGCGAACTTGCGTTCGTTCCTTTTCCCATTCTTGGCCATGGACTGCGGCAAACGGCACTCCGGACTTGACAAGGCGATAGCCGACTTCAGCGAAAACCGCAGCGAACGCGACCCGCGCGATCCATCCCATGACTGTCGGTGGACGATGGTCCCAGTTAGACACCAGTTCCCCCACCGCGATCGCGAAAAACAGCGCTGCTCCCGCATGGAACGAATACCGCCAGCGGAGCCAGATCGTCACCGCGCTGAATATAGCCAAGGCTGCGTAAATGCGCACCACAAGCGTTTCGTAGGGAGAAGCTTCCGACATCAAAGCCACCACCACAGCGATCACAGCGAGGACACCAAAAAGCCAACTCCTTCGATAAAAGGATGCCTCAGCTACCTCTGCCCGCGCTGCAAGAGCCAGTCGCTCGATTTCGGTAAGTTCTCTTCTCATTGCTTGGCCCGTGTCCATGAAATCGGCCCAATTGTATCGCGCCTTTGTGGTGCTCTTACTTTCCAATACAAAAACTGCTGAAGATGAGATTCAGAATATCGTCGGTGGTGGTCTCGCCGGTGATCGAGTCCAGCGGACGCAGGGCGCCGTAGAGATCGAGCATGATCATCTCGTGTGGAGTCTTGCGTTCCACGGCCTGGCGCGCCGCTGCAAGGAATGTGAGAGATTCTTCCACTAAACGCTGGTGGCGGATGTTGGTCAGGAACCCCGACTCATGTTCGCCGCCTGCAGGACCGGAAATTTGAGTGAGTATTTCCTCGCGCAAGGCCTCCATGCCTTCGCCGGTGATCGCCGAAGTGCGAAAGACCTTGAAGCCGTCAACGCGTAGCGCGCGCGCGCCTTTGAGATCGGACTTGTTGGCCACCGCCAGCGCGCGGCGGCCGGTGCAGGCGCCGACCAGTTCTTGATCTTCTGTGCCGATGTCTCTTGTGCTGTCCAGAACCACCAGGACCATGTCGGCCTCGCTCAGCGCTTCATACGATTTGCGAATCCCGATGCTCTCGGCTTCGTCGGTCGAATGGCGAATGCCCGCCGTGTCCACCAGCTTGATGGGAATTCCGCCCAGAGCCACGGTTTCCGTTACCAGGTCGCGGGTGGTGCCGGGCGTGGCGGTCACGATGGCGCGCTCGCGCTCCACCAGGCGGTTGAACAAACTGGATTTGCCGACGTTGGGTCGGCCCACAATGGCCAGCGTCAACCCTTCGTGCACGATCTTGCCGTAAGCAAACGACGCGCGCAGTTGCTCGAGCGGAGGTTGGATTTCGTCAAGCCGCGCCATGATTTCGCGTCCCGGAAGCACGGCCACATCGTCTTCAGCGAAGTCGATGCCGGCTTCCATGACCGCGATCAGCTCCACCAGTTTTCTCTTGATGGGCTGCAAACGCTTGGAGAGTGCTCCCTCCAATTGCTGGGCTGCCACTTTGGCCTGGTAAAGCGTTTGCGACTCGATCAGGTCGCGTACCGCCTCCGCCTGGGTGAGATCAATGCGGCCGTTCAAGAATGCGCGCATGGTGAACTCGCCCGGCTCAGCCAGTCGGGCGCCGGCACCCGTGGCCAGCTCGACAATGTGGCGTAAGACCACGGGCGATCCATGGGCGGAGATTTCGACAACGTCGTCAGTGGTGTAGGAATGTGGCTTGGCGAAATAGGCGACTACCACTTCATCAACGCGCTCGCCGCTAGCTGGCTCGATCAGCTCGGTAAAGACGGCGCGGCCAGGTTGAAGCTCGTGCTTGAGCCGCAGCAGCGGAGCCGCAATCGCGCGCACCTCGGGACCGGAGAGACGCACTACGCCGATGCCGCCGCGTCCCGGCGGCGTGGCCACGGCGACGATGGTGTCGTCAAGATTCACTGCTTTTGCACCCGTTCCCAGTACTCTTCCAGCCGTTCATGGAGATGGTCAATCTTGCGGTGCAACTGGGCGACCTCCAATTCAGCCTTCAAGTTGACCTGGTAATCCTGGTCTGCTTGCAGCCGGTCTTTGGCTGCCTGGCGGTTTTGCGACATCATGATCACCGGCGCCTGGATGGCGGCGATCATGGAGAGAAACAGGTTCAGCAGGATGTACGGATACGGATCAAAGTGATTGCGAAACAGGGCCGCGGTGTTCAGGACCACCCACACCAGCATCGTTGCGGCGAAGATCCCGATGAACGTCCATGATCCGCCGAATGTGGCCACGCGATCGGCTACCCGCTGTCCCAGCGTCATTTGCTCCGCCGCCTCCACGTTGACGTTGCGGGAAACGCGGCTTCGCAGAAGCTCATCTGTAGCCCGGAGCCGCCGCCCGACCACGGTCAGCAGGTCAATGGCGGCGTGCGGATGCCTATCAATGAACTCCAGCAGGCGGTCGCGATGCATCGTCAGGGCCTGCGCGTCGGTTCGGGCCACGGCAGTGGCGGTGCGGTGCCCGCCGTCGAGAAAGGAAAGCTCGCCGACCACATCTCCACGCTCGTTTTCCGCGAGCACGATCTTCTCGCCTTCCTGGTTCTCCACGAACACTTCCACTTCGCCGCTGCGCAGGATAAAAATCTCGCCGCCGGGATCGCCGTAGTCGAAGATGACGGTGCCTTGCTTGAAATCGCGGCAGTCCATTCTCTCTGCCAGGGCTGCGCGTTCCTGGTCGTCAAGAAGCTCGAAGATGGGGACTTCCCCCAGCATGGCCACAGTGGTTGACATGCAGCTAGTTTAATGGAGAGTCGAGAGGCTGGAGCCGATTAGGTTATCGCCGCCCGAGAGGTTTGGGAGGCTTGTGGTCCTTGGGATAAAGCACCACATATCTGCGGCCGCCTTCGCCTTCGCTCTGCGTGATCAGCGATGCGTGGTCGCGAAACGCCAGGTGGACCAGCCGGCGCTCGCGCGAGGACATCGGCGCAAAAGAATAAGGGATGCCGGTGCGCAGCACGCGTTCCGCCGCGACTTCCGCCGCGAGTTTGAGTTCCTGCTGGCGCGCGGCGCGGTAGCCTTTGCAGTCAAAGGCGATCTTGTCATGCTCCTCGGAATGAGCGCGTAGCACTTCGTGGACGATGACTTCCATCGCGCGCAACAAGTCGCCGGCGCGCTCCAGCACCAGGTCGCTGTCCGGCCCGGCCAGTTCCACCAGGATTTCTGGCGTGGAAAGCTCTTGTCCCGGCATCACCGGCGGGTTCACGGTGATGCGATACTTCAGCTTGAATCCGCCGGACGCAATGACGGTCTTCAGCAGCGAATCGATCCTTTTGGCGCTGGCAACTTTGTCCTGAAGCATGTGGTCGTTCCCCAAACGAAAAATCATTTCTTGCGCGTGGCGCGTTTTTCCAGGTTCTTGCGCACTTCCCGTCCCAGTTCCGAGCGATTGATGGCCAGCTGCTGTAGGTAGCCGAGCAGATTACTGATGGCCCAATAGACGCACATCCCGGCAGCAAAGAACCAGCTCATATATCCGATCATGGCCGGGCCCATCAGGTTCATGATCTTCTGCTGCGCCGGATCCATGCCCCCCTGCGGCATGCTCTTGGTAGAGAGATACATGGTGATGACGATAATGATCGGCAGAATGTGATAAGGATCCGGAGCCGAGAGGTCTTTGATCCACAGCCAGCTGGCGTGGCGAAGCTCAATAGCGTTCGCCAGCATGGAGTAGAAAGCCAGCAGGAACGGCATCTGCAACAGCATGGGCAGGCAGCCGCCCAGCGGGTTCACGCCTTCGCGCTTTTGCAAGTCCTGCATTTCTTTGTGCATCTCCGCCTTGCGCGGATCAGTAATGCTGTAGCGCTTATATTTTTCCTGGATGGCTTTGATCTGCGGTTGGATTTTCTGCATCTTCAGCGACGACTTCATGCTGGAGATACGCAACGGCAGCAACGCCGTGGTGATGACCACGGTCAGGAAAGCGATGGCCCATCCCCAATTGTGTATCCAATGCTCGTAGGTCCAGCGCAGCCATAGGAACAACGGGCGGGCGATGAAACCAAAGGTGCCGAAGTCGGTCATGCCGCGCAGGTCCGGACCGCCGGGTTGAGCCTGTGTGGCTTCCAGCGCATCCACCGTTTTCGGGCCGGCGAAGAGGCGCAGCCGGTTCGGACTACGGACGCTGCCCACCGCCACGCCCAGCACAGCAACCCTGTCTTTCGCTTCATTGGGCTTGCTGGCATCCTTAGGGACGTCCAGTGGGCTGTTGAGTGTGACCACTACCGCGTCTTTGGGGACCTCCGGCATGAACGCCGCCGCAAAGTACTGGTCCGCCGCGGCTGCCCACTCGAAGGGACCGTTGAACGTCTCGCCGCCGGCTATCCATTTCTTTCCCGTCAAGAACCAGCCGGAAACCGCGCTCTTGTGCTCGATGTTCCCGGCCCGCTGCCAATCGATTCGGGAATTGGCATAGGCAGCCGCGGTGCTCAGATCGCCCAGACCGCTGGGCCATTGCGGGAAAGCCTGCACCGTCTGGCCCTGGTACGTGACCTCTGTCTCCACGCCCACCACGTACATCTTTTCGATACGGAATGTCTTGCGGGCAACCGTGTCGCCGTCAGAGAACTCGAAGGTGACCGAGCCATCGCCCTTAAGCGGCCCGGTTATGCTGGCTACGTAGAGACCTTCGTTCAATTTCTTTTCGAGGTTCTTGTCGTAACTGAAAAACGAAAGTGGAAAACCCAGTTCCGCAGCAGTGGACGGATTGATCAGATCCAGGTCGTTGCCTTTGTTGTCTTTGAATTTCTTCAGCACCCAGGATTTGGCTAGCGCGCCACGATTGGTGAAAGTCACCTTGTAGTAGTCATTTTCCAGAACCGTCACGGTCTCCGCAGGAGCTTGCTTGACCGCAGGCTTCGGCCTGGTGGGGACCGGGTGCGCCGGACCGGCCGCCGTGGCAGGTGCTGCTGCAGGCGTAGGAGTCGCTGTTTGTCCCTGGCCAGCGGGTTTCTGTTGCTCGGGCTGTGGCTGAGGCTTGGGCAGCAGGTAGTTCATCGCAGCGACCAAGGCGAACATCAGCAGCAGGGCCACCAACAGACGTTGCTGTGATCCGGGATCGCTTTGGGGATTTTTGTATTCAGTCAAGGGTTTTGCTTCTCATTTAGCTCTTGTGCACAGGATCGTAACCGCCCCGCGCAAAAGGATTGCACCGCAGCACCCGCCACACCGCCAGCGTGGCGCCGTGCCAGAATCCGTAGCGGGCCACCGCTTCCGCCGCATATTCGGAACAGGTCGGGACGTAGCGGCAAGCCGGCGGGAACAGCGGCGACACCAGGCCTTTATAAAGTTGCAGGATTGCTGTGGCCGCGGACTTCATCGCGCCTTTCCTTTCTGGAGACCGGAGAACACTTGTTCGATCTCCGCGTCCAGCCTGGAAAATTCCAGATTCAAAACTGATTTGCGGGGATGCATGACCAAATCCAGCGGGCGCGCCATCCAAGCCAGCTGCCGCCCCACCACCGCCCGTAACCGCCGGCGAATGCGGTTCCGCTCTACCGCGCCGCCCAGCACCTTGCCTACGGCAAATCCAACGCGGGGCCCACCTGAATCCTTGCGTTCGCGGTAAAACACCGTCACGTTCCCGGAAAAATGCTTTTTCCCTTGCTCGTAAACCGCCTGAAAGTCTGCGTGCTTCAGCAGCCGCAAAGACTTGGGAAACTTGCCCGGCGCTGGTCGAGGAGTGTTCCCGGCCTGCATGTCCGCCGGAGAGCCTATTCCCGGAAGCCGGGCTTCACGGAAACGCGCTTGCGTCCCCGGGCGCGGCGCCGGGAAAGTACGGCCCTTCCGCTCTTGGTTTTCATACGCGTGCGAAACCCGTGCGTCTTGGAACGGCGACGACGGTTGGGCTGAAACGTGCGCTTGGGCATTGGACTATGGAACTCCTACTCGGAATCTGTTGCGCAGAGCAAACAAAAAGTATAAAGGAATCAGGGCCTTTCACGCTACCTGCGAAAGGCGTCGGTAGTGGGTCAGTTTGCAAAACTGAGCCACCAGCAGTATCAGTGTCTAGCGATTCGTTTGCGAATCGCGGGCCTTTAGGCAGACGTTCATTGCGCAGCAATGAACCTTTCCAACAAACTGCACCACTACCAAGGCGTCAGGCTGAAGTTCCCCATGATTCGCCGCATCTCCCAATGCGTTCGCTTTTTTCTGAAATCCCGAAGCGCAGCGAGGGATCCATATGGTCACGAGTCACGGTGCCCCGACAAAAGAAATGTCTTCGTGGTCATAGGGATCTCTCGCTTCGCTCGAGATTTCAGAAGGAAGCCCCGTGAACGGATTCCTGCCACTGCACTACTCTCGTGGCAGTTACAAACTAATCACTTGACAGAAATTTTTCGCGGGCGTTGCGAAAAGAAAATTTGCGAAAAAAAATTTTTTCACTCTCGCTCCGCAACCAGACCTTCATGCTAGTATGCCCTCCAGCCGATTGATTTTTTGTTGCACAACAAAATGTTCAAATGCTCTGCAGCGCCCGTGCCGAGCATTTTCTAGTCTCCGTAGGATCGAAGGATCGTAATCGCGTGGCCCCAGCCGGCTCGCAACAGGAAACCTTTTCAGAATGCCGTTATCGACTGCGACCGCTACCGCATCTGTGAACCCGTGGCTCCGGATTCTTGGAGCGCTGGAAAAAAAGATCAGCCGCCACTCCTACGACACCTGGCTCAAGCCAACGCGCTTCAGCCATGCCAGCGGCAAAGTGCTTTTTGTCCGCGTGCCCACGCCCGAGTTTCATCACATCGAGGAAAAATTCAGCGACCTGATCCAGGAAGCGATGGACACCTTCGTTCCCGAGTACGAAGAAGTCAGATTCGTGACCGTCGAGGAGGATCCCACCGCGCCGCCCTTGCGCCCCGACGGCGGGTTTGCTCCTGTCTCGGTGCCTGCTGCGACAGCAACGCCGGCGGGCGTGGCGGCACGCCAGCAGCGTTTTGATTGGGACTCGGCAGCGCAGCTCAACTCGCGCTACACGTTTGACGCCTTCGTGATCGGTACCGGCAACCAGTTCGCCCACGCCGCGGCGCAGGCGGTGGCCGAGCGTCCTTCGAAAGCCTACAATCCGCTCTTCCTCTACGGCGGCGTGGGTATGGGCAAGACGCACCTGATGCAGGCCATCGGCCATGAGGTGAAGCGGCGCCAGCCGCAAGCGGCCATCTGCTATGTGTCGAGCGAGAAATTCACCAACGAGATGATCAACTCGCTGCGCTACGATCGCATGACCAGCTTCCGCGACAAGTTTCGCAACGTGGACGTCCTGTTGATTGACGACATTCAGTTCCTGGCCCAGAAAGAACGCACCCAAGAAGAGTTCTTCCACACCTTCAACGCGCTGCATGAGTCGATGAAGCAGATTGTGATCGCCAGCGACCGGCCGCCGAAAGAGCTGGCCGAAGTGGAAGATCGTCTGCGTTCACGCTTTGAATGGGGATTGATTGCGGACATCCAGCCGCCAGACCTCGAAACTAAAGTTGCCATTCTGCAGAAGAAGGCGGAGTCGGAGAAAGTCGTCCTGGCCACGGACTTGGCGCTCTACATCGCATCCAATGTCCGCACCAACGTGCGCGAATTGGAAGGCGCGCTGATCCGGCTGATCGCGTATTGCTCTCTGACCGGGGCCGAAATCAACCTGGTGACCGCCCAGCAGGTTCTCAAAAACTTTATTGACTCCCAGGCACGCCGCATCACCATTGACAGCATCCAGAAAGCCGTGGCTGAGCAGTTTGGCCTGCGCACAACCGAGATCAAGGCCAAAAGCAACTCTCGCGCTATTGTTTTTCCCCGCCAAGTTGCCATGTACCTGGCTAAGCAGATGACCGAGGCTTCACTGCCGGAAATCGGGCGCCAGTTCGGTGGCAAGCACCACACCACCGTGATGCATTCGATCGCCAAAATTGACCAGCAGCGGCACTCGGACAAAGATTTGAACCGCCTGCTCACCAAGATTACAGAAACACTGAACAACTGACCGTGGCCTACCGGCGCAGGACCGTGGGACTTTTCCACCGCCACCACGTACCAGCACGAGGGAATTTCTGTGGATGGCCTGTGCAAACGGTGCAAGACTGTACCGCGAATGCCAGGCTAGGCCGCAAAAGGCAAGACATTCTCAGGATGCAAGAATAGGATTACACTGGACGCGGATGAGACAAAGGGAGCGCCAGAGAAGAAGTTAGACCTGTTTCCCACTTTTCCGCAGGCATCTGCTGTTACTGCTGTATATATTAGTTTTTGATCTTAACCAGGAACGATATTATTAGGGGGCTTGAATATGCCTTCCTCCGCGGGCACTGAGGCGGGAACGACGACAATGGAAATTACCGTCAGCAAGTCTGATCTGTTGAAAGAACTCACGGCTACACAGGGAGTGGTGGAGCGCAAAACCACCATTCCGATTCTGTCTAATTTTCTTTTTGAGGCCGGGGGTGACAGACTGGCGATTACCGCTACCGATCTTGATCTGAGCTTGCGCACGGCCGCGCCAGCCAAAGTCAAGAAGGAAGGCTCCTGCACCGTCCCCGCCCGCAAATTGTACGACTACGTAAAGTTGCTTGGCGAAGGCGATATCAGCATCAAGTTGCTCGAGAACCACTGGGTGCATATCCGTAGCGGCCGCTCCAATACCAAGATGGTCGGCATGGCGCGCGCTAATTTCCCCGCGCTGCCGGTGTTCCCGGCTGAATCCGCGATCCAGATTCCGGCGGCCGTCCTAAAGAACCTGATTGCCAAAACCATTTTTGCGATTTCCAACGAGGAGTCGCGCTACACGCTTAACGGCGCTCTACTGGTCCTGAAGCCTGAATCACTGACCATGGTCGCCACGGACGGTCACCGCTTGGCGCATATCGAGCACGGTAATTCCAAGCTTGCCGTCAGCGGAGAAATGCGCGTGCTGGTCCCCAAGAAAGCCATGGCTGAGCTGAGCACGCTGCTCAGTGTGAGCGATGCCCCGACCATCGATTTCGCCAAGGACGAGTCCACGCTGTTCTTTCGGGTCGGTGGGCGCCTGCTGACCTCGCGCCAACTCACCGGACAATTCCCGAACTATGAGGCTGTGCTTCCGCGAGACAATAACAAGTCCGTCACGGTTCATTGCGATGAGCTTTCCGCGGCGATCCAGCGTGTAGCCCAGTTTGCCGATGAGCGCTCCAACGCCATTCGCATGCGCCTGGAGAAGAACGAGTTGAAGGTTTCGTCGTCGAACACGGAGACCGGAGAGTCGGAAGACTCGATCGAGACTTCCTACACCGGCGATGCTATGGCCATTGGCTTCAACTCGCAGTATCTTCTGGAATTTCTCAAAGTGGTGGGCACCGGCGACGTGCGTTTCGAATTCAAAGACGCCCAGTCCGCCGGCCAGCTGCGTCCTGACGAAGCTTCTGACAGCGAATACAAGTACCGCTACATCGTGATGCCGATGCGCATATGAGCAATCCGTGACGTGGGCGGCGATGCCTGAAAAATAAAAAAGGCCGGACACATGTCCGGCCTGATTTGTTTTGAGGCGAACTTGCTAGTTTGCGATTTTCCGCGCCAGGACTCGATCCACGGTCTTTTCGATGCCGGGAAGGAAAGATTCTATGCTGCTGGTGTTAGTTGCGGCTGCAGCACCGTTGGATCTGTACCCAGCCAAGGCTTCGTTCCAGCGCTGCAGGATGAGCCGACTGGGCGGACTCACCGCGCTCTTGGTCTCTGCTCGATCAGCTACCAGGAGGTAGCACCAGAAGGCCAGAACGCCTGCATAGGCCGAAGTGTTAACCATCCCCACCTGGAGCGCCTGAGCGGGAAAGCGGCTCTGCAAATAAGAACAAATCAGGTCCACGCTCGCAGTGATGCCCAGACCGATGGCGATGCCAACGTTGGGATTACGCCAAGAGAGCCCGAGTCGCCTTTCAAAAAAGAAGAAAAGAAGCAGCAGACCGCACTCCATCAAGCGCATGCTGCGCTCCACGACAGCGAAAGCAGCCTGTAGTCTGCCGGACTCCGGACCGCTGGTTGCAAACGCCGTCGTCCCAGCGGCTATCAAAAGGAAAACTGCTGCCCAGATAAACAGCATCCGGCCGAGATCGACCAGCGCTGAGTAAGGCTTCAGCGCGTTAACAATGATCTCGTACATCACCGCGAACTCAACCGACATGTAAACAATCGAGACAGTCCAATAGACGTACGTGTATCGCGTGGACTGGTCGCAGCCAGGAATGACGTACGCCGATAAGCTGATCAGCAGGAGAAGGATGTAGGTCGCGGAATATGTGCGAAAGATTGGGAACTCGGAGCGACGCTTTCCTCGATACAGGAACCAAAGAATCGCTGCTTGGATGGCAATACAAGCCATCGCGAGTCCGACTGAGGCCCATTCCATCGCAGAGAGTCGCACGATACGCCTCCAGGGAAGGCGCAAAGCATACAACTCCCCCGGGCGCTCATCAAGCGTCCGTACACGCACGAAAGTACATTAACCAGATGGTTAATGGGAAGCGCAACAACTTTCAGAAAATCAAATAGTTAGCGTGCCACGCTTACACAGGGCCCCTGCGGCCTAGGCGGCAGTTGTCCCGGCATGCCCGCTGTCGTTTGCTTTGCTGGCAAAGTGAAGGCTGTGTAACCAGCACTAAGGACAAGCACAATGATCGACGACCGGAGTAGCGCTTTCATGGGGAAGGTCTCCTTTGTTTTCCACGTACTAAATGGGGTTTGGTGGTACGCCCAAAGGGCGGGCGAAGTATACCCTTTCCCTAAGGGTTTTCAACTAGTTTTTGGGACAATTGCCAAATCCGTAAACTGCGTTCCTCGACGAGGCACTATCGATACCCCGACAGCTCTCCTTGTGATACAATGAAGAGTTGGCGCAGGATCCCGTAAACGATTGAAATTTCAGTGACTTGAGCCCCTTTGGGGACTTCGAAACCAGCTCCGAAAGAAACCCGGATTTGCGCCATTCCAACAGGAGTTCCAGTGGCCACGAAAGAACCGCAAGCGGCAGCCAAAGCGAAAGAAAGAGAAAACGACAAATCCAAGCGAGCTGCGGCCGGAAACGGCAACGGCGAGTACACCGCGGAGGACATCAAGGTTCTGGGCGGGATGGAAGCTGTACGTTTGCGTCCGGCGATGTACATCGGATCCAACGGTGAGATGGGCCTGCACCACCTGGTCTACGAGGTCGTTGACAATTCCGTGGACGAAGCCCTGGCCGGTTTTGCCGCGAAGATCGACGTCACCATTCACATCGACAATTCCATCACGGTTGTCGACGACGGTCGCGGTATTCCCGTGGATGACATGGTTGTGGATGGCGAAAAAGTGCCAGCGCCGCAAGTGGTCTTGACCAAGCTGCACGCCGGCGGCAAATTCGATACTTCCACGTACAAAGTTTCCGGCGGTCTGCACGGCGTCGGCGTTTCAGTGGTCAACGCGCTTAGCCACCAGCTCGACGTGGAGATCTGGCGCGAAGGACACGTGTGGGAGCAAACCTACTCCAAAGGCGAGCCGCAAACTAAGTTCAAGAAGACAGGCAACACGAAAAAGCGCGGGACCAAGGTCCACTTCCTGCCCGACAAGCAGATTTTCACCACAACGGAGTACAACTTCGATACGCTGGCACAACGCCTGCGCGAACTCGCCTTCCTCAATAAAGGCCTGCAGATCACGTTGACCGACGAACGTCAGACCGATCCCAAGACGGGCGAAGCCAAGGCCCTGGAGTTCAAGTACAACGGTGGGATTGCGGAATTCATCAAGCACCTGAACCGTGGCAAGTCCGTGTTGCATGACAAACCGATCTACATGGAAGCGGACCGCGAAGGCGTGAACATGGAGATCGCGCTCCAGTACAACGATGGTTATTCGGAGACCGTCTTCAGCTTTGCCAACAACATCAATACCGTGGACGGCGGCTCGCATCTGTCGGGTTTCCGTACCGCGCTGACGCGCACCATCAACTATGCGGGCCAGCAACTCGGTCTGTTTAAGGACGTGAAAGAGAACTTGACCGGCGACGACGTGCGCGAAGGCCTGGTGGCTGTTGTGAGCGTGAAGCTGCCGCAGCCGCAGTTCGAAGGTCAGACCAAAGGCAAATTGAACTCCGACATCGCCGGCGTGGTGCAGGCTTTTGTGAACGAGCGCCTGGGCGGATTCTTCGAACAAAACCAGACGGTGGCGCGCAAGATCATCAACAAAGCTCTGGAAGCCGCGCGGGCCCGCGAAGCTGCACGCAAGGCGCGCGACCTCACGCGTCGCAAAGGCGCGCTCGATGGCGGCGGCCTGCCCGGCAAACTGGCCGACTGTTCGGAGCGCGATCCCAACCGCTGCGAGCTTTTCCTGGTGGAGGGTGAATCCGCAGGCGGTACGGCCAAGCAGGGCCGCGACCGGCGCTTCCAGGCGATCTTGCCCTTAAAGGGCAAGATTCTGAACGTGGAGAAAGCGCGCTACGACAAAATGCTGAGCCACGAAGAAATCCGCGCCATGATTACGGCGCTGGGCACGGGCATCGGCAAAGACGATTTCGATCCGGCCCGGCTGCGCTACGGCAAGGTCATCTTGATGACGGACGCCGACGTGGACGGATCGCACATCCGCACCTTGCTGCTCACGTTCTTCTTCCGCCACATGAACGAGCTTATCAAGCGCGGCAACGTCTTCATCGCCCAGCCGCCGTTGTACGGCATCAAGAAGGGCAAAACCCAGCAATACATCAAGGACGACCGCGAGTTCGTACGGGTAATGGTGAAGCGCGCCGCCGAAGGCATGGTGGTCCGTTACGGCGAAGGCGCGGCCAAGCTGGAAGGCGCCAACCTCGCCAAGTTCATGACTACGTTGAACGAGTATCTTGGTTTCTTTGACAAAGTTGACAAGCGCTTGCGCAACGAAAAGATTGCGGCATTGCTGCCCCGGCTCGGCTTGGCGCAGCGCGCCGATTTTGAAGGCGACAAGAAGAACCCGCCGAAAAAGATCGAGAAGCTTCAACGGGACCTGAGCAAGTTGGCGAAAGAGGAGCAACTCAAGGACGTCGCGGCGTATTTTGACGAAGAGCACAACCTATGGGGCGTGCGCTTCACTGACGCGCAGGGTGCCGAGCGCCAGATCAACTGGGGCCTGGCCTCTACGCCGGAATTCCGCCAAATGCTCTCCAAGTTCAAGCAGATCGAGCAGTTTATGGAGCCGCCCTTCGTAGTCGAGCTCTCCGCCAAGAGCCCGAACGGTGACGCGGCTTCTGACTTGAGCGATGCCGAGCGCGAGGATCTGGAGAAAGCCGCCAAGAAATCCTCGAAGGCCCCGGTGCGGCGCACCAAGACCGAGGCCGAGGTGGTGGAGAAGCAATCGCCGCGCGATTTGTTTGACTACGTGCTGGCGGAAGGCAAGAAGGAATACAGCGTCCAGCGGTACAAGGGTCTTGGCGAGATGAGCTCCGAGCAGCTCTGGCAGACCACTATGGATCCGGAGCGCCGCACCCTGCTGGCCGTGAAAGCGGAGGACATCGAAGCTTGCGAATCGATCTTTACCACGTTGATGGGCGAAGACGTGGAAGCCCGCCGCAAGTTCATCGAAGAGAACGCGCTGGACGTGAAGAACCTCGACATTTAAAGGCTCATCATTGGTCGATAAGGCAGGCCTGAAACGGCCTGCCTTTTCTTTTGGCTAAGAAGGCGGTAGCGGGGGCCGGTCTTCTGCACGCGTCGCGGCTTCCGGTCTGCGACGTTTGCCATAGATGGCGATAAACGCCGCCGTCATCGCCATCATCATCAGTGAACTCAGCACGCTGCCTTCTGGTCCCACCGTCCCGCCGCTGAGCCAGGCAGGTCCTTGCGAATGCGAGTTGAGAAAGTGTCCCACGGCGGGCGCGCCGCTGTCGTTCACACCGTATAGGAACGACTGCGCCCAGTCCCACCCGGCGTGGGCTCCGACCGCCAGCCAGAGACTACCCGTAAGGCGCAAAGTAACCGCGGCGAAAACAGCAAACAGAGTCGCGTCAACGATGCCAATGCGCGTTTCCCCGGGGTTGCCCATGTGCCCGTAGCCAAAGAGCAGCGCTTGTAAGATGGCCGCTGGCCAGAAACCAATGCCGTCGGCCAGGGTGTAGAGGGCGTACCCGCGTGTGACATATTCTTCCACCAGTCCCACCAGCAGGAACACGGCGCCCCACAGCAGTGCAAAGCGAATCACGTCCGCTCCATGGAGAGCGATTGTTCCAAAGTAAAAAACGCCGAGTGCGCGCATCACGAGGAGCAAAGCTGTTAGGGGAAGCACGCCCCAGAAGATCCATCCCCATAGGAAGCTCTTAAACAAAGAACGGTTGAGAGGCAGACCGTACACACCCATCGGCCGACGTTCGATACGGCTCATTACCCAGGTAAAAAACAAGACTGCCAGAAAGACGAACACGCCGACGACCAACTGCGGCCACGGGTTAATCACATTTTGCTGCGTGCGAGGCTGAGCGCCACGCATTCCTGACAAAACCAGGGTCACCAGCATGAAGAATGACACCAGCATGCCGGCGAAAATCAGCAGCCGCCATCCGGCGCGCAGTCCGCGATCATTGCGAAAAATAAAGTGGAGCTTCGATGCAGGAACGATCTGTGGCGGTTGCGGTTCCATGCTTCTTGCTTGGCGGAACGCCAAAGACTCGAAGGAAACTTTAGCAGAGAAACTGGTCTGGTAGTGGGTCGTTCGAATAAAACGGCCCACTACCTTGTATCAGCGTCTAGCGATTCGCTTGCGAATCGCGGGCCCCAGCCCAGGACTTTAATCCTGGGTGAGCGAAGCGAATGAGCAGACGTTCATCGCAGCAGCGATGAACCCCGCGACGGCGGGAGTTACCTAGGAAGAAATTGACTACCGGCGGGATTCACGAAGCGCATGATACAAATAAAATTTCATGTTTCAGGCTGCCAAAGAGTTCAGGATCGGGCGTCCGCAGATCTTTGCTGGTCTGATGTTGCTGGCTTTTCTGGCGCAGGGCCTTTGGGTGGCCGCCAGGCGCAATCTTTCCCCGTTGGAATACGAATACATCGCATCCGGGATTTCCCGGGAAGCAGGGACGGAATATCGGATCAACTCTCCTTTCACCAGCTTGGTCGCCTCCGTGCCGGTACACCTGATGCGAGCGGCCCGTGTGATCGTGCCGGAATCGTGGCGCCCACGCTTGAGCATCCCTTGGCCGTGGTTCATGCGCCTGCCGTTTGTAATCTTTGGTGTGTGGCTGGGCGGAGCGCTGTGGTGGGTGGCGCGGCGCCTGTTTGACGACTCCGGTGGATACGTGGCCCTCGGGCTTTACTGTTCGTCGCCGGCCATGGTGATGATCGCCGGCAACATCGGCCCGGAGATCATTCTTACCTGGAGCATCTTCGGCCTGGTTTACACTGCGATTGGTGTTGCCCATACACTTTATGCTCCTCCACGAAAGTGGGCGCCGCGCATCGTGATTCTCGGGCTTTCTGTAGGTTTTGCGTTGGCCACGGCGCTGTGGTCGTTCACCCTGGTGTTGCTGGCCTTTGCATTCATGCTCTACCTGGCTCCGGGACGCCGCCGCTCCGTATTCATTGTCTTGTTGGGTGCCTCCGGTGTGGCGCTGCTGGTTCTTGCCGCGATCACCTGGTGGATGGGAGGTTGGACTTTCGGTCCGCGCCTATGGCTGCATCCCCAGACCACGTGGGAATTGGCGCGAGGCATGGCTTTCGTATTTGTCGACGGCTATCTTTTGCCCGGCATGTTTGCGCTGGCACTTCTGATCTACGGAACATGGAAGCGAGCGCGCTACTTCGGCAACACTGCACCCCTGATTACGGCTTTCACCGCGGTGTTGCTGTTTGCCCTCGTCCTCGAGGGCCGTGTCTGGGTTGCCCCGGTAGGACTCACTTTTGCGTTTGTGTTTGTAGGGGGCGTTGCCGCGGACGTTCTCGAGACCGATTTACAAAAGCCCGCTGCAGTGACTCTGGGCGCAGGATTTCTGCTTAGGATCGTTCTTGCCTTAAGCGCCCTTCACCTTTGGATTACAAAAAATAACATCTGAAGGACGGCCGCGAGTATCATATCGTTATACAGAGTACAGAGTGTGGCAGGTGTCCGATGTTACGTTTCGCCGCCGTTTTCGCTTTTCTCGCGTTTGTTCTGCCGGCCGCCGCGCAGATTTCCAGCACTGGCGTGCCTGCTTCCGCGCTGTCGCCTACGCTGGGCCACCGGACAATCCCGATCCCAGCCGGAGCGACTTCACCCCAGGGCTTTCCTTTTGTGGTAAGGCCCTTTCCATCCGGCCGGGTTGTCCGAACCTTCAACTTGCAGCCGGTTCCGACCTTCCATCAGTTCGGGATCCATAAGCATAACCAGTTTTTTCCGCAGGTCCCAGTCTTTTACCCGATCTACGCACCAGCTTACGATCCCTTCGCTTACCAACCGGTTGCCGATCCTATGGTGAGCCAGGGAGTCCAGCCGGAACCTGCCCCCGATAATGAGGCTGCCATGGTCCGCAGCGAGGATGCGTTGCGCCAGGCCTACCTGCAGGGTGCGCGGGATGCATTGGCGGAAGAGCAACGCGGTCGTCAGGATGCGCGCGATCTGATGGCGTCGCGATCGGCGCCACCGCCCGTCAAGCCGAAGGTGGCTGACAGTGAAGCCAAACCTTCCGAGCCCGATGATTCGCCGAGCACGGTTTTCATTTTCAAAGACGGACGCCAGATCGAAACCAAGAACTACGCCATCATGGGACAGACGTTGTATGACATCTCCGGCCCTGTGGTCAAAAAGATCCAGCTTGCGGATTTGGACGCTGCCGCCACGATCAAGGCGAACGATGATCGCGGCATCACTGTGAAGTTGCCCTAAGGTCCGTCGCGATGAGTGGACGTCAAGTAACAAACCGGATCAGCGGCGGAGTGATCGTGGTCCTGTCTCTGCTAGCGTTGCTCACCGTATCGATCGGATACACTCAGCCACCATTACCGGACGAAGGAACATTGGCGCATATCTTTCAGCTCTCCATCGCGGCGCTTGTGCCAATGATCATATTGTTCCTGGCCACGGCGGACTGGAAGCAGCCTTGGCAAAGCGCGCGCTTATTGGCATTTGCAGCCGCCGTTTTGGTTGTCGCATTCGGAGCCCTGTACTACATGGAGCACTACTTTTACCCCCAGCACTACCGATAAACGGCGCCACTTCTACTCCGGCAGAAACGCCTCTCTTGTGCTATAATTGCCTTTAATCTTCTGGCGCATAAACTCTTGTAAATGCAAGCATTTAGAGGCAATTTCGACGGTCTGGCGGGTCCTGCCAGCCCAGCTTGCATTGTGCCTCCAGTGAACTCCGCGGAACGAGAGAAAAACCATGGCTGATGATCAGAACCCCCAGTTGCCTTTGACGCCACCCGGCGGCGACGGCGGGCTGCCTCCTGGTTCGCCGGGCGCAGCCAACGTGCAACCCATCAACATTGAAGAGGAGATGCGGCGCTCGTATCTCGACTACTCGATGTCGGTGATCATCGGCCGCGCTCTGCCTGACGTGCGCGACGGATTGAAGCCCGTGCACCGGCGTGTCCTCTACACCATGCAGGAAATGGGGCTGCAGTACAACAAGAAGCACACCAAGTGCGCGAAAGTTGTGGGCCAGGCTATGGGCCAGTACCATCCGCACGGCGACGCCGCCATCTACGACACGCTGGTGCGCATGGCCCAGGATTTCTCTCTGCGCTACCGGTTGGTAGATGGACAGGGCAACTTCGGTTCCGTCGACGGTGATCCACCAGCGGCCATGCGTTACACAGAATGCCGCCTCATGCGTATTGCCGGTGCGCTGATGGAAGACATTGACAAAGAAACAGTGGATTTCGCACCGAACTACGACGAGTCCACGATTGAGCCCACCGTCTTACCCACGCGCATCCCAAATCTGTTGGTGAACGGATCGAACGGAATCGCGGTTGGCATGGCGACCAATATCCCCCCGCACAATCTCACGGAGATTGTGGATGCCACCGTCATGCTGGTGAACAATCCAGCGACCACACTCAAGGAAGTCCTGAAAGTCGTGAAGGGCCCGGATTTTCCCACCGGCGCTTACATCTACGGCCGCGGCGGGATTGAAAATGCCTACAAGACCGGTCGCGGACGCTTCATGATGCGTGCCAAAGCCGGCATAGAAGATCTGACGCAGGGCCGCAAGGCCATTGTGATCACGGAGATTCCGTATCAGGTAAACAAAGCGAAACTGATTGAGCGAATCGCGCAACTGGTTAACGACAAAACGATTGATGATGTAGGCGATATTCGCGACGAATCGGATCGCGATGGGATGCGAATCGTGGTCGAGCTGAAGCGTGGAGCTGAGGCTCAGATCATTTTGAACCAGCTTTACAAGCACACCCAAATGCAGGAAAGCTTCAGCATGATCCTGCTGGCGGTGGTGAACGGCCAGCCCAAAGAAATGGGCTTGGTGCAGGCCATCCAGCATTTCATCGATCACCGGATCGATGTGGTGCGCCGCCGCACAGTTTATTTGCTGGAGAAAGCACGTGAGCGCGAGCACATCTTGGAAGGTTACAAGATGGCGCTCGACAACCTTGACGCGGTCATCAAAATTATCCGCGGGTCGGCTTCGCGCCAGGAAGCCAAAGACAATTTGCTTGCGGCGAAATTCAAGATCGTCGACAAGCAGGTGCGGGAGCGCATCGGCGGCAATGAAGGCCGCCTGACCGCGAAACAGGCTGACGCGATTCTTGAACTTCAGCTCTACCGTCTTACCCGGCTTTCGACGGAAGAAATTCTCAAAGAGCTGGAAGAAATTCGCGGCAAGATCGCCGAATATGAATCGATTCTGGCTTCGGACAAAAAGCTGCGGGGCGTGATTATTAAGGAACTCGATGAAGTACGCGAACAGTTTGGCGACGAGCGGCGCACCGAGCTCACCGATGAATCTACGGAGATCACGCTTGAAGACCTGATTGCCGACGAGCAGGTGGTTGTGACCATGTCGCACAGTGGCTATCTGAAGCGCACGCCGCTCTCCACCTACCGCCAGCAGCGCCGCGGCGGGACCGGACGCACCGGCATGAAGACGCGCGACGAGGATTTTGTCGAGTACCTATTCATCGCCTCAACCCACTCGTATCTGCTGATCTTCACCAACACCGGCCGCGTGTACTGGCTCAAAGTGTATGAGATTCCCGACGTCGGTGCTGCGGGCAAGGGCAAGCACATCGGCAACCTGGTGGCGCTCCAGCCGGGCGAAGCGGTGCGGACGCTGCTGGAGGTGCGGGACCTCGAAGACGAGAAAAACTTCGTCTTCTTCGCCACGCGCAACGGCAC
>DATFXI010000147.1:0-3587 GCA_035316085.1 Candidatus Angelobacter sp.
GAATCGCCATGCACGTAGGCTACAGGCCTTTCAAAGGCGACCACTTCGTCGCGCAGGGCGAGAAGGAATGTCTGGAAGCCGTCCGGTTGGCCATCGGTTTCGGCCAGCGTCTTCGGGTTGCGCAGCGGGGCCCGTGTTCCGTCGCTGAGGTCCCAGCCGGGATCGGCCTGCGCGATCAACATGACGGCGGCGGAGCCGCGCGCCTTGGCTTCAGCAAACGTGTCGCGCAGCCAGGCGATGTCAGCGGCGTTGCGACCGGCGAACTCGGCCGGATCTGGCGAGGTGTCGCACAGGTTATTGCACGAGCCCTGGATATTGAGCGTGGCAAAAGTCACGCCGCCGTGGTGCCAGCGACGGTTCTCCGCGCACGGCACCGGCCCATGAAAGCCCGGGCACAGCGGCGTGGACTGCACCTGCATGCGAATCCGGTGCTGGCCCAGCGAGAAGGGCGTGCTGAAAAAGACTTCCCGCTCGTGGTCCAGGCGCTCCAGAGAATTAAAGCCGCCGTTCGACGGCCGGTCACAGTCGGTCCAATCGTTGTCGCCGGGCGTGAGGATGGCGGGTGCGCGCAGCGAGTTGAAGAATCCCAGCGCCTGCGTGTACAGCGCGTCACTGCAGATGGTCGGCGTGACCGAGCCGGGAGTTCCGTTGCCGGCCTTTAAATCACCATCGTGGACGGTGAACGCCAGCTCGTGGCGGTTCATGTCGGCGATCAGGTTGGGAACACCGGTCTGCGCCTGCACGTCGGAGTAGGGCAGGTCGCCCCACAAGCCGATGGCAAAGCGGCGATCATCGCGGTCGCCGCGATCATCGCGATCGCGATCCCTGTCTTGAAGGCCCCATGTGGTGGTGACTGCGGTGAGGGCCAGCACGGCCGTCAACAGAATTCTGCGGATCTGCCAGGCGCTGCTGCGCGAAAAGTCTGTCTGTTGCATCATCTCTTCTCCATTGATTGAGGTTTGGTGGTCGCGCCCGCACCATCAAGAACACGCGGCCTTTCAACGCCGCGGCCTTGGACCTAGGCGATGTTTCATGGGTCGGGCAGGCGACAAATCTAGAGACAGGGGTTTAAAAGAATGTGAAGAAGATGTTAAGACTTGGTTATTCGGGAATGCTCGGCGGTGTGGCCTACCCTCCGCAGCTTGTGCGAAGGGTAGGACCTTTATTGTGTGGAAGTAGCGCTCACGCCGCTTCCGTGAAGATGTATTCGTGCTGGCCGTCGCGGATGATGAGCACGCGCTTGCCGGAACGTTCGCCCACCACGAATTCGAATCCTTCGTTCGTGGGATCAATGGTGATGAACGACACCGTGCCGTCGTCATTCTTGCGCGAGGCCACCGCGCTCTTCCACTCGCCGAAGTCAAACATGACTCCGCCATCCTTGTTGAGCACGGCAATGTCGCCGAGTTCCTTGCTGGTATAGCGCGCCGCCAGCTGCTTTACCGACGCAGGATCGGCGGGCACCACCAGCCGCTCACGCTCCTTGAGGATATAGGCCTTGTGGGTTGTAGCCGCGCTCGCAACGTTACCGGCGGCTTCAAGTTTGCCGTCAAAGACGATTTCCAGCAGACGGCGCAGGAATGGACGCAGCAGCATTCCGCCGTTGTCGGAGTTGGTGAGCACCACCGCGCCGATGCCGGAGTCGGGAAGAAGCATGATATCGCTCTTGTACCCGGCCATGCTGCCTCCGTGATGCACCACCGGAACCCGCCACGTGCGGTCGACCATCAATCCCATCCCGTACGTCCCATCTTCGCCGAGCGGAACCTGCGGAGCCCGCCGGGCCAGCAGATTCTCCGCCGAGACGAGCTGCTTGCCGTCAGGCAGCTTGCCCTGGGCCAGTTCGAGCTGGACGTAACGAATCAGATCGTGGGCCGAGGTCCACACTCCGCCTGCCGGACGATGCGGCATCACCGAGTAGTTGAAAGCCATGTTGGCCACCGACGGTTTGCCATCGATGGTGTCGCCATGCGGGCTGGCGTGGTTGCCACTCAGAGCGCGTTTCATATCGAACGTGGTGGACTTCATGCCCAGGGGATCGAAGATCTTGTGCTGCATGGCTTCGTCATAGGCGGCGCCGAGCTCCTTGCCTGGATACACCAGGTGCGCGCCGATATATCCCGCGGCTGATGCCATCAGATTGCTGTACTGGAAAACCTCGCCAAATTTGCTGGTCGGCTGCATCGTACCCAGAAGCGCCAGCGACGACTCCGGCGTGGCATCTTTGAACTGGAATATCCACTCCAGGTCCTGCCGGGGAAGCCCGGTACAGGCACAGATCAGGTTCTTGACTAGGACTTTCTTGGTCGTATCGGCGTTGCCGAGTTTGAAGCTGGGATAGGCTTCGGTCACCGGCTCGTCCCAGCGCAACTTTTTCTCGTCGACGAGCTCCGAGAGAAGCAGCGTGGTCATTCCCTTGGTGTTCGAGGCGGCCATGAACAGAGTGTTTTCGTCCACACGCTCCGGCTTGCCCAGCTCGCGCACGCCGAATCCTCCTTCGTACACGACTTTGCCGCCATCCACCAGGGCAATGGAAACACCAGGGATCCCGAGCTCCTGCATGGATGTCTCAACAAACGATTTGACCTGGGCGATGTGCGCGGCATCGAGAGGCTGGGCCTTGCGACCGGCGAACGATTCGCGGTTATAGCCCTTGGGACGCAGGCTTTGGAAAGCGAGGTTGATCGGCGAACTGCGCTTCTCAAAGGTCGGCTCAGTGCCGTCGGCGACGATCACCGTCCACGCCTTGCCGGCGCGCAGGGCAATGGCGAACACAACCACGCGCTCGTTGGGCGAGGTTTCGTAGTCAAAAACCTGGCGCTCGTCCCAGCCTTCACGCGCGGGGCGCGGCGTGGCGAGCTTGAGTGGACGCTTGAAGTCCGGTTTGTAGGCAGACCAGGCTGCGGCCACCGCGGCCGCGGCATCGGTTCCTTGACTGTCGACAATGGCAATGTGCGTGTCGGTCTCCGGAGGCTCAAGTACAACCAGATTCTTGTCCGCTGAGATCGACCAGCCGCTGGGAACAGTGAAGGTGGCTCCTCCCGCCGTGGCGCGTGGGGTGTCGGCGGCCACGCGTTCCGGCGCCGGCTTTGCTGCTCCTTGCGCTTGAGCGCGCGGCGGAACGGCGAATATCTGCACAAATGCAGCAACGGTCAGGAAGGCCACTAACGCCGTGCGACGGATCGACATAAGCTTCTCCACGAATCTCAAAGATTTAGAGGAGCTAAGGATATATCATCAGGCCCAGATATGGACGCGCCAACCGACCCGAGGAAGGTTCACTTCCCCCCTGCCATCCCGATCCTTGCTCTGCTGGCGGGTTGGGGATTGGGCAAACTTTGGCCGATCGACCTCGCTTGGCCGGAATGGACGCGCTGGGTTGGGTGGATTCTCTTCATCGCGCCGTTTTCGATCGCCATCTGGGCAGCGGTGACATTTCGCCGTCACAACACTCCGGTCGATCCGCGGGGCAAAGTGGCGACCATCGTGACCGCGGGTCCTTTTCGCTACTCGCGCAATCCGATGTACGTGAGCTTGATGCTCTCCTACGTGGGAGGAATCCTGGCGTTTCGTCTGGCGTGGTCCGC
>DATFXI010000148.1:0-8853 GCA_035316085.1 Candidatus Angelobacter sp.
CAGAGGAATTCGAAAGTCAGCGCGAATGCGCGCCGGATTCCGACCGAGCACGATGACGCGGTCTGCCAGCAGCACCGCCTCCTCAATGTTGTGGGTCACGATGAAGATGGTCTTGATGTCCATCCTGTTCTCAAGCCAGAGATCCATCAGTTCTCCGCGCAGGTTTTCCGCGGTCAGCACGTCGAGTGCGGAGAAGGGCTCGTCCATGAACAGCACTTCGGGTTGGACGGACAGGGCGCGGGCGAACCCCACCCGCTGCTTCATGCCGCCGGAGAGTTCCTTGGGATACGCGTCCTCGAAGCCCTTCAATCCCACCGTGTTGATCGACCGCAGAGCGAGGCGACGGCGTTCGGGCGCGGCCATGCCACGCGCCAGCAACGGCGCTTCCACATTCTCAAGAACGGTGAGCCAGGGAAAGAGTGCGAAGCTTTGGAAAACGATTGCAACGTTGGGAACGTTTTTGGAAAGCGGTTGGCCGTGCCACAGGACTTCTCCGGAAGTAGGTTGGGTCAAGCCGGAAAGCATGCGCAGCAAAGTTGACTTCCCCGAACCTGAGGCGCCGAGCAGGGCCACGATGGTCCCGGGATATACCGACAGGTCGAGCGGGGCGATGATCTGAACGTTGTGGCCATCAGGTTGGGGAAACGATTTCTCCAGCCCGCGCGCTTCGATGATGGCCTCTCCTTCCGCCTGCGGTGCCTCGGCGACCGGCATCTCCTTGGCCGGAGCTTCGCGCGGCTTGACGGCCAGCGGCGCCGGGCGACTCACCGGAGCCGGGCGGGCAGTTTCCAGGGGAGCCGGCCGAGGCGAGGGCGGCAGGTTGATCTCCCCGATCTCCTCTTCCAAACGTTGCCAGGCTTCCTCCGGCAGCTCGTCAAAGAGCTGCATACGCTCGTCCGGCGGCACTTCATCGAGAATAGCGCGGATGTCGGTACGGTCGCGCGTGTGCAGCAGAACGTACTGGAGGTAGTAAGGGAAATGGACCAGGATCTCCGCAGCGGCATCCACGGGCAGCCGCTGGAACAACGCTTGCTGCTGCTCATCCGCCAGCGAGGCGATTAAATCGGCGGCTTCGCTGCGAGGCAACCGCGCCAGCGCTGCCGCGCCTTCTTCCCAGCGCTCGTGGCTCACCAGGTCGTGGATGAAATCGGCCGGCAAACGGGTCCCCTTCCAATTTGGCAATTGAGTAATTCGGAATTGGGTAATTGCAAGACAGCTCAGCCGCTTGGTTTTCCAATTACACAATTACCAAATTACACAATTACCAAGTTTTCTAAGTGGCTCATTGCAAAATTCCTAGCGACGGAGTGGAAACCTGCTATTGCGACTCTCCATGTGGCTGAAACCTGTAGCCCACCCAGGGATCGGTGAGGATGTATTGCGGCGTTTCCGCCGGCTCGATTTTGTTTCGCAGCTGGTTGATGAAGACGCGCAGATACTCGGGCTGCTGCACGCTCTCACTTCCCCACACGGCGTTGAGCAGCACACGGTGCGTCAGCACTTTGTTGGGATGCCGTGCCATGAACACCAGGAGGTCAAACTCTTTGGGCGTGAGGTGCACATCCTTGCCGCGTACACGGACCATCCTGGAGGCGGGATCGATGGAGAAATCACCGTCTTCGATGGGTTGCGACGCGTTCTCGTCGGCTGCCGTCACGCGCCGCAGGTTGGCGCGCACCCGCGCCAGAAGTTCGTTGACGCTGAAGGGTTTGGTCACATAGTCGTCGGCGCCGGCGTCGAGTGCTTCGATCTTGCTCTTTTCCTCGCCGCGCACGGAGAGAACAATGATCGGCGTTTGTGACCGTTCGCGCACGGCGCGGCACAACTCGATGCCGCTCATACCGGGCATGGATAGATCGGTGATGATGAGGTCAGGCAGCCAGTCCAGCACCGCGTTGAATCCGCTCTCGCCGTCGGCCGCAGTCTTCACTTCGTAACCTTGTGAACTCAGCGTGGTCTTGAGCACGCGCGTGATCTGGGTCTCGTCGTCGACCACCAGGATCCGGCTCCGCTCCGTCATCAACTCTCCAATCCCGAGCGTATCGACGTCCACGGCACGCGCTCTTGTTGCCGGGGAAGCGAGGGATCGTTAGCGACTTGTGCCTCGTGTGGTGGATCCATAATCCTCCAGAATCTCATGTTCCTCCGGCAAGAAGCAGAACTGAAAGCGATAATCGCCCCACCATCATTCTTTGATGTAGAGATCTCTCCCTTCGCTCGAGATGCGGAAAACCGTTTCATTGCCGGCCTTCCTGCGTCACAATGTGGACATCCACCGCGGTGGCGTTGGCCAGCAGGCGTTGGATGGCCGTCAGGTACAGATACTTCCGCCAGCCGTGCACCGCCCTGCGGCCGAAGATGACTTGGGTGATTTTGTGGTCGCGGATAAATTCGCCGACGGCCCGGGCCACGTTATTCCCCTGGACCTGGAAGAACCTGGCGCCAAGGTTTTCCGCAAACCGGATGTTGGCGGCCAGCGACGAAGCGCGATCCTCCGGGCGACCCTTGCCGGTTTCGATGTGCACCACGTAGAACTCCGCGTCCAGGCCGTGGGCCATGCGCGCGCCGCGGGCAATCAGCTGCTGTGAGGCCGGATTCGAGCTGATGCACACCGCCACGCGTTCAGCCACGCCCCAGTTCTGGTCAATGTGCTTGCGTTGCAAATACTCTTCCAGGCTGCGGTCCACGGAATGGGTCACGTGGCGCAGGGCCAGCTCGCGCAACGCCAACAGATTCCCGGCGCGGAAAAAATTGGTCAGGGCTTTTTCCGCGCGCTCCACGGGATAGATGTCGCCGCGGCGCATGCGTGTTTGCAACGCTTCCGGCGTAAGGTCGGCCAACACCACTTCGTTGGCGCGCTCCAGAACCCAGTCCGGCACGGTCTCACGAACCTGGATTCCGGTGACGTTTTGTACTATCGGAGTAACGCTTTCCAGGTGCTGGATGTTCATGGTCGAAAGCACGTCAATTTTCGCTTCCAAAATTTCCAGAACATCTTCATAACGTTTGCGATGTTTGCTGCCTTCGATGTTGGTGTGCGCCAGCTCATCTACCAAGACCACCTGCGGCCGCCGAGCGATGACGGCATCGACATCCATCTCCTCGAAAACTGTACCTTTATATTCAAGTTTTTTTCTTGGGACCGACTGGAGCTGGCAGAGAAGTTCGGCCACACCTTTCCGGCCGTGGGTCTCCACCACGCCGACGACCACGTCCTCGCCACGCTTGCTGCGCCGGATGGCCTCGCTCAACATGTTGTAGGTCTTTCCCACGCCCGGGGCGTAGCCGAGAAAGAGCTTGAAGATGCCGGCCTTCTTTTCCGGCGCCGCATGCTCCAGCCATTGTTCGGGCGTCTTGGGCACTTGAAGTCCTTGGGGTACGCGGGCCGGAGGCGGCTTCAGCTACAATCAGCGCGTGAAGTCCTCCGCGCGAGCAGCTCTGCGTTTCCTGGTTTGCGCCGCGATTCTGGCGCTGATTGTGTTTGTATACGGGAAACTGCTCAACGTCAATCCCACCACCGTGGCCGTGAGTCTGTTGCTGGCGATTCTCTCGGTGGCAGCGCTCTGGGGATTGCGCTACGCGCTGCCTATGTCGGTTGCCGCAGCATTGTGCTTCAATTTTTTCTTTCTGCCGCCCGTCGGCAAGCTCACCATCGCCGACACCCAAAACTGGGTGGCGCTCTTCGCCTTTTTCTTTGCTGCAGTCGTGGCCAGCAACCTCTCCGACCGGGCGCGCCGCCAGACGGAGGAAGCCAACCGCCGCCGCCGTGATGTGGAGCGGCTGTACATCTTCAGCCAGCAGTTGCTGGTGGCGGAAAACGTGATGGAGCTGCTGAAGACCGTACCGCGCTTTGTGACGGAAACGTTCGGTGCAACCCACGCCGCCGTCTATCTCCAGTCGCGGGATGACGTCTACCGCTCCGACTCTGAGCGCCAGGAGATTCCGGTCGAGGACCTGCGCAACGCCTCGACGCGAGGTGAACTCCTGCTTGATCCAGGGCGGCGGCTGGCGGTCACGCCGCTGCGCATGGGCGTCCGCACCGTGGGCGCATTCGGCATCACCGGCGACCTGCCGTCGCGCCAGACGCTCGAAGCGGTGGGCAGCCTGATTGCCACGGCCATCGAGCGCGCCCGCGCCGTAGAAAATCTGGCCCACAGCGCCGCATCGCAGGAGAGTGAACGCCTGCGCTCCGCGCTTCTCGATTCCGTTACCCACGAGTTCCGCACGCCGCTGACCGGAATCAAGGCTTCGGTCAGCACGCTCCGCTCGGGCGCCACACTATCCACGGCCGACCAGCAGGATCTGCTGGCGGTGATTGATGAAGAGAGCGATCGTCTTAATCGCCTGGTGGGCGAAGCCGTGGTGATGGCCCAGCTCGACGCCCGCGAAGTCAAACTCGACTTGAAGCCTCATCAGATTCGCGAAGCCATTGACGCTGCGCTGGCTGAATCCAAGCCGGTTTTGAGCGGCCATCCCGTGGAAGTCCGCTTGCCGGCGCGTCTGCCGGCGGTGCCGATGGACGTGGCCTGGATCACAAAAGTGTTGCAGCACCTGCTGGAAAACGCGGCCAAGTATTCGCCCGCAGCCGCGGCGATTTTTGTCAGCAGCGAAGTGAAAAACGGGAATCTCGTCACCAGCGTGGCTGATCGCGGCGCCGGAATCGACGACCTGGAACGCTCCATGGTGTTTGACAAGTTCTACCGCGGCCAGGGCCAGCGTTACCGCGTGCAGGGCACCGGCATGGGGCTGGCCATCGTCAAAGCCATCGTGGAGGCACACGGCGGCCGCATCGAGGTCACCAGCCAGTTAGGCCATGGATCAGTGTTTTCATTTACGTTGCCGCTTGCGAGCACGAACCATTGAGCCAAAACGAGAGCCCGGCCACCTCGGGGCAGCTCGGCTTTACAAAATCTTTATGACTTCCTTACTTCTTCCTTACGCGCCAGAAATTAGGTTGATCGAGGATCGGCCTTTTTATGCATATTCTGGCTTCCGTTCTCACCTGGATTTTCTTTGTGGGTATGGCAGGGTCGCTGGTGGTTGCCATTTTGGCTTTTGTCGGCGACGTTCACGTGTTCTTCGAGAAGGATGAGCCCAATTCACGGCCGGCCGCCTCCAGCTCTTGGCATCAACTACGAAATCAATAAATCGGGGCAGCGCCCGGCGGGCGCGTCTTCCATCGCCGGTGCACCCAAAGCCACTGGTCGGGAAACTTGGTAGCGTAGGTCTCGATCATTTTGGTAAAGAGCGCCGTGTTGGCCAGAGCGTCCGCTTCGTCGTCGCCGGTCGAGGTCAGCTTGAGCGCCGGCTCGAAGCAGATTTTGTACTTCCCCAAATGCTTGTCCCACACGCCGAAAGCCGGGACCACGGCGGCCTCGGTATGGACCGCCACGCGGGCCAGCCCGGTAGCAGTACAGGCGGGGACGCCGAAGAAATCCACGAACTCGCCCTGGGGTGGGGTCATGTTGGTGTCCATCAGAATGCCCACGGTTTCGCCCTGGCGCAATGCGGTCAGCAAGCCCCGGGCAAAATCCTGTTTGGGAAAAGTGCGGTTGCCGTGGAACGTGCGGTAGCGGTCCACCATGGCGTCAACGTAAGGATTATCAAGCGGGCGCATCACGATGTTCATGGGATGGCCATAGAGCGAGTGCGCAAACGACGCAACTTCCCATCCGCCCAGGTGCGCCGTCAGAAAGACCACGCCTTTTCCGCGGGCTGCCGCGTCGGCAAAATTCTGGAAACCTTCATAGACGGCCACGCGACCCACGTTCTCGGGGGTGTAGCGTGGAAACAGGCAGAACTCGGCCAGCTGCCGGCCCAGATTGATGTACACGCCGCGCAGGATTTTCTTCTTCTCCGTGCGGTTCTTGCCGGGGAAAGCTAAATCCAGGTTGCGACGGCCAACCCGCCGCAAGCGGGGGTGAAATGCGTAGGCAAGGAGGCCCAACCCGATGCCGAAAGCCCGGGCCAACGGTCGCGGCAGCGCGCCCACCAAGGCCGCCAACGCCCGGAGCGGAAAATACTCGAGCTGGTGTCGCATCGCAGGGAGACTCTGGACGGTACCATCGGCGGAAGAATAATTCAAATCGAACCGAGCTGCGACACGCGCTGTTTGCTCGTCCTGATCTTTCGGCCCTTTTGTTAAGAAGCTGTAAAGGTGTTTAAATCAAGAGCATGAGTTTCGCCGACTTTTACGGCAACGCGCCAGTCCTGGACCGTCTGCGCGAGATGCTGGCCAGCGACCGATTTCCCCACGCTGTGGTGCTGGCCGGACCGCGGGGCGCGGGCAAATACACGCTGGCTTTGATGCTGGCGCGGGCGATGAACTGTCTGGGAAGATCGGATGACCACCCCAGCACGCCAAAACGGCGCGTGCCGGGGACCCCGGGTGATCGGGTCATCGTGTCATCGGGTGATCGGGCCACCGGGAGACCGGAACTAACCTTCATCGCGGCAGATGGCCTTCCCGACTTTTGCGGGAAATGCGAGAACTGCCGCCGCATCGGCGAATCGCAAGACCTCGACGCCCGTTTTGCCGAAGCTGTGGAAGCCCGCGAGAGCTTGAAGGACACCGACAAACGCGAAACCCGGATTCTGGTGCAGACGCACCCTGACGTTTTGGTGATCCCGCCCGACCCGCCGCAGATGATGATCAAAATTGACCAGGTGCGGCACGTAAACCAGTCCATCCGTTACAAACCGGCGGCGGCAAGGAGGCGAGTTTACATTTTTTCCGACGCGGCTTTTATGAAGGAAGCTGCCAACGCTCTGCTGAAAGTGCTGGAAGAACCGCCGGAGTACGCCACCATCTTTCTGCTGGTGCGCAATCCCGGCGAGCTGCTGCCCACCATTCGCTCGCGTTCGGTGATCGTCCCTCTAGCCGCCCTGCCGGTAAAGCAGATTGAGAAGGTCCTGGCTGAGCGTCGCCCGCAGTGGGGCGCAAGACAGCGCGAACTGGTGGCGCGGCTGAGCGGTGGAGCGGTGGGACGCGCACTTGCCTTCGATCTCGAACACTATGTGGCCGCGCGCAAAGATGCCATGGCGTTGCTGCACGCCGCCGCCGGCAGCGGCGACCATTCTGAGCTTTTTCGCACTACGGAGACGTATCGCGGCGGCGAAGGCAAAGAAAAAACCGACCATTTGGTGAGCGCCGTCTATTCGCTGCTGAAAGACCTTCTGGCCCTGTCTTCCGGCACGCCAGACCTGGTGCACAACACTGACGTCATGGCAGAGCTCAAACTGCTGGCCGCGTCGGTTGACTTCCAGTGGATCGCCCAAGCCGCGCAACAACTGGGACAAGTGGAGAGCGGTATGCGACGCAACTTGCTGCGGCCGCTGTCGCTGGATGCGTTTGCTTTAGGACTTGAACGCTAGGCACACCTACCACGGTGAAATCTTGAGAGAATTGCCAGCAATGCCAAAATTGCCAAAGAATCCAAATTGAGCCCATGGCATTGCGGCCGAGCCAATTTGGATTTTTTGGCAGTCTTGGCAATATTTGGCAATTTTCTCATTGCACCCCGTGTTCCCGTGGTGGGTCTTAGTTTGTGCACCATACGATAAGCCGGCCCTGTCCTTCGGGTCCATTGAAAGTCAGGGTTTGCTGTGTTAGGTTAGCAAGAACAACCCGCACTGAATTCCCGCTCAATTTGTTGGATTCAGATTCGGCTTCCGGTGGGCTTTCCCCGCCATATTCTCTGCACCGCGGGAGACGAAAAACACAATGAAAGATGCCATCGACGCAACCGCTGCACGTCAAGCCCCCGAACAGGAGGGCGAAGGATTTGTCAGCCGGAAATTGATCCGTCCCTCCCTAAGCGCGCCGCAGCCGAGGACGGAGCCAGTCTCCGAGCGCCGCGAGCGGCTGGAACGCACTGATCGCATGGCCGGCAGCGGACCGCGCCGCAACGGCCCCCCTGAGCAGACACACGCCGAGAACTATTACTACCAAAAACAAATTCAGGGCAAGACGCTGATGGTCGTGGTGCTCAAAGACGGTGAGCAGGTGCAGGGGCTCATCGAATGGTACGACCGCAATTGCCTCAAACTGAGCCGCAACAACGGCGGCGACCTGCTGATCTACAAGCCTTCCATCCGCTACATTTATAAACTCGGCGAAGCTACGAGCAAACCTTAGCGTTCACCCAAACTGCCGCAAGCCGCAGATTTGCGCAGATGATCGCAGATTCTTTTGCGTTCGGACGCATTCGCGGCCCAGCTTTTGATCTCGGGTTTTTCTGCGGTCATCCGCGGCCGAGGAACTACAACTTCGGCAACACAATTCCACTCTGCTTCTGATATTTCCCGGCTTTGTCTTTGTAGCTGACGTCGGGCGGCTCGTCGCCCTGGAAGAACAGGATCTGGCACAGGCCTTCGTTGGAATAAATTTTTGCCGGCAGCGGCGTGCTGTTTGAAATCTCCAGCGTGACAAAGCCTTCCCACTCCGGCTCAAACGGCGTGACGTTGACGATGATGCCACAGCGCGCATATGTAGACTTGCCCACGCAGATGGTCAGGATGTCACGCGGAATCTTGAAATACTCGACGGACCGCGCCAGAGCGAACGAGTTCGGAGGAATCAGCACCGAAGAGCCTTTGACGTCAATGAATGACCGCTGATCGAAGTTCTTGGGGTCCACGATGGCGGAGTTGACGTTGGTAAAAATCTTGAACTCGTCGGCCACGCGCAGATCGTATCCGTACGAAGAAACGCCATAGGAGATCACTCCATCGCGGACCTGGCGGTCGTTGAAGGGGTTGATCATGTCGTGTTCCAGGGCCATCCTGCGGATCCAGCGGTCGCTTTTTATCGCCATTGAATTGGGGTTCCTTGGTTACTGAGGTGCTCTTTTC
>DATFXI010000149.1:0-2775 GCA_035316085.1 Candidatus Angelobacter sp.
GATTTCGGCCTCGCGCCCCACTTCCAGATAGATGCTGACAATATCAAAGCGGAAGGCCGGGGTGCCGCGCACTTTGCGCAGGAACTCGCGGGCCACGCGGGAAAGGTCGCGCTGTTTTTCACGATCCACAGCCATTTCCGCAGGCTGAATATCGCGTGTGGCGCGCGTCTTGACTTCGATAAAACAAAGCACGTCGCCGTCCCATCCGATCAGGTCCAGCTCGCTGCGGCTGCGCGGGCTGCGATAGTTGCGCGCCACCATCACATAGCCCAGCCGCCGCAGATAGAAGTAAGCTTCTTCCTCACCGCGACGGCCGGTGCGAAGATGCTCTGGACCAGAGTCTTTGTGGGGTAGCAGCGCAGCTGCTGAATCGAGTGCGCGCAAGGTGAGGCGAGCGAGTCTTCCTGACATGTTGTTCCTGCAACCCGAGCAGAGCTACCTCTGAAACCCCGAACCCTGAGCTTGTCGAAGGGGAGGGGTCCCTATGGTAACGAAAATGCTTCCGTGAGGCTAGCCCCTACTTGTCGGTTAACCCAAAGATCATCGCAACCATAGGGATCCCTGACCGCTTTCGCAGGTTCGGGATTTCAGAAAAAGCTGCTGCTCGGGACTTCAGGAAAAACGCTTCGAGGCTTCTACGAGCCCTTTTCGACGATGGTGATGCACTCTTCCAACACATCCAGAGCGATGTCCGCCTGCTCCTGCGTAATGATCAGGGGCGGGGCAAAGCGGATGGAGTTTTCGCCGGCGCCGAGGAAGAGGACGCCGCGCTCGAAGGCCAGATCCACAATCCGCTCGCGTTCATCGTGGGCCTTGGCTCGGGTATTCTTATCCTTCACGATCTCCACGCCGATCATCAGCCCGCAGCCGCGAACGTCGCCAACCATGGGATGCTTGTCATTGTCGAGCCAGGTCTTCAGCCGCCTCATGACGTGATCGCCCACGGCGGCAGCGTTGGCGATGGCTTCGCGCTCCAGCACGTTCATTGTGGCCAGCGCGGCCTCAATGCATACCGGATTGCCTCCGAAGGTGGAAGCGTGCGAGCCAGGCACCCAGTCCATGATCTCGGCCCGGGTCAGCGTGATGCCCAGCGGCATGCCGGAAGCAATGCCCTTGGCTATCGTGACGATGTCCGGTTCTACGCCGGTATGTTCGATGGCCCACCACTTGCCGCTGCGGCCAGCGCCGCTCTGCACTTCGTCGGCGACCAGGAGAATCCCGTGCTGGTCGCAGATGCGCCGCAGTTCCTGCATGAACTCGCGCGGGGCAGGCACGTAGCCGCCTTCACCCTGGATGGGTTCGATGAAGATGGCTGCGCACTCTTCCGGCGGCATGATCGTCTTGAACACGCGGTCTTCGAGGAAGCTGACGCACTCCTTGACATACTGCGCTTCGCTCATGCCTTCGGGCCGGCGGTAGAGATACGGATACGGCACATGAGCCACACCCGGCACGACCGGGAAGAAACGCCGGCGTTGCTGCGCTTTCGACGCCGTCAGGGAGAGCGAGCCCATGGTGCGTCCGTGGAAGGCACCGTAGAACGCGATGATGCCCTGGCGCTTGGTGTGATAGCGCGCCAGCTTCATTGCAGCTTCCACGGCTTCGGTGCCGGAGTTGCCGTAGTACACGCGCACCGGGCCGGACATGGGCGCGATCTTCTGCAACCGTTCGGCCAGGGTGATCATGTTTTCGTAGTAGAAGTCGGTGCCCGACATGTGGATCAGCTCGGCCGCTTGCTTTTGGATAGCAGCCACCACTTCCGGATGGCAATGCCCGGTCGAGACCACCGCTATCCCGGAGGAAAAATCCAGAAACTCGTTGCCGTCTACGTCCTCAATCACCGCGCCATGGCCTCGCTTGGCCACCAGGGGGTAAGAACGGGTATAGGAAGGCGAAATGTAACGGGCATCGCCTTCCAGAATCTTCTGGGCCTTCGGCCCGGGCAGTTTGGTCCGGATATTGGGACCGGCAGAAACTGTGTTAGTTGGCATGTTCATCCTCTTTTTCGAATCTTTTGCAGGTTGAAGCTATGGCCCCAGTGAGGCCTGAGTGAGGACGAAGTGCTGATTAGTCGCCGGCGAAAAGATTGGCGCGGGCGTGCGCCGGCAACACTGCCAGGTACCGCCGCGGGCAGACCAGGAAGTCCACCCAGCAGTCGAGCGACCGCTCGGGCGCGCGCAAAAACCATGATGTGCGCCTGACGTTCATGATGCATCCATTATATCGCGATTGTTATTTTCCTTTTGCTGTTACCAAGGTGCCATTAACCTTGCGAATCCTTCCATTCGGGATTTTTTCGCATCTCTTCGTGATTATTCCGCGTCTGATGGTAATAATCCTGGTCACAATTCCATGACAGCCGCGGAACACAAACAGCAGCGACTGCGCATTCTGATTTCCTTTGCGCTGGTGTATGTGTTGTGGGGCGGCACGTACCTGGCCATGCGCGTGGCCGTGCGCGAAATTCCGCCTTATGTTATCGGCTCCGTGCGCTACATCATTTCCGGACTGGTCATGCTGGCGTGGTGTGCTCTCGCAGGAAAGAAGATCAGCATCACCCGCCAGGATTTCTTCCGCTTACTCACTATCGGCGTGCTGCTGCTTTCGCTGGCCAACATCGGCGTGATGTGGGCAGAAGTTTACGTCCCCAGCGGCCTTGCGGCATTGATCGTAGCGTTTGTGCCCATCTGGGTAGCCGTCCTGGAGGCTTGGGTGTTTCGCGTGGGCGGCATGCCGGCACGTGGCGCTATCGGCCTGGGCCTGGGGATCGCGGGG
>DATFXI010000150.1:0-6617 GCA_035316085.1 Candidatus Angelobacter sp.
GCAGAACATTCTGGTGTTTCGTTTCGGCAACGGCATCTTCGAACCCGTCTGGAACCGTCGCTACGTGGACCATGTGCAAATCACGGTAGCGGAAACCGTGGGCGTGGAACAGCGCGGCGGCTACTTCGATGTGGCCGGCACCCTGCGTGACATGGTGCCCAACCACCTCTTCCAATTGCTTTCGCTCACCACCATGGAACCGCCAATTTCTTTCAGCTCCGATGCCGTGCATGACGAGCAATCCAAAATCCTGCACGCCATCCAACCACTCGACGCAGAAGATGTGCTGCACAGCGCCGTGCGGGGGCAGTACGGCGAGGGCGAACTGCAAGGGGAGCACGTCCCCGCGTATCGCGAAGAGCAAGGAGTCCCACCCGACTCAAGGACAGAAACTTTCGTCGCTCTCAAGCTGCAGGTCGACAACTGGCGCTGGGCCGACGTTCCCTTCTTCCTTCGTACCGGAAAACGGATGGCGACACGGCACACGGAGATTGCGATCCAGTTCAAGCGGGCGCCTTTCGTATTGTTTCGCGACACCCCGGTCAGTGACCTGAAGGCCAACCAACTGGTCATCCACATCGCGCCGGATGAAGGCATCTCCATGCGCTTTCACGCCAAAGTCCCGGGAGCACAAATGAAAGTCGGCTCGGTAGAGATGGAGTTCAGTTATTCCGACTACTTCGGAACCGAGCCCAATACTGGATACGAGATCCTGCTCTATGACGGCTTCATGGGCGACCAGACGTTGTTTCAGCGCGCCGACATGGTGGAAGCCGGCTGGGCTGTGGTCGATCCCATTCTCGACGTCTGGAAAGCGCTGCCGCCCAAACAATTTCCCAACTATCCTGCCGGCTCATGGGGACCTCAGGAGGCCGACGAGCTTATCAACCGCGACGGACGCCGCTGGAGAAGGATTCCTCAGTGATTCTGGCTGGTGACATCGGCGGGACGCACAGCAGACTGGCCCTCTTCACAGAAGATCGCGGCCATCTATGCATGCTGGACGAAAAGACCTTTTTTAGCCGAGAGCACCAAAGCCTGTTGCAAATCGTCAGCCTGTTCCTGCGGGACTGCTCGCAACCTGTTCGCACGGCATGTCTGGGAATCGCCGGGCCAGTGCTTCGCGGGCGGGCGCTAGCCACCAACCTTCCCTGGATCGCCGATGCCACGGAGATTTCACGGCAGTCTGAAATCGACAGCGTATGGCTCATCAATGACCTGGAAGCTCACGCGACCGGAATCGCCGACTTGGCAGAGACGGACCTGGTGGGCGTTAACTCCGCTTCGCCGCGTGAGGGCAACGCAGCGCTGATCGCCGCGGGGACCGGTCTTGGCGAGGCCGGCATGTACTGGGACGGAACTCGCCATCACGCGTTTGCGGCGGAGGGCGGTCACGCAGACTTCGCCCCACGGACGGAATTGGAAGTCGGGCTTTACAACTATCTCCGTGGAAAGTTCGGTCACGTAAGCTGTGAGCGCATTCTTTCCGGTCCCGGATTAAAAAACGTGTACGACTTCTTGCGCGATAGCCAACTTGAAAGTGAACCGGAGTGGCTCCGCGATGAACTCGCTGAAAGTGCGGACCCTGCGGCCAACATTTCGCAGCGCGGGCTCGATGCCTCTGTCCCGATCTGCGAGCGTGCCCTGGACATCTTTGTCACTGTCTACGGCGCTGAGGCCGGGAACTTGGCGCTGCGTATGCTCGCCACGGCCGGCGTTTTTTTGAGCGGCGGCATCGCTGGAAAAATTCTGCCCAAGCTGTGCACACCTCTCTTTCGCGACGCCTTTACCGACAAAGGCAGGATGAAGCCGCTTCTAGAGACCATTCCTGTGAAGGTCATCACCAACGCAAGAGTCGGCCTGATTGGCGCAGCTCGCTACGCCGTGCATTGCGCCGCGGAGGAGAATAGACCAAGAGCAGCTTCCTGAAGTCACCGATTGCGCTGAACTCCATGTCTAAGGTCGCAAATCCCGGTTTCAAACCTGAACTGGTGACTGTTGACGATGCCGCAGCTCTCGCCCGCGCCGCCGCCCAGGAATTCTGCCGCTGCGCTCAAGAAGCTTTTGTGTCGCACGGCCGCTTCTGTGTCGCGCTATCCGGCGGGAACACGCCGCGGGCTGTAAATTCCCTGCTCGCAACAGAGTACGGTGACCTTGCCTGGGACAAGATCTTCATCTTCTTCGGCGACGAGCGCAACGTCCCCCCCGATCATCCCGACAGCAATTACCGCATGGCCAGTGAAACGCTCTTATCGCGCGTACCGCTTCCCCAGCGCAACGTTTTTCGGGTAAACGCCGAACTGCCTGCCAGCGCGGCCGCTGACGACTACGATCGCCAGCTCCGCGAGTTCTTTGGAGTGCAGAGTGGCGCCTGGCCACGCTTCGACCTGATTCTGCTGGGAATGGGTGAAGACGGCCACACGGCCTCTCTTTTTCCAGGCAGCGCTGCGCTCCAGGAGCAATCGCGCATGGTAGTTGCTAACTGGGTTGAGAAGTTCCATAGCTACCGCATTACATTCACTTTCCCAGTGCTGAACCACGCTGCGGAAGTTCTGTTCCTGGTCTCAGGAGAAGGTAAATCCCGGGTCCTGCGGGGGATTCTTGACCGTGCGCCAACTGACGCAGGTTATCCGGCAGCAAAGGTCCGCCCGCAAGACGGACGCCTGCTGTGGATTGTCGACAAAGCCGCTGCGCAACTGCTTTGATGGACCATTGCGCGAAGAGCTACGCGCTTGAGAAGAATCAATTCTTTGCTGCCGACAGGAAAAACCCCTTGCCTGGACAAGGGGATTTGACCTTCAGATAAGACGCGCCTTAGCTGGCCACGCCTCTCATGACATTCGCAGCCAGATAACCCTTGGGGCCTTTGAGAAGCTCAAACTCCACGGTTTCTCCTTCGTTCAGCGTGCGGTAACCGTTTTCCTGAATCGCGGAGAAGTGGACGAATACATCTTCCCCGGTAGAACGCTGAATGAACCCATACCCCTTGGCGCCATTAAACCATTTAACTGTTCCCTTCTCTCTCACGCAAAAACTCCTTTCGCCTCAGCTCAGAATAGAATTCTCTCCTGCTCGAAACAGGACGAGAGAAAAGGTTGCTGCTTTGCCGGCCCCGCCTTCCGCAACAATCACGGACCGCCGGACGCCGCGAAGATCCACATCCCTGCGACGCTCGTGACCGAATCGTTTCGGTAAGTTCCACTGAGCTGTACAAAAACACCAACCCGAATCGCTCCGCGAGTTTCTTTTTCGGGAGCTAGGCATAGTATTCAGGAACTCTGGTATTTGTAAAGAACTTTCTTAAGAGAATTCCAATGTTTGGTAATTCTTTGAATACACGATGGTTGCATGACCGTTGGATTGGCGAGGAGCGGTCTACCCCCAACTCTTCTGATAGGATGAGTCAGTTTGTCATGCCAGCTGATATCGTCTCTGCCCCATCCGACCCCTCGCGCGAAGCCAGGGGTGGCATTTTCCGCTTCCTGCTTCCGGCCTGGGAGCGCATGGTGCGCCGCCGCGGCCTCTCTACGCTGCACTACTTGACCAAACCGGAAGCCCATACTTTTGCGTTTTCCGTGGCCGCCAACGCGATTCTTTCGTTTTTTCCGTTCATGGTCCTGATGATGTGGCTCATCCGGCACGTTTTTCACTCGCAAAACATGGAAGATGTGGTGGTCATGCTTCTGCGCGACCAGTTGCCCGCAGGACAGGATTTTGTCATCAGGAACCTCAACTCTCTGGTAACGAGCCGAAAAGGCGTCAAGCTGGCTTCGGTCCTGATCCTGCTGGTTACATCGACCGGCGTTTTTCTGCCGTTGGAAGTGGCGCTCAACCAGATCTGGGGATTCGCCAAGAACCGGTCGTACGTGGGAAACCAGCTGATCTCGCTCGTGCTGGCATTTGCCTGCGGCACCCTGGCCATGGCCTCTGTTGGCGCAGCGACGGGAAACCGGGTCATTCTCCGCTTGATGCTGCTGGGTCACAGTGATAACGCCTTGTTCAAAGTCGTCACCTGGGTGGCGCTCAAAATCTTCGCCACTGTTGCGAGCGTGGCAATTTTCTTCCTCATCTACTGGCTGTTGCCGAACGGCAAGGTGCGGCCCAAGAGCGTGCTGCCCGTGGCCATCGCCATGGGTGTGTTGTGGGAAGTCTCCAAGACCATCTACATCAAGGTTCTACCCTGGCTCAATTTCCAGGAGGTTTACGGGCCTTTTGCGGTTTCTGTGACGCTCATGTTCTGGGCTTTTCTTTCCGGCTTGATGCTGCTCGCCGGGGCCCATCTGGCGTCAGCGTTCGCGCCGCAGGAGCGGTCTGCGTCGTTATAATCAGTAGGTCTTGGCTTTCTGGAGCGCCATTTCGAGCAAGCTTGGCTCCCTGGGCCTTGTGCCTCGCACACGCGTGGCGCGGTTCACAGCCTATGTCGCCGGCATGCAGTTGCTGCTGTTGGCACTCGAGTGGATCTTCAAGCTCGCCGGAGCCACGCGCATTGCCGATCCGCTGAACGGCTGGACCACCTTCGTCGGTTACGTTCTCGCAGCCCTGCTGATCTTTCTCGCTTTGCGCTGGTTCCGCAACCATGTGATGTGGAGCGTGCGTAACCGGCTGATCGTGACGTACCTATTCATCGGCGGAGTGCCCGTGACGCTGGCGATGGCAATGGCCCTGGGCATCGGATACCTTGCAACTGAACATTTGGCTACCTTTCTTGCCGTTTCGGAAATCCGTGAACAGGAACAACGCCTGAGCGCGGCCAACGCCGCCGCTGCAGAGCAGATCGTCAACCGCACAAAGTTGCCGCACGAGATCATGGCCAGTGATACGCTATTCCCCGGCCGCTCGCTGACCATCGTGCCCGTTTCGGAGGCGCCCAAGTGGTTGAAGGACGGATATACCGGTTTGGCCAGCGACCACGGCAAGCTCCATCTGCGCGCGGCAAACCTGATCCGAACGCCTCACGGCCTGGACATGGTTATCTCCAGCGTCCCGTTTGACCAGAAATTTCTCGGGCGGATCGCCGCCAATCTGGGCGCGCTAAGCCTTTCCGAGAAAGTCCAGCAAGGCCCGGGCGCCACGCCTTCTCCGGCCACGGCAACCAACCCTCCATCGTCCGACGTGATTAGCGCCGGAGCCGTTTCCGATTCGCAGGCCACGGTGGATCCCCAACTGCACTTTGGCGGCCTGATCCAGACCGTGGACTGGCCCAGCGGCGAAGCGCGCTACTGGTACCTCGTCGGCATCACGCGTCCTTCAGCCATCTGGAACTATCTGGGGCTGTACATGGGAGTGTGGACCGGTGCGCTCGGCAAGCTTCTCCTGGGCGCCGCGATCGCCCTTGCCGTCGTGGTATTAATCGCGCTGATCATCGGAATTCGCCTTACGCGGACGGTAACCTACTCGGTGGCCAACCTTTACAAGGCTACCGAGCACATCAACCGCGGCGAATTCACCCATCGCATCCAGGTGCGGGAGAACGACCAGCTGGCGGCTCTGCAGCGCGCGTTCAACTCGATGACCGACTCGTTGCAGAAGCTGATCGCCGAGCAGAAGGAAAAAGAGCGTCTGCAGAGCGAGTTGGAGATCGCCCATGAAGTGCAAGCGCAGCTCTTCCCACAAGCCATGCGCGGGACCGGAACGCTGGAGCTGCACGGCGTCTGCCGGCCGGCACGCATTGTCAGCGGCGATTACTACGACTTCCTGGCGTACGGCCCGGAGCAAGTCGGCATTGCCGTGGGCGACATCAGTGGCAAGGGCATTTCCGCCGCGCTGCTGATGGCCACCATTCATTCCGCCGTCCGCGCGTACGAGCAGGAACTGCTGGCGCCTGTAACCGCCGCTTCCGCTTCTTACGGCACGGACATGCGCATTGCCACCGTTGCCCCGCGCGTGGCCCGGCCGTCCCCGGCACAGATGCTGTGGCTTCTAAACCGCCACATCTACCAGACCACCCAGCCGGAGAAATACGCCACGCTCTTCCTGGGCTTTTATGAGGACGATAGCTGCCGCCTTACGTATTCCAACGCCGGACACCTTCCACCCGTCATCCTGAGTGAAAACGGCGAAATCCGCCGCCTCGACATCGGGGGCACCGTCATCGGCCTGTTCGACGATCTTGGCTACGAGGAACAGACCGTGGAACTGTACCCAGGCGACATCTTCATCGCGTTCAGCGACGGCATGACGGAACCGGAGAACGAATTTGGCGAGTTCGGCGAGGACCGACTGATTGAGACCATCGTCGCCCATCGCCATCTTCCGCTGGACCGCATCAGCGAACTAGCGGTAGCCGCCGTGGAAGATTGGATCGGTTCGACCGAAGCCCCTGATGACGTCACCCTGGTCCTGGCGAGGCGCGCGAGATAGTAGGCTGACCTTCCTTAATGACTCCCTCTGCCGAATCGCCGCGATCGCCGCCATCGTCCGTAATCCACGCCATCGGAGCACGGCGAAGTTTAACGGCGATGACGTTGCGATCACGCGCGCTTTCGGCGATTCAAAACGACCCGCAGTCCTGACCTTCACATGCGGTCGTCTTCAGGGTGACGCGGACGCCGCGTTCGGAGTTGAGCTGAGTGGTAGTGTCCCAGTCAACGTCACGCAACGCGAAGGCCCCGGCGGTA
>DATFXI010000151.1:0-9639 GCA_035316085.1 Candidatus Angelobacter sp.
GGTCACGTTGGAGATTTCCATTGTCGTCTTCAGGGTCACTTGTCCGTCAGCATGGACGTGCGGCGTGATGTCCAAAGTCACGCCGACTTCGGTGTAGGTGAATTGCGTATTCACGCCCACCGCGCCAGTGGCAGTTCCGATACCCACCGGCGTACCAAATGAACCGGTGGCAATGGGAATCTTGTCGCCAATTTTGAGCGTGGCTTTTTCATTGTCCAAAGCCCGGACGCGGGGGCTCTGCAGGATCTTGCTGTCGCTGTCGGTAAATAATGCCGTGGCTTTGATGGGATCAATCTGGACTGCCCAACTGCTGAGATTGAGATGTTGCAGGCTGTCAAAGGTTAGAGGGTTGGTAGTTGTTGTGGTGGTCCCGGTTGTCGTGGTCACGGGTGCTCCCTGGATAGTCACGATGGCGTTCTCTGGCGGAATAATGCCCAAATTTCGCAACTTGTCCTTGCGCACCTGAGCTACCCAGACGTCCACAATCACTTCCGGTCTGGGCTTGTCGATGTCATCCACCATCTTCTGCGCCAACGCCAACTGGTCGGGCGTCCCCTTCACGATGATGGCGTTCTGCGACGGCACCTGCAGAATACGCTGCACTTCAAGCACCGTGCGGATCGCGTTCACAATATCCTGCAAGTCCGTAGGCGAGCTCACATTGCCAAGATAAAAAGTTTTGATGACGTTTTGTTCGAGCTCGCGGCGTTTTGTCTGCGTGTCTGAGGCGACAAAAATCGTGTTAGGCGTTACCGGGCGCCAGAATGTCCGGGACTCTAAAGCAACGATGTCCAGGGCTTCCTGCAGCGTCACATTTTTCAGCTTGATGGTGAGGTTACGCGGTTGGTAGTCGGGATCGAAAAGAATGTTGAGGCCAGCGAGCTTGCCGATGGTTTCGTAAATGCTCTTGGTGTCCGTGTTCATCATCTCTAACGCGCTGAGCGGCGCATTCGGGATTTCACTCAAGGTCACGGGCGAGCGGGCCCCTTCCAGGCGTTTTCGCAGCGCATCGTCGTCTCCCTTGGGAGGTGATGGCGCCGGCGTCTGGCTGGGATTAGTCTGCTTTTGGAGCATCTGCTGGGTTCGGCGCACTTCCTGCCCAGCCCGATCGTTCGAGGGGTCGATGGAGGCCGCTTGCTCGAAGAGAACCAGCGCTTCCACCAGCTTGCCGTCATCGCGCAGCTTTTGTCCGCGATGGACTTTGCTGGCTGCCGCTAGAAAGCGCGTCCGCTCAAAGGACACGCGATACCTTACGTCCGTCGGCCTCAGGTCATAGGCTTGCTTGTAAAAAGCATAAGCAGCCTCGTAGTCTTGCCGCGCTTCCGCGTCCACGCCTTTCTTGTAGAGCGACTTGGCCGACTCTGTGGCCGCAAACGCCACCGAACAAACCAGGGCGATGGCCAAGATGATCAGGGCTCCTTTGCGCATTCGCTCCGGCTTAAGTCGTATCATTTAACCCCTTCTTTTTCATTTGGATAGAGCAGACAGATTCCCAAGAACCTGGCGCTGGGAGCACCGATTATACATCGGAACCCATGCTCCACCTAGAACGAGTTGGCGAAGGCTCTTTTGCGCTGTGTTAGCATAAAAATTTTGCTGCACGCGGCGAAACACGCCATGGCCCGCCACACGGTTCATCAGACTGAAGCGAACAAGCCCAAGAACGTGAAGCGCGATCCGATCGCTTCAGGCGAGCGCGACGCAACCGTGAATCGGGCCGCCGGCCACAACTATTTTCTGGAAGAACGCCTGGAAACTGGGATGGTTCTTACCGGCTCCGAGGTGAAATCAGTCCGCGCCGGGCGCGCCAACCTTAAAGATGCCTATGCTCTGGTTAAAGATGGCGAGCTCTGGTTGCTGAACGCGCATATCGGCGCCTATGAAAACGCCGGCTACGCCCACCATGCCCCAACGCGCACCCGCAAGCTACTGGTGCACGCGGGCGAGTTGAGCAAACTGGCGAGCAAAACTCAGCAGCGCGGTTATACTCTGGTGCCCACGCGGTTGTATTTCAAGAACGGCAAGATCAAATGCGAAGTGGCTTTGGCCAAAGGCAAGCAGTCCTGGGACAAACGCGAAACCGAGCGCCGTCGCACGGCCGACCGCGAGGCCCGCGAAGCAATCGCCCGGTCGCGAAAGCAATAGCACGAACCTCGCGTAGTGGGTCATGTAGATTAAGAATGACCCACTACGTCGTATCAGCGTCTAGCGATTCGTAAGCGAATCGCGGGCCCCCAGCCCAGGACTTTAGTCCTGGGTGAGCGGAGCGAATCAACAGACGTTCATCGCAGTAGCGATGAACCCGCATGTGAAGGCCACTGACGCACTACCGTAGTTCTGGAGCCGAAACTGAATATGGAACTAAGATTGATCGTCGCTGACCCTCCCGCTGTGGACACCGAATGCCTGGTGGCAATCACGCTGGACCACGGTACCAAGCAAACGCCCGCGCCTAAGCTCGCCGGCAAAAACGCCGCAATCGAACTCGCGTTCGCCAATCTTGTCGCGTCCGGCGAAGTCACCGCCAAAGCCGGCGATGCCGTTCTTTTGCACAACCCGCAAGGCTTGAAGGCCAGGAGGTTGCTGATCGTCGGCGGAGGTCCAGCCGGTGGCTTCAACCCGGTTGAGCTGCGCAAAGCTGCTGGCACGGCGCTACGTTTTCTCAAAGCGCACGCTATCAGGAATTGCGCCTTCGCCCTGACGGAATTGCCGTCCGGCGCGGAAGACGCGGTGCGTTCCATCGTGGAAGGAGCCTGTGTCGGAGATTTTGATCCCGACACTTACCGCAGTGACCGCAAAGACCAGAGCATGAAAGACGTCGCGATCGCAGTCCCGGCGGGCGCAGACCAGGTCAAACTGCAACGCGCGCTGGACCAGGCCCGCATCGTAGGTGAATCGCAGAACTTTACCCGCGAGTTGGTCAACGAACCCAGCAACCGTCTCACGCCTACCATGTTTGCGGACCGCGCCAGGAAAATGTGCGACAGTGTGGGGCTCAAGTGCGAAATCATGGGTCCGGACAAAATCAAACAACTGAAGATGGGAGCGTTCTGGAGCGTAGCCCAGGGTTCGGACGAAGAGCCGCGATTGATCGTGATGCGTTACGAGCCGCAAGGCGCGCCGGACAAGCCGGTGCTGGGACTCGTCGGCAAAGGGATAACCTTTGATACCGGCGGCATCTCTATCAAACCCTCTGAGGGCATGGAGAAAATGAAATACGACATGGCCGGCGGCGCGGCGATGATTGGAGCCATGCGTGCCATCGCGCTTCTCAAGCCGAAGGTCAAAGTCATCTCCATTGTCTGCGCCACAGAAAACATGCCGAGCGGCAAAGCCCAGAAACCGGGCGACGTCCAGATTGCCATGTCCGGCAAGGCCATCGAGATCATTAATACGGATGCTGAAGGCCGCCTGGTTCTGGCTGACGGTCTGCACTACGCCCGCACTCTGGGCTGCACTCACCTGATCGATGCCGCTACTCTGACCGGGGCGTGCGTGGTGGCGCTGGGCATGGTCAATGCCGGCGTCTTTGCCAACGACGAAGACGCTTACCGCCACTTCACCCGGGCCACCGAGCGCTCGGGAGAAAAATTTTGGCGCCTGCCTTTGGATCCCGAGTACACCGAGATCATCCGCTCCAACATCGCCGACATCATGAACACAGGTGGCCGCTGGGGCGGGGCCAGCACGGCTGCAGCCTTCCTCCAGGAATTTGTCGAGGATACGCCGTGGATCCATCTCGACATCGCCGGCACCGCCTGGATGGAAGATGCCAAGAGCTGGATCGCCAAAGGCCCGTCCGGGATCGCCGTGCGCAGCCTGGTGGAATGGGTGAATACCTACGACAAGAGCAATTAGCAGTCAGTAATCAGCGTTTGCTTTCGAAGCAGAGGTCGCATGCCCCATGTGGGAACCACGGTTTCTGGAGTCATGAGCAATAGTGAACTGGTGAAACTCTGTAGCGGCGCCGGAAGGTTCTACTGAAGTGGCTGATGTTCGGAAATCCACTTTCCGACGCAGCTTTGGTCACGGACGCTCCTTGGCGGAGCATTCTTGCCGCGCGACATAGCCTGGCCCTCAATAAGTACTGGTGGGGGGATTCCCCAACCAACTCTGAAAATACTCTAGAGAAATGGAAAGGGCTCATTCCCGATTCCCGGGCGAGGGAGGAAAGGGAGTGAGCCTCTTCAAGCCGCTCCATCATTGACATGCACGCCTCTTGGATCGTGCGAGCGTGGGTACCCACCCCAGACAACCTAGGGATGCGGTCCCAAGAATGTGGGCCCAATACGAAGGCGCAGTGGAAAGCCGCGCTTTCAATCGCCATGGGATCGCAGGAATCGAGCGCGCTGGTTAGCCACCGAAAGGCGAACTCAGAAACAGTCCCTGCAGGGATTTTCGGGACGGGGTCACGTGGAAGCCGACCGAGAGCATCTTCCACTAAGTCTGGCGCAAAGGAGATTCCCAAACAAACGTCACGCGGACATTCGTGACAAGGACGGTAACGTCGTTTCAATCCTGGGACCGATACGATCACGTCACCTCGAGAATAGGTCCATCGGTCCCGCCCTTGCACAATTTCGAAAGCGCCGCGCTCGACAAACGCGACCGCCAAAAATTCAGTTTTATACGAGTCAGGGTGATGCACACAATCTTTTGGATATTCCAAGCGTTGGATGAGCAGAGGGGCCCCGCGAAATTCAGTCATGGCGCAGACCCAATGGACTAGCGTGTACGGGAATCGTTAGCATGCGGGCAAATCCCTCGCGTTGTATTGCGAATCCATTTTGACCTGCCCCCCATTTTTCGTCCAGGGATTCAGAATGGCCACCGTTCTTACATTTTGAATTTTCGCAAGAAAGTGCACGTTGGCTTTGCCCAGCGGGTGCATATTCTGTGTGGATTTTTTCATTCGTGACAGTTTTGGGGAAAGATAATTCGGAGGCCGATGATGAAGAGAGCACTTCTGTGTATGAGCCTGTGTGTTGCAGGCGCCATGTTCCTGGGGACAACCTTAGCGCAGGCGCAGAAATCGAAAAGTACCGTCGCCTTTGAACGGCTATCGTCACTGGTTGGGGAGTGGAAGGGAATACAAGACGGGATTGATATTACGTTGACTTACACTCTCACGGCCAACGGCTCCGCACTGATGGAAGAATTCCGTCCAGCCCAAGGCGCAGTGATGATGACCATATTCTCGGTGGACGGAGACCATCTGATCGCGACGCATTACTGTGCCGCCGGGAACCAGCCCCACATGGCCACTCCAAAAATCACAGACCCGCAGAACAAAGCGCTGGCATTTTCCCTGGTCCGCGTGACTGGAATGGCCACTCCCGAGGATTGGCACAACACGGGATTGGAGGTGCAGCTCGAAGATAAGGACCACCTCACCCAGACGTGGACCTATCTTTACAAGGGGAAGGCGGGAACAACGGTCTTTCATTTTACGCGGAAGCAGGCGTAAGCGGAGCGCAGCAGCAACAACCCACAAGGGCCGTTACGATCTGCTAATGGCTAACGGGCGGCTCTTCTCACATCACCGGCGGCGCTTCAATCCCCATCATCTCCAGGCACTGAATCAACGCGCGCCGCACCACCGCGGCGGTGGCTAAGAGAAATCTTTTGCGGGCTTCGTCAGTCTCCGTCAGGATGTGGTGCTTGTGGTAGAAGTTGTTGAACTGCTGTGCCAACTGAAACGCATATTTGGCGGCGTAGGCCGGTTCGGTGGTGACGATGCACTGCTCCACCATGTGCGAGAGTTGTCCGGCGCGCAGCCAAAGCTCCCATATCTCATCGTCTTCGTTGAGGTACGGCAAGTCCACTTTGCCGGAGAGAATTTCTTCCGCACTCAGTCCGGCTTTGCGAAAGATGTTTGTGGCCCGCACGATGGCATATTGCGCGTAAGGCCCGGTTTCGCCTTCGAAGCTCAGGGCTTCCTTGAAATCGAACGCAATCACCGTTCCCTTGGTGAACTTGAGCATGAAGTAGCGCAGCGCACCGATCGCGATCTGGCGGGCGATGTCGCGACGCTCAGCTTCCGCCATCTCCGGATGGCGCGCATCCACTTCCTTCTGGGCGGCGGCGATGAGCGCGTCGATCAGGTCGTCGGCCTTCACGCCAAAGCCCTTACGGCCGGAGACTTCAATGTACGAGCGCCCTTTATCTTCCTCCGCAACCTCGTAGCCCAACTCAGCGGCACAACCCGGTGTGAGCGCCACCATCTCATACGAAAAATGATGGTAGTTCTCCGCTTGTTCCGTGTAGCCCAGTCCGCGCAAGGCCTCGATCACATTGCTCTGCGGATCGCTCTGCCGTGAGTCAATCACGTTGTAAATGGCATGCACGCCACCGAAATGAGGATGGCCGGGTTCGCTCGATTCGGCTGAGATCCAGACTTCATGTCCGTCGGGATAACGATAGAACTTGCGATAGCCAAAGTCTTTTCCCAGCAGGCCGAACTTCCACAGGTGGTACGCGATGTCTTTGCCTACGTACGTGACGGTCCCGTTGGAGCGCACGATCACCTTAGCGTCTTCATCCGGTCCCTCTGGCTCATCTTCGGCTGCAGACTTGTTTCGAGCCCGTCTCATCACCCAGCAGCCCTTGTTCTTGCCCTCGGTTTCGAAGTAGAGCACGCTTTTCTGCTTGAGTTGCTCGAAAGCCAGCTCCCAGAAGTGGAGATGCAGGATCTCGCTTTCCTGGGGCAAAAAGTCATACTGGACGTCGAGCCGCTGCATGGTCGCAAGATGCCGACGAATGATGGCGTCAGAAATCAGGCGGCCCATCTCCGCTGCGTCATTGCCGCCGCGTTCGATGTCATGCAGGGTTTCGAGACGAAGCTTCAAGCGCTCTTTGTCCTCCTCGTACCACGCAGAGACACGGGCATAAAGGTCCCAGCAGTAGTAGTCGAAGGGTTTGCCCGGAGATTTCTGCTCAATCAGCGCGGCGACTTCGCCCTTCCCTTTTTTCTCGAGATAAAGAAACCCAACCACCACATCCGCTACCTGCACGCCGGTGTTGTCGATGTAGTTCTGAACATCAACATGGGCGCCACCGGCTCGCAGCAGGCGGACGAAGGTGTCGCCCAGAATGGCGTTGCGTAAATGGCCGATGTGCGCCGCCTTGTTGGGATTGATGCTGGTGTGCTCCACCAGAATCTTTTCCGCGCCCGGCGATTCCGGTTGGGGTGATTCGCCCAGCAGAGTTTGCGCGGCGGCAGCGCGGTCCAGGCGGGCATTGATGTAGCCGGCACCGGCGACTTCGATCTTCGAAAAGCCCGGAACCTGACCTACCCCGGCCACAATCTCTTCGGCGATCTTACGCGGTGGCTTGCGCAGTTTTTTCGCCAGCTCAAAGCTGAGCGGAAGCGCGTATTCCCCCAGAGCCACGCTGGGCGGTTGGTCCACCACCAGGCGTAAAACATCAATGTCATAGTTCCGCTTTAGAAACTCGCGGACATGACGGGCAAGCTGCTGCTGTAGCTCCCAATACAAGGTCTTGTACCTATTCTGATGATTGCATGCGGTTGGAAACTGTCGCCGTAAGTTACTGGCAGAAAAGGCGATTATAACAAAGCCCGTATTCCTGGCCGGTTTGACGCGGGAAACAGGCTAAACCTATGATGGACTTTCGGGCTCTGATGCGAATCGCTTATCTAGAATGCTTCTCCGGGATCAGCGGCGATATGTTTTTGGGCGCGCTGGTGGACGCCGGAGTTCCGCCTGACCTGCTGAAGCAAACCGTCCAGGCTCTGGGCGTCGACGCGCATCTGGAAATCTCCCGTGTGGACCGCAGCGGCATCAGTGCGACCAAAGTTGACGTGATCGTTGCCGGAGAGAAAGAGTTGCCACGCGAAGAATTCTGGGAGAAGCAAGCAAAGCACGAGCACAGTCACGGGCACGATCACGGACGCCAACATCATCATGGCCACGGAGAGGAGCATTCCCCTGGGCACAGGCATGGACATTCACCCGAGCATGCACACGAACACCATCAGCCGCACCGGGGATTGAAAGAAATCCGCGAGATCATCAGCCGCGCGAGCATCAGCCCGAGCGCCAAGGAGCGGGCTGTCAGGATTTTTGAAGCTCTGGGCACGGCTGAAGCTAAAGTTCACAACACTGATGTCGAAAATATCCACTTCCATGAGGTCGGCGCGGTGGACGCGATTGTGGACGTCGTCTGTGCTGCCGTGGGCGCAGAAGCCCTGGGCGTGGATGAGTGGGTTTGTTCTCCGCTCAACGTCGGCGGCGGCACGGTGGAGTGCGCGCACGGAACTTTCCCCATCCCCGCGCCGGCTACGCTGGAGCTTTTGACGAACGCGCCTGTCTATTCCGGTGAAATCCAGAAAGAACTGGTCACGCCGACAGGCGCGGCCATCGTGAGCGTGCTGGCGGCGCGTTTCGCTGCGTTCCCTCAGATGAAGGTTGCGAAGGCCGGATACGGCGCAGGCGCGCGCGACTTCAAAGGCCATCCCAACGTGTTGCGCTTGAGCGTAGGTGAAACCCAAAGCACCGACACCACGAAGGTTCCCTCCGAAGAAATTGTCATTCTCGAGGCCAACCTGGACGATATGTCGCCGCAGATTTTCGGCTACGTGATGGAGCGTGCGCTGGCAGCCGGCGCCCTGGACGCCTTCGCTACTGCTGTGCAGATGAAGAAAAACCGTCCGGGCATGTTGCTGACCGTCCTGTGCCGGCCCGAGGACGCAGTACAACTGCGGCAGTTGATCTTCGCTGAGACCACGACGTTGGGCGTGCGTGAGCGCCGCGAACAACGAGCAACGCTGCTGCGACGCCATGAGACCGTGCAGACCAAGTGGGGCGAGGTGCGCTTGAAGCTGGCCAACTTGAATGGCAGCGTCAGCAATTATGCGCCGGAGTATGAAGATTGCCGGCGCATCGCCGAGCAGCAAGGCGTGCCCTTGAAAACGGTAATGCAGGAAGCCATCAGGATTTATCTTGAGCGGCCCTCGGGCCTGAGCGAGGCACCCGGCCGGGCAAGAGCCGGCTCGCGAAATCCTGATCCCGGGACGCGGAAGAAGGATCTGGGAAAGAAGACACATGGATAAGGGCCAGAAGTTGAGCGGCAATGGGGGCGTGAGCGAGGCGACGAGCCGAGCGGGAGCCCCGACGCCAAATCCTGAGCGCTCGAGCGCGAAGGATCTCAAGTTTTACATCACCACGCCGATCTACTACGTGAACGCGCGTCCACACATAGGGCACGCGTACACCACGCTGGTGTGCGATGCCGTGGCCCGTCGTAAACGCATGCTCGGCTACGACACTTTCTTTTTGACCGGCACCGATGAGCATGGTCAAAAGATCGAACGTTCCGCCAACGCCGCGGGCAAGACACCGCAGCAGTTCACCGACGAGGTCGCCTCCGAATTCCGCCGGCTTTTTGACCGGATGGGCATCTCCTACAACGATTTCATACGCACTACCGAGCCACGCCACAAGCGTGGCGTGCAAGCGCTGTGGAAACGCCTGCAGGAAAAGGGCTTCATTTACAAGGGAACGTACACCGGCCAGTACTGCGTCTTCGACGAGCTTTACGTTGACGCTGCCGGCCCAGGAGCGCCCTGCCCGGAGTGTGGACGGCCTACTGAGACTGTCAGCGAAGAGAACTATTACT
>DATFXI010000152.1:0-3608 GCA_035316085.1 Candidatus Angelobacter sp.
GTGGAAAACAAGTTGGCGAAGCTCGCGCCCATCAGCGGCTGCACGATGAACAGGTGTGCCGTGGAAGGCGTTGCTGCCATCGGGATGCGCTTGGAATACGCGTCAAGTTTCTGCAGGGCGCGGGCCAGCGCGTAAGGATTATGAGTAAAGTCGGCGCCAGTGTGGTCGGCTTCGTACTCGCGGGTGCGCGAAACCCACAACTGGATCAACAGGGCAGCAAGCGGCGCCAGGAACAACATCAGCAACGCGCCCAACCCGCCGCCGCGGCGGTCGCGTTCATCGCCGCCATAACCCGAGAACATGGCGCCCCAGGCGCCCATACGCGCCAGGATGGTCACTGCTCCTGCCAAAGTGGCAGCGATCGAACTGGTCAGGATGTCACGGTTACGCACGTGGCCCAGTTCGTGCGCCAGCACGCCTTCCAGTTCTTCATCGCTTAGCAGATTGAGGATTCCCTGCGTCACCGCTACGGAAGCGTGCCGCGGACTGCGTCCGGTGGCGAATGCGTTCGGAGAGTCCGTGGGAATCACGAAGATTTTGGGCATAGGGATGCCGGCCTTTTGGGTGAGCTGCTCCACCACCGTGAAGACGCGGGGAAGTTGCTCGCGCGTGACCGGCTGGGCCCGATACATGGCCAGGGCAATCTTGTCGGAAAAGAAGTAGGAAACAAAGTTCATCACCGCGGCGATGACGAACGCGTACACCATCCCTGTCTGCCCGCCAAAATAGTTGCCGATGGCGATGAGGAGCAGGGTCATCAGCGTTAGAAGGAAAGCAGTTTTAAGGCCGTTCATATGCATAGTATAGATGCCGAAATCGCTGCAAAGATGCGGACGGCAAGGGCCTGGGTCAAGTTGGTGTAAGTTGCCTTCCTGGTTGACGATAAGTTGCCTCCACGTCTTTTCGAAGAACTTATTCTCGTGGGGTGGGTTTCAAGCAGGCAAGAATCGCAAAAAAGCTTGCGCCGGCGTCGGACCAGCGCGATCATATGGCGGTTCAAATCCCTCTAGAAAGGTTCCTTTTTGAAGATGAAGAAACTGTTTGTTCCTCTTTTTGTGGTAGGGCTGGTTTGCTTCCTTGCGCCGGCAATCTACGCCGCCAATTGGATCTATCTGGGCAACGCCCACGTAGATGGCCAGAGCGACCACGACAACATTTCCGTCGGGGCCGCGGCCGGGCGTTACCGCTTCCTGCAGCTTCGTGTGGTCAATGCGCCCATCGAGTTCGATCACGTTGTAGTCCACTACGGAAACGGCGAACCGCAGACGCTGCAAGTGCGCGAGTTCATCCGCGCGGGCGGCAGGACCCGAGCCATTCCTCTGGACGGTGACCGCATCGTGCACAGCCTGGAGCTATGGTACAGCAAGGCCAATCCCAACTCCGGGAGACCGGAAGTCAGGCTCTGGGGACAGCCCTAACTGAGCGCGCTCGTGATCGCCAGGAGTTCTTTCAGGACCGGCCCGAGGTTCTTCAAGTCGAGCGCGTTAGCGCCGTCAGACTTGGCTTGGGCCGGATTATCATGCACTTCCATGAAAATTCCGTCCACGCCTGCGGCCACAGCGGCGCGTGAGAGCATCGGAATGAATTCGGGCTGGCCTCCCGAAACGGCTTCGCTGTTCGCACCCGCCGAAGGCAGTTGCACCGAGTGCGTAGCGTCAAACACCACCGGCGCAAACCGGCGCATGATGGCCAGGGAGCGCATGTCGACCACCAGATTGTTGTAACCGAACGAGCTGCCGCGCTCGGTGAGGAAGACGTTGTTGTTTCCCGACTCGCGCACTTTCTCAACCGCATGACGCATGTCCCAGGGCGAGACAAACTGCCCCTTCTTGATGTTGATGGCGCGGGCGTGTCTGGCGGCCTCCACCAGCAGGTCGGTCTGGCGGCAGAGAAACGCGGGAATCTGCACCACGTCCACGGCTCCGGCCACAGGGGCAATGTCGCTAGCCTGATGAACGTCAGTCAGCACGGGCACTCTTACCTGGTCTCTCACTTTTTTAAGAATGCGAAGGCCTTCCTGCAACCCAGGTCCGCGAAAGCTTTTGAGAGACGTCCGGTTGGCTTTGTCGTAGGAAGCCTTGAAAACCCAAGGCAGGTTCAGCTTGCCGATGACCCCGGCGATGGCTTCGGCCATCTTCAACGCATGAGCCTCGCTTTCAATCACGCAGGGGCCGGCGATCAAAAACAGGCCTGAGCCGATGGCAAGACCGTCAATATCGAATTGGTGCTGCGGAGACATGTAGTTTCTTATCAATGCGAATGTAACACGAAATCCTGAATGTCCTGTTAGGGTGGCGAAAGCCTGGAACAGCACATCATTTTTGGCGAAATCGATCTGCGGGATGATCTGAAGCCCGGCGTGCGAAAGCAATCGCCTCCGGCAAATCCCAAAGTCAGTCCGCCGCTTTATAATCCCGCCATGAGCGGCTCGCCATCGGCCACGGCGGCTTCCTTTTCCGCCTCTTCAGAGAAGCGGCAAGACCTTTATCTTCGGATTCAGGCGGTTGACGTCTTCGTCCGTGACCTGGAGCGGAGTCTCGAGTTTTACGTAGAGCAACTCGGGTTTCACGTAGTTTTTGACGTCCTGTTGCAATCCGGGAAACGCTGGGTTGGCGTGGGGCCGCCCGACGGCACGGCGGTGCTTACGCTGATCGCGCCTGACCCAGACTCTGAGCAGTATCAACTCATCGGCCGGCACACGCAGGTTGTCTTCGTCACCGACGATGTGGCGGCCAAGTACGTGGAATGGAGAAAGCGCGGAGTGCGTTTTCGCCACACGCCGCGGCTCAGGCGCATCAAGTACCAGCAACAGGCGCCGGCCAGGCTGGAGTCGCAAACGCTGCTGTTCGGGGACCAGCCACCGGTTTGGGGCGGAGTGTTTACGCGCTTTGAGGACCCGGACCACAACTCCTTCGGCCTGGTCTCGCTCGACGAGGTCAGCCGGGCCATCGAGGCGCAGCGTCGCGCAGCGCAAGAGAAACGGGAAGCTGAGCGCCGCGCTGCCCGCGACTTGGAGATCGCCAAGGAAGTGCAGCTGCGGCTCTTCCCGCAAACCCTGCCTTCGCTCCGGACGCTCGAGTACGCTGGTGTTTGCCATCAGGCGCGCCAGGTTGGCGGCGATTACTATGACTTTCTCAGCCTGGGCCAGGAACGGCTGGGCCTGGTGCTCGGCGACATCTCGGGAAAGGGAATTGCCGCGGCCCTCTTGATGGCCAACTTGCAAGCCAACCTGCGCACGCAATACGCCATGGCGCTGGATCAACCGCAGCGCTTTCTGCAGTCGGTGAACCAGCTCTTCTACGAAAATACCCCCGACAACGCCTATGCCAGCCTCTTTTTCGGCGTCTATGACGACCAGACGCGCCGCTTGTGCTACGCCAACTGCGGTCATCTCTCCGCGCTCGTGCTGCGCGCCGATAACTCCCTGGATCGGCTCGATTCCACCTGCATGGTCCTGGGACTCTTCCGAGAGTGGTCGTGTGCCATGGCGGAATGCAGCCTCCTTGCGGGAGACGTCCTTGCCCTCTACACTGACGGCATTACCGAATCCTGCGACGGCAACGGAGAAGAATTCGGGGAAGAGCGCTTGGTCGACGTGCTGCGCCGCA
>DATFXI010000153.1:0-9979 GCA_035316085.1 Candidatus Angelobacter sp.
CATGGCTGCGGAACGTCTGCAAAAAATCATCGCCGCAGCCGGGATCGCGTCGCGCCGCCACGCCGAAGAACTCATCACGCAGGGCCGGGTTTCCGTCAACGGCCAGATTGTCACGGAACTCGGCAGCAAGGCCGATCTCGCGCACGACCACGTCAAGGTTGATGGCAAGATGCTGCGCGGGCCCGAGCGTCATATTTATCTCTTGTTGAATAAACCAAAAGGATACGTCACCACAGTTTCCGACCCCGAAGGCCGGCCCACGGTGATGGAACTTGTGCAGGGCGTGGGGGAACGCGTCTATCCCGTGGGACGGCTGGATTACTTAAGCGAAGGCCTGTTGCTGATGACCAATGACGGCGCATTGGCCCACCATCTGATGCGCGCGGCGTCGCACGTGGCCAAGACCTACCTGGTGAAAGTGAGCGGCCGGCCCGACGAGCAGGGCATCGAGAAACTGCGCCGCGGGTTGAAGTTAAGCAGCAAGCCCGGACCGCGCCACATGGAGGTGGAGCGCACCGCGCCCGCGCAAGTCAGGCTGGTGCGCGAGGCCGAGAATCCCTGGTACGAGGTGACACTGATCGAGGGCAAGAACCGCCAGATCCGCCGCATGTTTGAAGAGATCGGCCATCACGTGGAGAAGATTAAGCGCGTGCGTTACGGCCCGCTCACGCTCGACGTGGAGCCGGGCGCGTTTCGCTCTCTGTCGCCGAAAGAAGTTGCGTTGTTGCAGCGTTCCGAAGCCGTTCGTTTTCCGTCAAACAGAAAGAGCACCCACTTGCGGCGACGGCGGCCGTCTCGCTAATTGTCCCGGGTTCGTGGTACAAAGTCTTTGGTGATGAAAAAGAACCTCCTCGATCTGGTTCCGCAGCACATCCGCGCCATGGCCGGTTACATTCCCGGCAAGCCCATCCGGCAGGCGCAACGCGAATCCGGCGTGGCCATGATCAAGCTGGCCTCGAATGAGAATCCCTTCGGACCTTCACCGCTGGCCATCGAGGCGATTCGTGCCGCAGCCACAGAAGTCAACCTCTACCCCGACAATGACTCGAGCGAGCTGCGGCTGGAGTTGGCCGCGCGCCATCAGCTCGCTCCGGAGCAGGTATTCCTGGCGGATGGCTCGCTCGGGTTGTTGGACATCCTGGCCCGCACGCTGCTCGGCCCGGGCTTGAACTGCGTTACCAGCGAACGGTCATTTATCAGTTATCCCATCGTCACTCGTGCCGCAGGCGCTGATTTGGTCACCACGCCGATGCGCCGGAACACCTATGATCTGGACACGATTTCGGCGGCCATCAATGAGAACACCCGCGTCGTCATGCTGGCCAATCCCAATAATCCGACCGGCACCATGTTTGACGCCGAGGCCACGGCGAAGTTTCTGGCGAGCGTGCCCGACCATGTGCTGGTAGTGCTGGACGAGGCTTATTACGACTTCGCCACTTACTTCGCCACCCAGCGCGGCATCACCTACACCAGATCCATGGACTACGTGCGTTCCGGCCGACCGAACGTGATCGTCTTGCGAACGTTCTCAAAAGCCCATGGCCTGGCCGGCATCCGCCTCGGATACGGTTGCGGCCATCCGGAATTGTTCAAGTATTTCGGACGCGTCCGCAATGCGTTTTCAGTTTCCGCGATAGCCGAAGCCGCGGGCCTGGCCGCCCTTCGCGACGAGGCTCACATTCGCAAGACGGTGGAAAACAACGCCGCCGGCGCTGCCTGGCTCATGCCGCACTTCGCCGAACTCGGCTTGCGCGCCGTGCCTACCAGCGCCAACTTCGTGTACTTTGAGGTGGACGAAGACGCCAACGCTTTTGCCAAACGCATGCAGACGGAAGGCGTGATAGTGCGCTCGCTGGTTCCATGGGGGATTCCCAACGGCATCCGCGTGACTGTCGGCATGCCGGAACAAAATGAGCGCTTCGTGGCCGCGCTGAAAAAAGTGGTGCGGCAGACGGTGGCGAAGTAACTAGCGATGGCCTCAACCACCTGGACCGCAACGGTCGCTCTCGGCCGGCATAACCGTTTGGCTGCCGCCGGCCTGGTACTGGTTACAGTCTTTGTCACCTTTGCGCTCTTCGCGCCCTGGATTGCGCCGCACAGCCCCAGCACGATTGATTTGCCTTCGCGCCTGCAGCCTCCCAGCGCGGGCCATTGGTTCGGCACCGACGAACTGGGACGCGACATACTCTCCCGGGTGATCTATGGGGCACGCATCTCCATGCTGGTTGGCTCGAGCGTAGTCGCCGGGTCTTTGCTGCTGGGGTTGATTCTGGGGTCCCTTGCCGGCTACTACGGCGGATGGACCGACAAGTTCTTCAGCGTCATTCTAATGAACGCGTTCTTGTCTTTCCCTGGAATTCTCCTGGCGATCGCTTTCGTCGCGTTCCTCGGTCCGGGGATCGTCAACTTGATTCTGGCGCTGTGCATCGGCGGCTGGGTGGGATATGCGCGCTTGGTCCGCGCTCAGGTCCTGGCTGTGAAAGAAAAGGAATTCGTGGAAGCGGCACGCGCTCTGGGCGCAAGCAATTGGCGCATCGTGACGCGGCATATTCTGCCCAACATCATTCAACCGGTGATAGTGCAGGCGGCTATCGGGATGGCGGGAGCCGTACTTGCTGAAGCCACCATGAGTTTTCTTGGGCTGGGCGTGCCGCCGCCGACCGCGAGCTGGGGATCGATGCTGAACGACGCTCGCGCTCACCTGTTTGACGCGCCGCACCTGGTGCTCTTCCCTGCCGCCGCCGTCATGCTGGCCGTGCTCTCGTTCAATTTCATCGGTGACGCTCTACGCGATTTCCTGGATCCACGATCGCGGATTGAAGCGGGGCTCTGAAGAGACGCCAGCACCTCTGGCAAACGGATGTCCATCCGCAATTACCAAATACCGGAACTTTGGATACCTGTCTGGTCGAACTCGTAAATTGCCTGCTGGAGAATCTTGCTTCATACTAGCTTGCATTCACCCCCAACCAACCTTAGGAGGAACACGCATGCGCCACGAATCAGGTCTCCGCTCAGGAGCGACCCTGCAAACACTTTGCCGGAAACAGGTTGGCTGGGCGCGAAGATTTGCACGCTTGGGAACAACGGCTGTCTTGATTCTGATCGCGTCGGCCGGCGCGGTTCAGGGGCAAGCCAACAGCTCAGCCCCGGCGCAGAGACGGGTGGTGCCACGCAAGCCCGCGTCCCCGCCTGACAAAACCGTGTCGAAGAAACCTGAAGAGGACCTCAGCTGGTTGGCGGACTTTCTGAAGAACCGCGAACTCATGGCTGAAGCCGGGCAGTTGCTGGAGAAGATGCAAAAGGGGGTGCAATATCCTGCGGGCCGGAACCAGAGCCGCATCTTGCCCCGGCTTCCCGAATCCACTGTCTTTTATTTTGCCATCCCCAACTATGGAGAAACCGCGCACCAGGCGCTGCAGATCTTCCAGCAAGAGCTGAAAGAAAGCGCGCCGCTGCGGGATTTTTTGCAGAAGAACAAGCTCGATGCAGCCGAGCCCAAGCTGGAAAACGCTATTCAGAAGTTCTATGAGTTTTCTCAGTATCTGGGAGACGAAGTCGTCATCACCGGCGGGCTCAAAGGTCAGGACCCGGACGGGGTCATGGTAGCGGAATTGAAGAAGCCCGGAGTCAGAGAGTTTCTCGAGAAGCTGAACGATGAGCTCTTTACCAACCAGCGCGACCGTCTGCGCATTTTGGACCCGCAGCAACTGGCAGCTGCCGGCGAACAAGACGCGGAGCTGGGGCCAGTGGTCTTGATTCGCCCCGACCTGATCGCTGTGGGCTCTCGCGTAGCCGCGCTGCGCAAGTTTGATTCGCAAATCGGCGCTGGCAGCGCCAAGTTCACCTCCAACGAGCTGGGACAGAGGCTTACGCAGGCTTATCAGGGCGGCGCTAGCATGCTGCTGGGCCTCGACTTGCACAAGATTCTCAGCGTGGTCCCTCCCGGCAAGCCGCAAGACAGACTGATGCTGGAAAAATCAGGCTTCGCTGACGTCAACTATCTGGTGGCGAGAAGCACGATGTCGGCGGAAGGCTCCACCAACCAGGGCGAAGTAACCTTCAAAGGTCCGCGCCGCGGCATAGCGTCATGGGTGGCCGCCCCCGCGCCCATGGGAGCATTGGGCTTCATGTCCACTCATCCTGCAAGCGCGATAGACGTGATGCTGAAGAGTCCTGCACAGATTTTTGACGAGCTGCGCGAAATCATGGGCCCACAAGCCTTCGCCACCCTGCCGCAGATGGAGGCTCAGCTCAATGTGAATCTGAGGCAGGACATTCTGAGCAAACTGGGTGGCGAGATCGGCGTCGAGGTTCAGGCGTCTCCCATTCCTATAGCGCAATCCAACAGGAGCGCCGTCACCGGCACTGGCGCCATCAAGGTGATTCTAAGCGTCACCGACCCGGCCGCCTTGCAGCAAACCCTGGCCCGGTTGCTGGCCGTGGCGCCTTTTGAGATAGGACAGAGAGAAGAGGACGGAGTTATTGTTCACACGCTCACTATGCCATCGCAAGGACCTCCCACCGAAATCAACTATTTTTTCCTCGACGGTTATCTGGTAATCACCTCCGACCGGGCCGGCGCCAAAGAGGCGCTGCGGGCCCACCGTGGCGGAGCTTCATTGGCAAAGTCCAGCGCGTTGCGTGAGTCGCTGGCTCGGGGCCAGTCACCGGAAGCATCTCTCATGCTCTATCAGGATCCTGGGCCCATGCTCAATTCCATGCTGTCGCAAGCGCCTCCGGAGCTGCGTACTTTGATACCTGCTGGTGGCGAAATCACCACTCGCCCCAACGTTGTGCGCGTGTACGCCGGTGAACGCAGCCTTCAGGGTGTGACTAACAGCAGCGTGCAAGCAGATGCGAGCGTAGCCCTGATCGTGGCGGCTGTTGCCATTCCTAATCTGCTGCGTGCGCGCCTTGCAGCCAATGAGGCCTCCGCCATAGCCAGCGTTCGCACGGCGAACATCGCGCAAACCACGTATTCCGCCACTTACCCAAGGAAGGGCTATGCTCCGAGCCTGGCTACTCTTGCTTCCGGCCTCGCCGGCGCTCAATGCAATGGCTATGCCAAAGCAGCGCACGCTTGCCTGGTCGACGACGCTCTGGGCAGCGCCAATTGCACGGCCGGCCAATGGTGCGAGAAGAGCGGATACAGGTTCAGCATGCGCGCCGTGTGCGGGCCGTCCGTCTGCCGCACCTACGTCGTGACCGCTACTCCGGTCAACACAGGCACGGGAGGAAAGAGTTTTTGCTCGACCATAGACGGACTAGTGCGTTCGCACGCCGGCCCCCCGCTGGAAGCGCCTCTGACTGCACCACAGTGCCGGACGTGGGAGCCAATTGGTAACTAGAAACTGTAGCCCTGCCCGGAATTGTAATGATGGTCGGTGTGATCTCCGATACGCACGGGCTGCTGCGTCCCGAAGCAATCAAACTTCTTCACGGTTCCGACCACATCATTCACGCCGGCGACATCGGCTCGCCGGAGATTATTCCCGCCCTCGGGCAGATTGCGCCGGTTACGGCGATTCGAGGCAACGTTGACAAGGCCGCCTGGGCGCGACGCTTCGCAGAGACCGAAGTTGTCGAACTCGGTGGACTACACATTTACGTGATTCATGATCTCAACTTGCTCGATCTGGACCCCAAAGCTGCGGGCTTTGCAGCTGTGATCAGCGGTCACTCGCATCAACCCAAGCAGGAGGTGAGAGACGGAGTAATGTACTTCAATCCCGGGAGCGCCGGACCGAAGCGATTCAGGCTGCCCGTGAGCGTGGGAAAGATCAGACTGGAAGGTGGCCAGCTCCAAGCCGAGATTCTTAAGTTCGCCTGACCTGTGGCAAGTTCTATGACCTTCGTGCGAAAGCGCCCATGATTCTTCCCGGTAGAATAGCTCGGGTACACAGGAGCGAAAGCCTCCTGCCTTGACGCGCATTAGATGAGACCCCGATCACATCCATTAGCACTGATCATTGCCCTGCTGCTGCTCAGCGGCGCGTCGTGGGCGGACTCTGAATTCAGCACATATGCTTTTGGTAATGTGTTTGTGTTTGACACGCTTGCCACCGACGGAAGCCGTAAGCTGAACGTTGTCTCCTTGGATGATGACTCCAGCTTGAAGGTCATTGGGCAGGTAAACATGCCCGGGCACTCCTCTTACATCGGCATTTTTTCGAACTACAAGGACAAACTGATCGTTCTGTTGTGGGATCGTGTGGAGATCTATGATTTGGCGAAGCCGACGAGCCCCACATTCGTCAAGGCGTTTGAACTAAAGAACCAGGGGTTCTCGTCGCCCGGTTATCCGCGCATTGAGGCGGCTGGCGACAATCGTTTCATTCTCATGAATACCATCAACACTTCGGAGTTGCGGACCGAAGGTGAGGTGCAGAATTGGAAGGTAACCGCAATGGCGCTTACGCCGGAGATCAAGGCCAAAATGACACAGCGCTCACCGGCTGACGAGTTTGAAGTTCAGGCGCAGCCGTCATTGCTCGTGAAAGACACAGGTAAGTTTCGCTACGAGTTGATTTGGAAGAACAAACAGCAACGGGGCTTGGTCACCCACGCCAAATATCTCCGGAAAGTGGACAAGGTCAGCGGACGCACGCTTGCGTCCCTGTCCCTGGGGACCGTTCAAGAAACGATTGACTAGCCGGCTATTAAATACGCATCTTGTACCAGCGTGATCCACTACTGCCGAATCCTGGGATTTACCACCGAATAGACAAAGTCGGTCAAGAAGTTCACCACGACGTAAGTCAGGCCGATCATCAGGATGCATCCCTGCACCAGGTAGTAGTCACGACTGCTGATAGCCTGGATGGTCAGCCGCCCAATTCCGGGCCACGAGAAGATCGTCTCGGTAACAATGGCTCCGGCAAGGAGCGCGCCGAACTGCAGTCCGACAACCGTCAGCACAGGAACCAGCGCGTTGCGTAGCGCGTGTTTGTAGACAACAGCGTTCTCGGAAAGCCCTTTGGCGCGCGCAGTGCGGATGTAGTCCTGCCCCAACTCTTCCAGCATGGCAGTGCGCACCATGCGGGTGAGGATGGCCGCCAGCGCGCCCCCCATGGTGATCGCCGGTAAGACCAGGTGGGCCAGACTTCCCGATCCTGAAACCGGCAACAGGCCAAGGAAGATAGCGAAGAACAGGATGAGGATCGGCCCCAGCGCGAAATTGGGGAACGACAACCCCAACAGGCTGATAAAGCTGAGCCCGCGGTCGTCCCAGCGGTTGCGTCGCCGCGCCGAGCGCACTCCCGCGGGAATGGAAATCAGCAGCGCCACGATCATGGAGGCTACGGTCAACTCGAGCGTCATGGGATAGCGCTGGGCGATTACGCTGCCTACGGGGCGGTCAAAACGGAGGGAACGGCCCAAGTTGCCGCGCAGCACGCCTTTCCAGTAGTTGCGATACTGCTGACCGATTGGAACATCGAGTCCATAGGCGTGACGTGCGGCTTGAATATCGGCCGACGAAGCGTTTTCCCCCAGCATCTGCTGTATGGGATCACCCGGGACCAGGTGGATGAGCAGGAACACCACCGAAACCACCAGCCACAAGACCGGAATCATGTAGAGCAGTCGGGTGAGAATGTAGCGTAGCATTAGCCGTGTCCTTGCGAAGCACCTTCTGAAACCCCGAGCGAGAGCGAGGGGTCCATATCGCAAACAAATAGTTTACAGTCGCAACCTCACTCGCGGCGTTCGCCCGGTCTCCCGGCGTCATCGTTGTTATATAGATCCCTCGCTTCGCTCGGGATGTTAGAAGAAGCCTAACTCGCCGTCTCCAGCGAACCCGGCTGCCGCAAGGACTCAACCTTGACGCGAGCGATCCGCCGACCTTCCATCTGCAGCACGGTATAGCGACGGCCGTCGTAGTCAAAGGCTTCGCCCCCGTTAGGAATCTTGGCCAGTTGCGCCATGACAAAGCCGCCCAAAGTTTCAAAGCCCTGGTCACGAGGTAGGAGAATCTCAAAGTGGACTTCGAGGTCGCGCACGTTGGCGGATCCGTCGAGCACCACGGCACCGGAACCCAGCGACGCTGCCGGACGCTGGGCCACATCGAATTCATCCTCCAGCTCGCCGACAAGCTGCTCGAGCACATCTTCTACCGTAACCAGTCCGCTGGTGGAACCGAATTCGTCTACCACTACTGCCAAGTGGCGTTTGCGGTGCTGGAACTCCACCAGCAGATCGCCAACGGCCTTGGTTTCCGGGACGAAGAGCACTTCGCGCATCAGGTTGCGCACCTTAAGTCCTGAAGCCTTCTGCGCGAAGGGAATCCCCGCGGCCAGGCGCATATGCATCACCCGGGAAAGGTCTTTGGAATAAAGCAGACCGATAATGTTCTCTCTTCCCTTCTGCGGATCGTACACGGGAACGCGGGAATGTTGCTCTTCCACCACCTTGGCCATGGCTTCTTCCAACGGCAGGTCGGCGGATAGCGAAAAAATGTTATGGCGCGGTACCATGATCTCGCGCACAGTGATGTTCGCCAACTCCAGGGCGTGATGGATCATTTCTTCTTCTTCCGCCGGCAACAGTCCCAGGCGGCGGCTGGCGGTAACGATCAGCTTGAGCTCGTCGGCGGAATGGGCGCTACCTTCGCGCCGCAGACGCGAGCCGAACCCGCGCAGCACCAGGTTGGCGGAGCGGTTCATCAACCCCAGAAAGGGACGGGAGAGAGTCATGAAGGCGTCCATGGGCCCAGCGACGGCCAAAGCCACTCTTTCCGCCCGTTCCAGGGCAAGCGACTTAGGAACCAGTTCTCCCAGAATCACCAACATGTAGGTAATGACGGCGAAAGCCAGGACAGCGGCGATGCCATGGGCGTAAACCTTGGCATAAGGCACAGTCCCCAGCCAGGGTTCGATGATGGCAGCTAAGGTGCCCTCCCCTGCCCAGCCCAGTCCCAGGCTGGCCAGAGTCACGCCAAATTGGACGGCGGGCAGGAACTCATCCAGGCGTTGCTGGATTTTCCGGACGGTGCGGGCGCCTACCCGGCGTTGTTCGATCAGTTGTTCGATGCGCGTGTCCCGGACGCTGACCATGGCGAACTCGGCGGCCACAAAAAAGGCGTTCGCCGCCACCAGCAGGACCACCAGGATGATCCGCAGCAACACCAGAGGGACCATGGGTTCAAATGATACACCGTCAGAAACCTTCGCTTTCGGACCACGGGGAGAGGCTAACTCTTTTGCTTTCCTTTTCCTCGGAATCAGGTCTAAACCAGCGTTCCCTGGCTTCTCGGGAACTTCTTTCCTGGAACTTATTTCCACCGGTTGGCGTATTGGCTACTGAGACCGCTATGAGGGGGTAGTTGTGGCAAACGGTAATGGCAAAAGGAAGAGCAAGCGGCTCTGGTTCGTTCTGGGCGGGGCTGCACTTGTCATAGTAGGCGCTTTAGTTTTTGTCGCCGCGGTGCACGGCGGAACCAAGATTGATCCCTCCAAGCTGGCGAAGGTCGAAAAGGGCGATCTGGCGAAGGCGGTGGTTGCCACGGGCAAAATTGAGCCCATCGTCAAGGTCGAGGTCAAATCTAAAGCTAGCGGCATCGTCCAGAATTTGCTGGTCGATTACGGCGACACCGTCAAGAAAGGTCAGGTCCTGGCTGAGTTGGACAAACAGCAGATTTTGGCCCAGGTGAACCAAACCAAGGCGTCCCTGGAAGCTTCCGAGGCCGCCGCCCGCGCGGCGGAAGCCGACCTGGAGCGCGCCAAATACGATGCTGAGGGTCCAGATGTTCCTATGCTCAAGCGCGCTTACGAGCGCGCCGCGCAGATGAAGAAGGATGGCGTAGTTTCCGATTCCGCGCTCGACGACGCGCAAAAGAATTACGAATTGGCGGTGAACAAGCAGCAGCTGGGGAAGGCCAATGCGCTTTCCGCTGCCGCCAAGCTCCGTCAGGCAAAAGCCCAAGTTTCACAAGCCAAAGCGCAATTAGCCGAGCGCGAGGAGGAATACCGCAATT
>DATFXI010000154.1:0-48400 GCA_035316085.1 Candidatus Angelobacter sp.
CCGCCAGCAAGAGTCGGCTGTTTCGCTTCAAGATGGGTTTCTCCTCATGGATGATTCGAGCTTGTATCTGTTTTATAGCATCAAGCAACGTAAACCAGAAGCAGGACGTGGGCCGGCTCCGGTGACTGAGGTCACGCACTGCCCCTTGCGGCGTTTGTGCACGGCCGGCAACCGGAGCCGCCGGGTCATCAGTCGTGCAACTGCAGCGTGTCAATCACCGAAGCGACAATCCGCGGAGGAAGCGGCAGGTGGCCCCGCGCGGCGAGCATCGACTGGCCATCGGTGAAGACAAACTTGAGGAACCCGCGCAACGCCTGCGAACGGGACGCGGACATGCTCTCCGCGGTCACAAACATCCAGCTAAACCCGGTAATCGGGTACACGTGTTCGCCCGGCATGTTGGTCAGCGATACGCGGAAATCGCCCTTTGGGTTCTGTGGGCAAGCAGCCGCCGCGCTCTCTGGCGACGCTTCGACAAATACACCGCTCGAATTCTGCACCAGGCCCATGCTGACCGCGCCGGCTTTGGCAACATTCAGTTCCGCGTAACCGATGGCGCCCGGCGTGTCACTCACCATCTTTACCAGAGTTGAGCCACCTTGCGCGGTGATGCCGGAAGGCCAATTCGGGGAGTGATCCGTGCCGATCTTGGCGCGAAACGCGGGACTGCTTTTTGAAAGAAAGTCGGTGAACAGATACGTTGTGCCCTTGGCCGGCTCGCGATGCACCGTAGTGATTGCCAGGTGCGGCAGCTGCACCCCGGGATTCAGCTTCGCCACCTCCGGATGGTCCCAGTACTTCACGTCGCCGAGGAACATATCGGCAAGAACCCTTCCCGAAAACCGCAGTCTTTGTGTGACGCCGGGCACGTTGTAGACGGGAACCACCGCTGTCAGGAAAAGTGGTACCTGATAAATGGACTTGCCGCTGGCCTTCACCTCCTTATCGGAAATGGGTATCTCGCTGGCTGCGAAATCGGCAGAGCCAGCAGTGATCTGTTTGATGCCCTCACCCGAACCAAGGGGCAAATACTTGACCTGCACCTGAGGACTGCGGCTCGAGTATGCCTCACCCCATGCGCCGTACAGCGGGGCGGGAATCGATGAGCCACAACCCACCAGGGAGATATTCTGCTGCGCCGGCAGCACCAAGGTGAGAGACAGGATCAACAGCCAAACGAGCGTGGAACTTCCAATCAGGTTTTTCTTCACTGGAAATCTCTCCTTATATCGTTATCCAGGGATTCGCCTTCAGAGGGCCCGTGAAGCTAAAAGGTTCATTGCAAAGCTGGGGTATTGGCTCGCTACTCAGGCAGGGACAATGATGCTGACCTCTCCTTTACCTGGCCCGGAACCGAAAAGTGGTCACATCATAGGTGTGATGTACCAGATGACAAAGATAACCACAGTAACCCGAGAACGGGGGAGCGCCGTGCTGTGCTCGATCACTTGAGCAAGCCGGTCTATTTCCTTTCAATTCAGATGATTACGGCAGGCGCTAAGCCCCTGCTCCGGTCTTGTGACGCACCAGCGCAAGAGCCTCTTCTTTGGTGCGGATGGATCCTTCCAGCTGCGCGTCTTCCACCGCAGTCAGTAGCTCCTTGAACTGTGGGCCGGGTCGGTAACCGGCAGCGATCAGGTCGTCGCCAGTGATGAGCGGCTGGGGATGGATCTGTTCGGGAGGCAGGCTGTGCAGTTTCTCGAGGGCGAAGTTGTAGAGGTCGAGCCCGCGATGGCTACCCATGCAATCCAGGCGATGCAGCTCCAGGTGCTCTTCGAACCGGGGCAGACGGAAAAAGCGTTTGAGTGTGGAATCTTTCATGCGCGTGACGTTGGCGAAGCGCATGTGATTGGCCACCAGCGCGCAAACCTGTTCCGTTTCTTCGTTTGAGAGGCGGAAGCGGCGGCAGATTTCGGCCGCCATCGCCGTGCCGACCTCGTCATGCTGATCAAAGCGGATGCGGTCCTCGGCCCGGCGGAAGGTCGGCGGCTTGCCCACGTCGTGCAGCAGCGCGCCCAGCGCGAGCGTGCGCGAGCAGTTGGGCGGCAAGCCCTCTAGCAGCATCAGCGTGTGTACCCAGACGTCGCCTTCGGGATGAAACTGCGGCGGCTGCTCCACGCCCTGCATCTTCTTGACCTCAGGCAGCACCTGCTCCAGCAGCCCGGTTTGGTCCAGCAACTCGAAGGCCTGGCGGGCGCGGCCTTCAGTAAGCATTTTGAGAATTTCGTCGCGGATGCGCTCGCGGCTGACTTGATGGATCTGGGGCGCGAGTTCGCGGATGGCCGCGAAAGTCTTCTCTTCGATGGCGTAGCCGAAGCGCGCGGCGAAACGCACGGCGCGTAGCAGACGCAGCTTGTCTTCAGCAAAACGAAGCCGCGGGTCGCCGATGGCGCGAATGATGCCGCGCTTCAGGTCGTTTCGGCCGCCGACGAAGTCGAGAACTTCCTGGTTGAGGGGATCGAGCAGCAGGCCGTTGATTGTGAAGTCCCGGCGCTGCACGTCGAGCCGCGCTTCGTGGCTGAACTGGACCTGGTCGGGATGACGGCCGTCTGAGTAGGTGCCATCACTGCGGAAGGTAGCCACCTCAATGGAGTAATTGTCGGCCTCGCCTCGCGGGCCGTCGCGGCGAATGGGCACCAGCACTACGCCGAACTGTGCTCCCACCGCATAGGTCAGCGGGAAGAGGCGCATGACTTCGTCCGGCGCAGCGGAGGTAGCCACGTCGTAGTCAGTGGGCTCGCGGCCAAGAAGCAGATCGCGCACGCATCCCCCGGCCAAATATGCTGAATGACCGTGGCCACGCAGGGTTTCGACGATCCGCGTGGCCTGCTGCGCTTTGTCGGACGTGAGGTTCAACGCAAACTCTTGTGCGAGCAACCGAAGTCTGCTGCTCTGAGTGGAGCAGGCCCCAGTCCTGGGCTTCAGCCCAGGACGAGCGAAGCGAGTGAGCCTGCGGTAAAGCATGTGTAGTGCAACGGCTTTAGCCGCTGAGGGCAGCATGCCTCAGGGGCTGAAGCCCAGCCTCAGTTGTACTTAACGCAGGGCTAAAGCCCTGCTCCACCCTTACGCAGATGAGACCTCGTGCCCGAACTACTTAGATAATATAGATGTATGCGTGACGCGTGCATTCTCGGCATCGAGACTTCCTGCGACGAAACCGCAGCCGCGGTCGTTCGTTCCGGCCAGCGTCTGCTCTCGAACGTGGTCTCGTCACAGATCGCCACGCACCAGCCTTACGGCGGGGTGGTTCCCGAACTGGCTTCCCGCGAGCATCTGCGGGCCATCGTTCCTGTGGTGCGCCAGGCGCTGGCCGATGCCGGACAGACCTACCAGTCGGTGGACGCCGTCGCCGTCACCCGCGGGCCGGGTTTGGCGGGCGCGCTGCTGGTCGGCATCAGCTACGCCAAGGCTCTGGCGTATGCGCTGGAGAAACCGCTAATCACGGTGAATCACCTGGAGGGCCACATCCACGCCGTGTTGCTTGAAGAGAGGCAAAAGCAGAATTTTCATGTTGAGTTTCCGGTGCTGGCGCTGGTGGTTTCCGGCGGGCACACGCATCTGTTTTTAGCGGAAGAGAAAGAACATGGGTGGAAATACGAGAACATCGGGCGCACCCGCGACGACGCCGCCGGCGAGGCTTACGACAAAGTCGCCAAGCTGCTGGGATTGGGTTATCCCGGCGGTCCGGTCATCGACGCCCTGGCCAAACACGGCAATCCGCGCGCGGTCAAGTTCGGCCCGGCACTGATCAAGCATCCTAACCGGGGAACTCCCAAAGTGGGTGAGCGCGGAGAGAGCGCTGCGTCGCGCGAACGAAGCGCGAGGGCGAAGCAGCGAAGCGTTGCGGAGCCCTCGAAGAAAGAGACACAGACGGCGTTTGATTTTTCCTTCAGCGGAATTAAAACCGCGGTGCTGCGCTATGTCCAGACCGAGAAGATGAGCAGCGCGATCGAAGCGAGGCGGCAAGCGTTGGAGAAAATATCCGAACCCAGGGCTGCGGACATTCTTCCTCTTTGTGACCAAGAGACGCTGGACCTGGTCGCTTCCTTCCAGCGTGCCGTGGTGGACGATCTGGTGGCAAAAACTTTGTTTGCGGCGCGCGAGTGCCAAGCCAGCACTTTGTTCGTAACCGGTGGTGTTGCCGCCAACAGCGCATTGCGGGAGAAGTTTGAAGTGCAAGCGGCGCTGGAAGGCTTACCGGTGTATTTCCCCTCGCGCCAGCTCTCCACCGATAATGCTGCCATGATCGCGGCAGCGGCGTATCCCAAGTTTGTGGCGGGCGATTTTGCCGGCAAGGAATTTTCCGCGGAAGCGTCCTTGGCATTGTAACGTAGAGGCAGCGTGAGCACCCGCGGCGAACGGACGGGCGCTCGCCGTGGCGGTCTGATTTATCATGCCAACGGGCCCAGGTGAAGAGATTTAGACCTCTTCCGGCCGGATGTTCTCTTCAATGGCCATGTCCTTGAATTCGCTGGCTTCAAAGACATCGCCGCATTCCTGGCATTCTACAAATTCAATATCTTCTTCGCGGGCCACGACCCGCACACGCGTGTGCTTGCACATAGGTTCTTAGGGAGAGTTCGCGATAGGTAAATTCTGGATTGCCGTCATATTCGCACCATGGCGCCTTTGACCAGATGATGATGAGACGCCGGCTCGCGAATTGGCCGTATTGTAAGCCTGTCGTAGGGCTTGTCAAGTGTCTGGCAGGGAGCTGTGCCAAAGTTCAGGGCAGGCCAAAGCTGAACGCAGAGGTGTCGCCACGCGATCAATCACTGCGTTCGATGGATGCGAAGGTGCGCCGACCCGCAAGCACAGCGGATTCTCCCACGTAACGACTCGTTCATCGCGCAGCGATGAAACCGTTCCCCGAGCGCCAATGCCGACGTGGCTGTCGAATCGCTACCGAGCTGACCCGACGTTCAGCATGTGTTACCTCGTCGCGCCGTCGGCGGCAGAGCATGCAGCCGCGCCATAAATTCACGGAACGGATCAAAGCGGCCGGCAATAGGTTGCAATTGCATCGCGCCACGAAAATAAGGCGGCTGGGTTTTGAGATTCGAACGCCACTATGGCTTAAGTTAGTGAAGCGCAAGTCCCTATCGGCTTTCCCTCGTTCAAAGGAAGATCAAAGCAGCACCGCTGAGCGTCATTCATTCCAATTTTGGAATCTGTTCTCGCCCAAAATACGGATTTAGAAATACTAAGCGCAAGGAATGTTTGTAATCTATTGATTTTAAAGCCTGTAATTGTGGAACTCTGATTGCCACTAATGCACCTGAGAGAAAAGACTTCTGGGGGAGGCGTGTGTTGGGCCCAGTGTTTAAGGTGCCCCTGACGTCATTTTCTAAGGACAACCAACCACCAAAATGGAGAGATGAAAAGGATGAATACAAAACTGCGTTCCTTAGCGGTTCTATTCGCCATCACCCTTGCCTTAGCGTGGTGCATCCCGTCTGTGGGACAAGTCATCAAGGGCTCGATTTCGGGCTCCGTGGTTGACCCCCAGGGCGCGGTTGTATCCGGGGCGGAAGTGAAGGCAAAGAACGTGGACACTGGAGTCGTGAATACGACGACATCCGATAGCTCGGGCAACTTCCGCTTGAACTTGCTGCCGGCTGGGACCTATAACGTTGAAGTCTCGGCGAAAGGTTTCAAGACCAGCGTAAGCAAGGGCGCAAGTGTAGCGGCCGGCACTGACACCGGTCTCGGAGCAGTCCGTCTGACAGTCGGTGAGACCTCCACCACAGTGGAAGTCACCGCCGCTGCGCCCCTGATTGACACAACGCAATCGCAAGTCACCAACACCTTCAGCGGGGTCGTGCTGAACAGTTTTGCCGGCGTTCAGGAGAACGAAGGCCTGGACCGCATGGCGTTGTTTGTTCCCGGTGTAGCATCTAGCCGCAGCAACAACTTTTCTAACACCAACGGCGCCAGTATTTCCAGCAACGGGCTGCGCGGCCGCAACAATGACCAGGAAATCGATGGCCAGAACAACAATGACAACAGCGTCGGCGGCCCTGGCCTGTTCGTAAGCGACACGGAATTCGTTCAACAGTACGTGCTTGTCACCAACCAGTTTGGCCCGGAGTATGGGCGCAACTCGGGTTCGGTAATCAACATCATCACCAAGCAGGGCAGCAACACCTGGCATGGAAGCCTGTATGGTACGGAAAACAGCAACTTCCTGAATGCTTTGAGCAATACCCAGCGCAACACCAACAAGCCTGGGAGCGCACCGTGCCTGCCGGGTCAGCCACTGATTTGCAATGGTTTCACCGGTCCTCCGCGCAGCAATGACGAATTCGGCGGCGGCACCATCGGTGGCCCGGTAGTCAAGAACAAGCTGTTCGTGTTTGGCGGTTTCGACCAGGAGATCTTCTCGGGCAGCTCGGTCTACACGACCACCTCCACCACGCCGACACCTACGGGTCTGATAACGCTGTCGGGGTGCCCGGGCATCAGCGCCACGAATCTCTCGATCTTGCAAAACTTTGGACCGTATGCCTTCAGTTTCGGCAATCCGACGCCGCGGAACCCAGTGCTGCAGACCGTTGCCGGTTGCCCTGGTGTAGAGGTCGGGGGAGTGACACGTATTGTTTCGGCCCCGCAGCATGCCTTCAACTGGGTTGTGCGATCAGACCTGCAACTGGGTTCTGACACCATTACCGGCCGCTATCTCTTCAATCGCGACAACTTCTTCAACTTGAACGACAACGGCGCGGCAGGCTGGGTATTCAACGAGCCGGCGCTAAGCCAGGCAGTGTTGATCAGTTGGACCCACAACATCACCTCGCGCATGGTCAACGAGGCCCGTGTTTCCTTCGGCCGCCTGGGAGTGGAGTTTGGCGGTGGACAGAATCCAAACGAGCCCGTAGCCGGCCAACTGCGGCAAGCTTTCACCAACATCAGCATCCAAGGTGGACGCCTGGGTATCGGTCCGGCAACCAACCTGCCTCAGTCCCGCCTGGTCAACACCTGGCAAGGACAGGACAACTGGAACTACGTAGCGGGCAAGCACTCCTTCAAGGCGGGCGTAAACTGGACATACCAGCGCTCACCCAACATTTTCCTGCCGCAGATCAACGGAGCGTATCGCTTCACCAGTTTGAGTTCGTTCCTGTCTACGGCACCGGTCACCGGTTGCTCGAGCACGCCGTGTCCGAACCGGGTCATCATCGCGCAAGGGCAACCAGACCTTGATTTCCGCGAATATGACACATTCCTGTACGGTGGCGATGACTGGAAGATCGGCCAGAACCTGACCCTGAACCTGGGGTTGACCTGGACTTACTACGGCCAGCCCGCGAATCTCTTCCACGACATCACCACTGCCAGAGAAAGCAATCCCAGCACGGCGCTGTGGTTGCAATCTCTGCCGCTCAATATCCGCACCGATCCCGAGATCCCGGCGGTCAAGAACAGCTTCGGTCCCAGCGTTGGATTTGCCTACACGCCCCAATGGGGAGGCTTCCTCACCGGCCACGGCAAGACCACGATACGTGGCGGCTATCGCTTGCTGTACGATCCGCCGTTCTACAACATTTTCGTCAATATCTCTTCCTCTGCGCCGGAGACCTTCCTGCAGACGATTACCAGCGGCTTGAACGCAAGCATGCTGCCCCCAACACCAACCGGTCCGAACGTGCGTATAGCACTGGGCTCGTTTATCGCAACAAATACGTTTGATCCGCGCACGCAGAACCAGACTCGTGTTTCAAGCGATTTCGGTCCGGACAGGGTCCATGCCTGGACGTTCGGTTTCGAGCGCGAGATCACCAAGAACGCCGCATTTGAAGCCCGCTACAGCGGCAATGCTGGGCGGAACCTGTTCCAGACCGTGAATGGCAATCCGTATCTGGGAACGACCAGTACTACCACCTTATTTGCCGGCCCGCCGGCCAACATTGTTGGCGGCCCAGGTTTAGGGCAGAACTTTCCTGGAGTCACTAACGGCGGAACCGGCTGCGCGGCAACCACGCAGGCAGGACCCGCCAACACAATTGGCACTGACGTGGGCCGCGTGAACTGCGGTGATGGCGTAGTGCGGGTTCGCAACAACGGCGCCTTCTCCGACTACCACTCCTTGCAGTTGGAATTCCGCGCCAACAACCTGTTCAAGCAGTTGACCATGCGTACCGGCTTTACCTGGAGCAAGAATCTGGATAACGTGAGCGAGATTTTCTCTACGGGTGCAGGCCCAGGCAACACCATCTTCGCTTCCCAGAACCCGTTCCGGACTGGCGATGCGGAGCGCTCGATCTCTGGCTTGAGTTACCCGCACGTGTGGACGATTTTGTTCACCGAGCAACTACCGTTCTTCAAGGCGCAGCATGGTGCCATCGGTCATATCTTGGGTGGCTGGACCTTCTCGGCTGATTATGTTCTGGCCTCAGGCCAGCCCTATACGCCGGCCCAAGGGCTGTTCGGCGCCATCGCCCAGGGGCTTACATGCGGCGCTTTCACTAGTAACTGTTCACCGCATGCTACGCCCGGTCCAAATTACTACGACGCGGCTTTTACTAATGCGTTTGTAGGAATCGATATTGGGCGGCCTTTCTTCGGAAACCCCAATGCTCCCTCGGATCAGGTTGGCATCTATGCCGGCGACGCATGCTCGTTCTTTGGTATTGCATGCCCCCTGGCTGCCACGACGCCAACGCAATTAATCAGCTTCAATGCTCTCAATGCGGCTGGGGGACCACCCAACACTCCTCAGTTCCTTGGCTGCCTGAGAGGCAGTGCTGTTTGCCCCGTTGTGAACGTTACCAACAATGACGTTCGCTTCATCATCAACGGCAAGACAGCCCAGTCGGTCTTCGGCACGCCGTTTGGCAACGTGCCTCGCAACGCTTTGCGGGATGCAATCTCGAACCGCATGGACGCTTCCATCTACAAAGACATCAAACTAGGCGAGCGGGTGACGTTCCAGATCCATGCTACGGCACTCAACGCTCTGAATCACTTCAACTTCACGGCTGTGGACGTATTTACCGAGGATGCCGGGCTGACTCAAAGCTTTGGCAGCGGTTTCGGCAATCCCGCCTTCAGTACGGCGGCGGGCCGGAGCTTCTTCATCGGAGGGAAGATCACCTTCTAGGAGCCAGCCGCGCTTAACCCTTCCAGCCCGCCGGCGCAAGCCGGCGGGCTTTTTATTCGTCCGGATTGATTTTTGTGGGCGACCAACCAGATTTTGCCCGTAGAGACGCGGCATTGCCGCTTCTACACCATAATCTTTGTCGGCCGCGCAAACGCGCCGCCGGCCAGGGCCAGCAGCGCCGGAAAACACTCCAGCACGTAGCGCGGCTCGGGGTTCTCGAGTGTTCCCAGGAACAAGGAGCGAATCACGATGAAAGCCACAAGCATGGCGCCGGCCAGGCCTAGCCGCCATGTGCGCCAGCCGCGGAATGCGGCCAGCAGAAAGAAAAGGTTAAGCACTGCCCACGCCACGGCAAACATGCTCTCTTGCGGATGACGGCTGAACTCCCACCAACGCGCTTCAATGGGCAGCATTTCCGTCCGCGGCCGCAGCCACATATCGACAATGCGGAGGCTAGGCAGCCAGACATAGTAGCGGAACGGGCTCTGCCTGATCCGCTGCTCGGCCAGACGCTCGAACGCGGCGTCGAGGTCCGGATCAACGTAGAACCCCTGGTTGTAGCGGGCGATCAGTTCTTGTGTAGTGTCATATTCCTGGCGCGAGTCGAAAGCGCGTTCCGGCAGCTGATGGAAATCTACCGGTTCCCCGGTCACTTTCCAGTACACCTCAGACACAGAAACAAAGTCCACGGTCCAGGTCTTCACCCAGCGATTGAATCCTTTCGGCACGAATTCGCCGGGATCGTTGGCGTAGCGTGGCGCCAACGGCTGAAACGCATCCATGGTGCGCCAGTTGCGGATGGTCCACGGAACCAGCGGCGCCAGACTTGCCGCGAGCAGCACCGCGCCGGCCAGGGCCGCATTCTGTCTTTGTCTCTGTCCAGGACGGAAAAGCAAGACCAGCAGCGCCAGCCCCAATGCGGCCAGCAGCAGCCCAGAATCGGGGCGCAAGAGCATGCCCGCGCCGGTCCAGAGTCCGGCAACGAGCCACATGCGCCCAGCCGGCTCACCTGCCTGCAAACCATGGATACCACGTACGCCGTAATGCAGTGCATGAGCGGTGCAGAAGATAGCGAGAGTTTCCGTCAGCGGCGTCGCCGTGTAATTTGCCGTGAACGGGCAGAGCGCTGCCAGCAGATATGCGGCTCTAGCAGCGCGTTCGTTCATCAACTCCAGCGCCATGGCCGCGATCACCAGGCAGGTGTTGATGTCGAGCAGCGCCTGCACGACCATCACCGCGGTGTAGTGTTCACTCCCAAAAACGGAGAATACCGCCGCCAGAAACGCGGGATATCCCGGCAAGCGGATGAGAGTGGGCCGCACCACGGCGCCCTCGGTAACGCCATAGATTCCGTGGCTGAGCCAGTTCTTGGCGATGTCGCCATAGATGAAGCTATCGCCTTCGACCAACTGAAAAACAAATATAAAGGTAAGCCGCATTGCCAGAGCGGCAAGCGTAGCCACCACGAAGAACAGCCAGTTTCGCCGCAGCAAGTTCAGGAGTTTCTTCATTAAGAATATAGAGACCGCCAGTGTAGCGAGCCGCAATGGTGTGTTCAACTCTTTCCAGCGGGTCGAGTGGGTTGATTTCATCTCGAATGATTCGCCACTGAAACGCTGGTTCATCGCCACGGCGATGAACGGCTGCCTAAAGGCCCGCCCGCCGCGGCGGGAAAGAGAACCGCTAGACGCAGATATTGGGTAGTGGGTCAATGACCCACTACCCCTAACCCAGGCAGACCCTGGGTTACGGCAGCCTATGAATTGACCGTGCTCTCACGCCAGCTTACGATGGTTATAACACGCAACAGTTCCCGCTAATGACTAAGCCGATTTTTTATGATCCACGAAGGAAGCGCTGGGCGCGCCTGCGCATGCTGTTCAACGTGCTGGGGCTGGTCATCTCAGCACTGGTGGTTTTCTTCGTGGTCACCGTCTTTTTCCAGCCGTCACAGTTGCCGCGGTTGGGCATGCCGGAGTTGAAGCGGAACCTGCGCGCTGTCAAGAGCCAATCGCGCCGCAAGACGGCGGCGAAGGGAACGCACCGCAAGACCAACTCCTCGCCTTCGGACATCGTACTGAATACCGATGAAGGAATTCGCGCTGCGTACTATGTCACCTGGGACGCCGCCAGTTTCGTTTCGCTCAAGGAGTACTATCCCCAGATTGATATCTTGTTTCCGGAATGGCTGCATGTCCTCGGGCCGGAAGGCAATCTGCAGAGCCCGAACGAGTCCAACCAGCTGTTTCGCGTGGTAGAGAACGGACGCGTTCGCTCTGTGGACGACAGAGTCATGCCCTTCCTCAAGTCGGAAAAAGCGGAAGTAGACGTCTTTCCGCTGATCAACAATTACAACCCGGCGACCAAGGAGTGGTGGACCGATGTCAGCAAATTCTTGAGCAATCCGGCTGCGCGGCAGAATCTTCGTAACCAGACCTTGGCGTTGCTGGCCAGCGACCGCTTCAAAGGTGCGGCCCTCGATCTCGAGGAGATTCCGCTGGCGTCGCAAAACGACTTTCGCAGCCTGGTCCAGGAGCTGGCGCAGGACCTTCACCAGCACGGGTACAAACTCTACGTGAACGTTCCCGTGGAAGACAACGATTACGACTATGCAGCTCTGGCGGCTGCGGCCGACGGCCTGGTGTTCATGAACTATGACCAGCACCAGGTAATCACTCCGCCGGGTCCCATCGCGGCCCAGGACTGGTTCACCAACAATCTGAAACTGGCGCTCAAAGTAGTGCCCAGGACCAAGATCATCTGCGCCATCGGGAACTACGGCTACGACTGGACTGTAGGCGGAAAGAAGGGGAAAGTGATCGGCGTGACCGGCAACAACGTGCAGGAAGCGTGGCTGCACGCGCGGGAATCAGACGCCGAGGTCACGCTCGATCCAGATTCACTGAACCCGCATTTCGCCTATCAGGAAGACAACAAAGTCGAGCACCAAGTATGGTTCCTGGACGCAGTGACAGCACTCAATCAGATGCGAGCCGCCCGCATGCTCGGCATCCGCACGTTTGCGTTGTGGCGTCTGGGGTCGGAAGACCGCTCTTTGTGGACCATCTGGGACAATCCGGGCGAGAATGGCGCCGAACTCAAGATCAAGAATGTCCCCGCCGGCGAAGATGTTGACCGCGAAGGCTACGGCGATATCCTTTATATTACGCACGACGCCAGCCCCGGCCAGCGCGAGGTTGTGCTCGATCCCGAGACCCGCCTGATCACGTCGGCGAAGATGGTGAAGCTTCCCGAGCCCTACCAGGTAGACCAGTTCGGGGCCAAAGAGAAGAGCGTGGCCTTGACGTTTGATGATGGCCCCGACCCGGCATATACGCCGCAAATCCTGGACATCCTGAAGAGCAAGCAGGCCCCGGCAACTTTTTTCCTGATCGGCATCCAAGCGCAGAGGTTCCCGGGTCTAGCGAAAAGGATTTACGCCGAGGGCCACGCCATCGGCAACCACACGTTTACCCATCCCAACATCAGCGATGTTTCTCCCTGGTACATGAAATCAGTGGAGATGAACCTGGCGGAAAGATTGTTCGCCAGCAAGCTGGGGATCCGGCCACTGTATTTCCGGCCGCCGTACGCGATTGACCAGGAACCAGATGTTGCCGACCAGGTGCGACCGATTGAAGTGGTGCAGAACGAAGGTTACATCACCGTCGGCTCCAAAATTGATGCCAACGACTGGCAACGGGGGCGTACCGCGGAGGACATCGCCGCGGCCGTCTTTACGCAAGCAGCCAAATTTGCCACCAGCGGTTGTAAGGATGGCAATCCTCCCACCTGCGGCAGCATTATCCTTCTCCACGATGGCGGAGGCGACCGTTCCGCTACCGTGCGCGCGCTGCCCCAGATCATTGACGGTCTGCGAAAACGCGGTTTCAAGATCGTCTCAGTGGAAGAATTGCTGGGCAAGACGCGGGCCGAAGTGATGCCGCAGTTGCCGGCCAATGAAATCTGGTACGCGCGTCTGCAAAACTTCACGTTCATTTTGTTCAACGTCTTGGGTGTTTTCATCTGGCTGGTGTTCATTGTGGGCGACGTGCTGATGAGCGGCCGTCTCCTGGGCATCGGAGCGTTAGCCACCTGGGACCGTATGCGCGAACCGCCGTCCAGTGTCCCGGATTTCCAGCCTGCGGTCACGGTCATCATCCCGGCGTATAACGAAGAAAAAGTGATCGAGCATACAGTGCGCTCGGTGCTGGCGTCAGACTACCCGCGCCTGAGGACCATCGTGGTAGACGACGGATCGAAGGACGGAACTTCGGCCGTGGTGCGGGAAAAGTTTGCCGCGGAAATGGCGGCCGGCCGGGTCTTCTTGTTCACCAAGCCCAACGCGGGCAAGGCCGATGCCCTGAACCATGGTCTGCAGTACACCGACGACGAGATCTATGTGGGCATCGACGCCGATACCGCTATTGCTCCCAATGCCATCTCGCTGCTGGTGCCCCATTTCGCGGATCCTGCGGTGGGCGCTGTTGCCGGTAACGCGAAGGTCGGAAATCGTGTGAACCTGTGGACACGCTGGCAAGCGCTCGAATACATTACCAGCCAGAACTTTGAACGGCGTGCGTTGAACGTGTTTGGAGCGGTCAGCGTGGTGCCGGGCGCCATCGGAGCATGGCGTACCGCCGCGGTCCGCGAAGCCGGCAGCTACCATACTGATACTGTCGCCGAAGACGCCGACCTCACGATGTCTCTTCTGGAGAACGGATATCGCGTGGTGAATGAAGACCGCGCCCTGGCATTTACCGAAGCGCCCACCACAGCGGGCGGCCTCATGCGGCAGCGCTTTCGCTGGTCGTTCGGGATTTTGCAGGCGGTATGGAAGCACGGCGCAGCCGTCCGCCGGCGGAGCCGCCTTGGCTGGATTGCTTTGCCGAACATCATCATTTTCCAGATTGTGCTGCCGTTGCTGTCGCCTTCCATTGACTTAATGTTCTTGTTTGGGACGCTGACTTACCTGGCCAATCGATACTTTCATCCGGAAAGCGCCGACCCAAGCAGTTTCCAGCGGCTCCTGTTTTTCTTCGTGATCTTCCTGGTGATTGATTTCATGGCGTCTGCGCTGGCTTTTCTCTTGGAGCGCCGCCAGGAAGGACAAGGCGAGGACGCGCAACTGCTCCTTCATTTGTGGTTGCAGCGATTCTCCTACCGCCAGTTGTTCTCGGCCGTGCTCCTGAAGACGCTCAAACGCGCTATTGATGGCAAACCCTTCGCCTGGGACAAACTGGAGCGCACCGCCGAAGTCGCCAAGACGCACGCATGATTCGTAACGAAGTTCCCGGGTTACTCAGCCCCGGCTGATTTCGCTGCTGGCCCTTCCAGCGGCCCTGAGGCAATTTGAGCCTTGCGCAGCAACTCCACGATCTTGTGGAAGAGCCGGGAGCGCAGTTCGTGGCGCTCGTGCGCGCGGGTGATGTAGCGCACGATTACGTTCACACCCAGCTGAGTGGGCCGAACCATGATGGCCGGGACCGGCGCAAATGTGCGTCCCACGTGACCGGGCACCGCGCGCTGCCACTCTTGCTCAGCGAGACGCATGTTGGTCTCGGTCTCCGCCACTACGGTCTTGTGCACGGCTTCAGCGATCGGATAAGGATCCACGCCGGCTGGGATAGGCACTTCCACTTCATCCCAGAGCCACTGTCCGGTGGTGGAAAAGTTAAAGTAATGGCCTTCGATGGCAAAGCTGTTGACGAAATTCACTTTGCGGCCCGTAGGGTGGCCCGCGTCCGACCAATTTCCCGTTTCAAGAATCACGGTGTGCAGCAGACCGACGGACACCACTTCGCCGCCGATTCCGTTGATCTCCACCCAATCGCCCGGCCGGATGCCGTTGGGTCCCATGAGAATGAACCATCCAAAGAAACCGACAATAAAATCCTTGAGCGCCACCGTCAGACCGGCTCCGGTCAACGCCAGCACCGTTGCCAGCTGGCTGGGCGGCCCGAATAGGACAAGCAATATCAAAACGACTCCCGCCACTTGCACGCCCACCCGCGCCACCGTGTGCACCGTGTGCCGGCGTCTGCTCTCAGGAGCCAGCCGCGCGACCAACGAGCGGACAATCAGGTTGGCAAACAGCACAAGGATTAGAAGCGCGAGAATCCATAAGCAGCCCTCGATCAGTGCAGCCCGGTGTGCCTGCGCCCGCTCCTCGACCCCAGCACTCCAGCGCGCATAAAGAGCGTCAAGCTGTTGAAAGTCAGCCGAGCGCTTGTCCAGTTCAGCCAGGTGTTTTCGTTCTTGCGCTGCCTCCTGCAAAGTTGAATAGACATCCTGGGAGCTTGGGCTTGCAGCCAGTGCGGCTTTCTTGTCCGAATCTGGAGCGGGCGCAGAGTGTTGATGGGCGCTCACCCCTTCTTTAGGCGCGGCTTCCCGCGTTGCTTCGTCAAGCGCCTGATGTTCGCGGGCGAGTACGGCTTGGCCGGCTTGTGCCTCCTCGCGCGCCATCGCCAGCGCCTGCTGTTTTTCAACCAGGCGGCGCCAAGCGCGAAATTGCACCAGCAATGTCCGGGATTCGGCTTCCGGCAGGGCCGCAGGTCCCTTGCCGGGTGCTCCACCCGCTGGGGCCGCAGCATGGTCGTGACCCAAAGCTTCGTGTTGGTCGATCAACTGCTGGATCCGCGCGCGGGGATCGCCTCCCGCCTGAATGAGCTCCTGACGCGCTTCGTCAAGTTCCTCCTTGTCAACTTCCAAGGTCGCTTCTTGGAGGTGAAGGTCATCTTCAATCGCTGATTTGCGAGAGCCATCAGCCTTGGCGACCTGCTGCTTCAGTCGTGAGATATCGTTTTGTCTCGTCTTCACGCGCTCTTGCAAAGACTGAACACGTGTCAGGATTGGAAGGGCAGCGGCCGGTACCGGAGGCGGGTGATGCGCGGCTTGATGCAACGCAGCCGCGAACGCCATATCCACTTCGTGGTCAGCGATTCGCAGTGCTTCCTGCGCGAAATCCTGCTCTTGCGAAGTTGTGGCCAGAGCGGCTAGCCTCTGTGCTGTGATCAGCGGCCGTTCATCAACCAAACCAGGGGAAGTTTGCTTAACCTTGGTTACTGCCTGCTGCGGGACAGGGCTGATCCCATACCGGACCAGCACAGTGCCGGCCACCGCGAGCACCACCAGCACAACGCAGGTCGCAAACGCCGTCCGGTGAAAGAATTTCATCGGCATGGTGCTTCAGATTGTAGTGCGTCTTGCTTTCAAGCGAAATGCAGTTTCTCAGTTATGAACTACGGCGTGGTCTGCGGTCTGATGATCTCGCCTAAGATATCCGCATGAGAATTGTCGCGTTCGAGGTGTGGGTACTGTTCACCACTGTGGTAGTCGACCTGGTAGGTGTTGAGGTACTCCCCGTTCTCGGCTAGCAAGGCGATGGCTTCCGGGTTGCGGACGGACGCGCGCAGCGCCGAGCGCATTTGGTCTTTTGACCACTTGCGCCCGTTGACGGCGATAATCTTCATGCCCGGCCCCAGCCCCGCGAGGTAAGCGGGAGAACCCACAATGACGTCGCGAACGTCGCCCTCTTTCGAGATCATCATGCCTAAAGAGAAGCTCAGGTCCAGCGCATCACCGGATTTTTCCTGGGCCTCCATCGTTGCGTTCTTTTCGCCGGAGTACACCAGTTTCCAGCCACCGTTTTCAATGCCCCCGAGCGGAGCATACGGCGACTTGGAATCGAGGCGCCCGCGCAGCAGCCGGGCCCAGTCGTAGGGTGTGACTTGGTTGAGTGCCGCTACCACGTCTTCAAACTTGTATGGCACAACGGCAGGCGCGCCGCCTTGGCCGCCGTAAAAGAGCTTGGCGAAGTCGTTGAGAGACTTCTGGCCGTTGCTCAGACGGCGGATGGTTGCGTCCACTTCCAGCCACAGCAGATAGCCTTCGGGGTAGTAATCCGCAGAGCGGCGCCAATTGGCCCACTGCTGAGGCGCCGCGAACAGTGTCTGCACAGAAACGGCGGTATCCTGGAGTGGCCGCCAAGTCCTCCCCGAGCGATGATCGAGCATGGCGGCCGTGTACGCCAGGTTTTCGCGAAATTGCTCGGGTGACCGCAGACCCACGCGAGCCGCCAGAATATTACCGAGATAGTCGGTGAGTCCTTCATAAACCCAGAGCAGATCGCCTTTCATCGGCTCCTGATAATTGGGCGTGACCAGCCCGGCCGGGCGGCGGTATTTGCCATTCCAGGAGTGAACAAACTCGTGCGGGAGCAAATCGGCCTCGAGGTTGTGAGAATGATTGTTGCTGAACACGTCTTCCGCGGTCCCGTTGTCGCTGGATTCGTGGTGTTCCAGGCCGTGATGCGCCGTCTGATCGCTCAATGTCCACAGAAAGTGATATTTCTCATAATGCCGCGCGCTAAACAGCTTGCCGGTTTCGGCGACGAGTTGTTTGTAGCTGGCCAGGTCTTTATCCGTGATCTCGAGCGCTTCTTCGCTTTCGCCGACCATATCGATCACGTGGAGGATTTCGCCTGGAGAGGAGAGTTGGATCTGGCGGTACCACTGTCCGGCAATCAAGGGCGAATCCACTAAACGAGTAAGTGAAACCGGCTGGAACGTGACGGAGTTACCGGATTGCCGAATCTGTGTGAGTGCCGTACCGAATCTCCACCCGTCGGGAAGACGCACAGACGCGCTCACCTGCACACGGTCGCTATCAGTGTCCTTCGGATACAAAGTCACCTGGTTCCACAAGAGATCGAGCACTTTGCTGGAAGCGGCGGAACTCTTTCCGTTGTAGGTGATGGTATCGAAGGAGGCTTCAATTTCCTTCACACCGGCCGGCACTTGCACGTGGAAGGCCCACATGTCTACCAGGTCGCGCTGCCACGCCAGCTCTTGCGCGCCGGCCTTGATGTGCAGTCCCGTCAGATTCTGGATGGGGCCGGTGGGGCGGTGGTTTCCGGGAATCCATTTGGGATACACCAACGTGACTTCGCCCGGGCTAACCGGAATGGTAACGCTCGAGTGCAATATGTTGCGTGGAGCGTCCGTTGCATCCACACGCAGGCGTTGGCTGGTGACCTGAGCAACGGCGGAGGAAGCGACGAAGAGTATGGCGGCTAATGAAATAGCGGTCTTCATGGGCGACTCCATTCCCGCATTCGCGGTTGCGAGGAAACGTAAATGGTACTTGCTGCTGCGGGCAAAGACCAGCAGGAAAGCCACCCACGGCGGACGCATTGGCAGGCTCCGGAGTTCGAAGAGTACACAATCGTCCTCGCGGGCGCCTGCACGTGCAGTACAAAGGGGGAGAATTTGACGTCAGGGCTGGACAGGCGCTGGTCGCTCACCCCGGCGAATGGATCCAGTACTCAACTCCCAGTGAAGCTACCGAGTACATCGCCATCTGTTTGCCGGCGTTCTCACCAGAAACGGTACATCGCGACGAGAAGCCGTAGAGGTGACGTGACGATTATTGGCGTAGAGCCTGGAAAATGGCGTTGCTGATGGTAGCTTCCCCATATTGGTTCCATCCTTTGAATTCAGCCAGGATGATGCCGTCCTTGCTGATGATGAAATATCGCGGAAAGCCGTCCACGCCGAACGCGTGATGCAAGGACCGGTCCCCATCATAGACCTGGTACCAGTTCATGCCATTCTCTTGGACAAAGCGCTCCCACTGCGGTTTTGGATCGTATTCGTCAATGCTGATGATTGCCACTTGAGCCGGATCGACCTTGCCCGCCAGGTCTTTCAACTGCGGGAGAGACCCGCGGCACGGCGCACACCAAATGCCCCAGAAATCCAGCAGGACCACTTTACCTTTCAGCGTATCGAGGTTGACCTCTTCTCCGCTCCGCAGCTTGGCGGAAAACTCGGGAGCGTAGTTCTTGCGAACGCGACTGGGGTCGGCGATCAATCTCCTGATCTCAAGTTCTCTGGGCGTACCTGCAAATTCGGGGGCTGCAGCTTTCAGGACAGCAACACCCTCGGCGTCTTTCGAACCCTTCAGGAGTACAAATCCGAGATTGAATCTGCATTCCGCACACGAGGGGTTGGCGGCTGAGGCTGCCCTAAAAGCGGCCTCTGCCTCGTTAAGTCTGCCTTGCCGGCCCAGGACGACTCCCTTGTAGAGTTGGGCGCGGGCCCGTTCCGAGCCGGTAGCTGCCGTGGCTACCGCCTTATCGCTTTCCATCAAAGCTTGCTGAAGGCTTCCTGCTCCCATAGACATCCGGGCCAGCCACACGTGGCACTCGGAACAATTGTTCTGCTGGAGCTCGTTCGCTCTGTTGAAGTGCCTGGCAGCATCTTCGTAGTTCCCTAGCGCAGCCGCGCTCCTTCCCGCTTCCAATTCGAGCTCCCAATCCTTGGTTTGAGTCTGCGCCGCAAATAGCCACAGGGGAAGCGTCACCACGAACACCTTGCGGGCAAGAATCCGGCCGAGAGAAAAACGGGAAGCAAATATGATGCGATCTGCCATACGCCTACTTTCAACGCCCGGTCTTCGTGGCGGATGCCGGATGCGACTTGACCGGGCTATCCGTGCGGGGATTCTCTTTGAGCAAACTGTCGAGCAAGCTGCGAAGCGAATCCTCGTTCTCCAGCTTTGGATCGCCGGGTCTGCCGCCGCTCTGGGCGCGGATCGTGCCGGCGCGGTCGATCACCACTACCTGGGGGATGTTCAAAACCTCCGTTCCAGTGCGGCCCAGGTAGGCGTCCACATCGGTTTTGGCGGCGTAGCCCACGGGATAGGTGAGCTTCAAATAGTCCACCATCGCTGGGACCAGGCTTTCCCCGCTGGCCCGAACGTTGGGCGGATCAAAGACGATTCCAACTGGCTGAAACCCTCGCCCGCCCAACTCGTTGTTGAGGTTGTTCAGCGTCTTGGCAACGCGGAGGCAGTGCTCCGACTGGATGAAGAGGAACTCCAGGACCACCACCTTGCCTTTGAGGCTAGAGAGCATGATCTGCTTGCCCGAAGGTTGATGGATGGCGAATTCAGGGGACTTACGCGGTAACGGCGAGGACGGCGCGGCCAGGGTCGACACCATTATCGGGAACACAAGAATCAACGATCTCAGCTTCAGCATGTGCATAATGTAACGCTGTAGCGCCATGTTCGATAACCTGGCTCTCTCCCCGTTGGTTTGGATCAGCTTACCTGCTTCCATTTGTCAGCGATTCGCTGCATTTCTACGGCACCGGTAGCTGCGGCATCTTCCGGGCTCTGTTCGCCTTTGAGCATTCGCGCAACCATTTTGGGCACCAAAGAGCTATTGAAAATTTCCATGTAGCCCGGGGTCGCAATGCCGGGAACGCCAAGATTCGGTGTCCAATGCAGCGCATCTCTGAGCTCGTCATACTTGTACGGGGGATCGGCCTGGGGGTCGTTCCGCAGCCGAACAATCAGGTCAGGAACCGTCTTCGGATAGATGGGAAAGTTGCAGCCCTTGGATTGCTCGTAACCGGCCCGGGAGCTGTCGATCAGGTCGGCCAGGAACTTCTTGGCGCCCGTTTGATTCTGCGCAAATTTCCAGACCACGGAACAATTGGTGACATGGGGCAGCGCGGTGACGCCCATGCCGTGCTTGCCCAGCAGCGGCGGTTGCAGCAGGATGTTTTTTGCCACCGCACGGTCCTGTTTTTCCGCCGCCCGCAACAGACTGATGGCGTTGCTGCTGCAAGAGGTCTTGCGCGCCAGCATGGCGCGCACGTTCCCTCCGGATCTCCAAGCGAGCTGCTCGGGCGTCCCCGATTCCTGGTACAGAACTTGTATGTACCTGAGGGCGGTAACGGCAAATGCGTTCTTGTTGAAGAGAACGTTTCCGCGTGCGTCCAGGAGCCAAGCGCGGAAGGCGTACAGGATGGTGTGCAGCGTGACGTTGCCCTCCAGAGTGGGACTGAACGCCAAGCCGCAGGGTATGCCCAGTTTGTCGCGCAACTCTTTCCCGCCGCCGCGCAGGCTGGTGTAATGCACCGGACCCAACGGCATGCCGATCTGGGCCCAATAATCCTGACAGAAGTGCAAGGGAGAGGGCATCCAGAAGTCGGCGAAGGCGAAATGCCTCCTGGTCTTGGCGTTGATCGTTGACCGGAACGCAAGCTGTTGGATGGCGCCGTAACTGGAGGCCACGGTGTTATAAACCTCGCTATGGTCAATTACGTGCGAGTAAAATTCCGCCGGAGGCCAGGGGAACATGAACACGTCGTGGCCCATACTCGCCTTGGCCTCAGCGAAAGCGCGTTCGCGGATTTCTTCTACCGGAATAACATCAACTGTGACATTCGTATCATTCTGCCTGCCCCAGTCCTTGGCCAGCACATTGACAAACCACTGATCGAATTCGGGAAGAAAGTGGGCCCACTTGGCAATCTTCAGCGTCTTCTGGCTGGCGAGAGCGCGGTCGGGGAAAAGGAAAAAAGGACCAAACGCGGCGGTGGCTGCCGCCAGTTTTAGAAAATCGCGCCGCGAGGGCGTTGTGGCTCGAGTACCGATCATCTAAGTACCTGGCGCTGACATTATCGTCCAACTCATCAGAAAAGCGCACCCCTGGCTCGGGCCAGCCAGGGGTGAAGAAGAGCGAGATCGCATTGTTTGTGCTGCCAACGGGGCAGAGCCTACTGTCCCGGGGCCGCTTCGTTGCAGAATTTGCCTGTCTTCTGCAAGCAACTGAAGTTATTCAGCAAGTTAGTGCTCTGGAAGTTGCCGCTCTTAAGACGGACACCATCCAGGAACGCATCCGTGGCAATGCCGCCATTGCGCGGATCCTGGATGGCGGGGCAGATAAGCCATACCGCGCCTCCATCTGCGCCATTCGCGGCCTCGTTGGCCTCCGCAGCGCATCCTATTCCCTCCAGTCCATCAAGCTCATCGCCTTTCACAATAATGGGGGTGCCGTCCAGACTGGTGCCATTAGCCTTTGCCAATGCCGCGAATGCCTGGCCACAGGCTGTAGTGGAAGGTTCCGTCAGCGGATTCACGATATACCAGTGATAGGTGATGATCCACATGCCCAGCAGATCATCGCAGAAGTAGCCAAATGGGGCGTCGTTGACGCCATCACCGCAGACGGTGGGATCAGGATTGAGGCAGTTGTGGTCACTGCCGTCAATCGCATTGCGTCCCGTAGTGAAGTTCCAGTTCTGCCTGAGATTCGGCGTAAAGACAGTGTTGACACTACTGACGTCGAAACAGGGGTTGGTAGGTATACCGGGGGCCTGCATGTCCGCTGCGCAGGGATTCAGGGCAAACCGGCCACCTGGTTGTACCTGCTTGATTGCAGCATAACCCTCGAAATTGCTCACGATATCCTGCATATGGATGCCGCGCGGGTTGGCGCCGTTGACGATCGAGATGGTGCTGCCGCCCACTTGCTTGGTGAAGCTGCTCAAGAAGGCGTTCTGGCTGGTCACGAAGGCGATGATGGAGATGAACTCAGTGGGGGAACCGTCTTCGAACCTGAAGCCTCCCGTGGTGGCCAGGATGCGAATATTCCTGCGCGTGGGATCGTTGGTGGCGCAGGTGCTGTCGGCCACCCAGTTTGGCTGGTTGGGGTCGAGCGAGGGCAAGCCAAATTGCCGGGCGTTTCCGAAACGACCGACCAACTGGCCTGGGTCAACCCCGTTCTCCTTGTAGAATTCATCGTTGAAATCGCAAGGTGGCGGGTTGAAATGCACAAAGGTGGTTACACCGCCCGCGCCGGCGGTGGTAACCTGCCCGTACAAAGGCGCCGCCATCGCCAGAAGACAAACGGAAACGAAAACGCTCTTCAATATGCTTTTCACAACTCTATCCTCCCTGGGGACCGCAATCTCGCGATCCCCGGAATGAAAATCTGTCTGACAACTGGCCGTTCATGGCGCCTGCACCCGGCTTTGCTCGGGATGAATCATCCACTCCAGCGTTTCCGCCACAAATTTGGCATGGGCCATCCCCGGACAAGCCGCCCAATACATCAGCGGCTCATTGCCGTAGCGAATGTTGCCGATGTGCTGGGTTTTGTCTTTGTCAATGGCCGGATCCGGATAAACGAACCCGATCGCCCTGCGCAGCCTCTCGATGTCGGCAGGCTTGGCTGTCAGGAACGTCCATCCCGGCCCGGCGCCGAACTTGTTGCGGTACTTCCGGATCACCTCCACGTTGTCCTCTTCCGGCTTTAGCGTGAAGGAGTACATGTAGATATCCCGGCCTACCTGGTCGCCCAGCAACTTCTGCACCTTGGCCAGATTGGCGGTCACTAGGGGGCAGATTTCGTCGCAGTTGGCGAAAAAGAAGTTGAGGGTAACGACCTTGTCCTTGACCAGATCGTCATAAAACAAAACCCGCTTGCCCTCATGGGTGACCAAAGGAAGATTGGGCAGATGCTGTTCCTGGATGCGCCTGCGTGCGCTCTCCTGCGTGACCGGAACAAACTTGCCGGTCTGGCCGCCGAGGGCAGTGGTGCTGAGCGCGCTGGCCGCGAGAGGCGCGCCCGCCGAGAGGCTCAGGAACTTTCGTCGCGAAACGTCCGGCATGATCGAATCTCCCTTCCGCGCCCCGCGGATTTCTCATGCGCGGGGCGCAGTTTTCTGCCTCTCTATGGCACCAGCACCGAGTCTTCCTGACCGGCCGGCACCACGTGCCACAGGCCCATCATGGCGTGGTCTTCATGCACCACGTTATGGCAGTGGATGGGGTACTTGCCCAGCCAGTCGCGGAAGCGGAAGAACAGCTCCACGCGCTCGTTGGGATGCAACTGGGTCACGTCTTTGCGCCCTAGGTCCGTGGCCACGGTTGGCGCGGACCGATTGCGGTTCATGATCTGATGCTCCTCCAGGTGAATGTGGACGGGATGCGTCCAGTCACCGGTGAGGTTGGTCAAGAGCCAGTGCTCCACGCTGTTCTGCTTCACGGCGAAGCGGAAGGTGCCGCAATCCATGAACTGGCCGTTGATCGACCACTGCCCGTTCAGGCGGTCGAACTTGAAGGTGCGGACGACCCGGGCCGGCTCGGTAGTGTTGGGCAGGGCAAAGAATGTCGGGTTCGTCGCCGGGTTCACGCTGTTGTCCGCAACCCTGGGACCGGTTACCCGAAACTGCAAGACCAGATTGCCAGCGCCGGCCGGCTTAATGGCGGGCTGGTTAGTGTTAACCGAGACCGTGGGGCTACTGCACTCGGTGGTGGAACTGTTCTCGGGAGCGAGCTGACTATCCACTGCCGCCGGCCCCTGGCCGTTGATCTGGTTCAGCCGATTCTCCAGGTAGAGCGTCTGGCCGGCAAAGTTGGTGAAGTCAATGATCACGTCCACTCGCTCGGCTACGCCGATCCGGACACTGTTCACCTGAATCGGGTTAGGAATAAGATTGCCATCCGTCCCAATCAAGAAGAATGGGTTGGTCGTGGGCGAACCCGTTCCGCCGACGTTACCGGTGAGGAAGAATTCGAAGAAGCGGGATGGCCCGGTGTCCAGGAGACGGAAGCGGTAGCGGCGCGGCGAAACCTCGAGGAAGGGTTGGATCACGCCGTTCACCAGGAACTTGTCGCCCAAAATGCCATCCAGGTTGAACAGGTCAAACACCAGGGCTCCGCTCTTGGGATCGTAGATTTTGTCGGCGAAGGCCAGCGGAATATCGAACTGCGGGAAGCTGGGCAGATGGAAGCCGGTGGTTTCATCGCCGGTATCACCGCTGCCACTTCCCACCTCGCTGAACAGGCAATGGAACCCGAGCAGGCCTTTGTAAGTGTTCTGTGAAGTGAAATCCACCCGGTGATCGTGATACCACAGGGTGCTCATCGATTCATTGACGTCGCCCGTGGGCGCGAAGGGCGTGGTGCTGAATCCGGCCCTCACCTCGGGATAATACTGATCGCAGAAGTTTCCCGCAGTGTAGAAGTCGCAGGGATTGCCGTCACTCTCTGACGGCGTGTGCCCGTTGTGCAGGTGGGTGGTCACCGAGGCCAGCCCGAAACCGGTATTGTTCTTTTGCTTGACCGAGGGCAGCGCATTGATGTTACGGGTCAGTTGCGGCGAGCCGTAGTTGGCCTTGTAGGTTGGTCCAGGACTGATTGGGCCAGCGCCACTGCCATCATCGAAGCCCCAGATGGTCTGCGAGGGCAGATCCGGTGACTGACTGGTGGCGAACTGCACCTGACGGAATTTGTAATACCGCGAAAGCCCGTTGGCGTGCGGAAACTGGTTCGGGAAGTTTTGCGGCGCCTGATGGCAGGCAGCGCGAACTTCGGTGCCGTCTGCTCCACTCGAGGTATTTGGGCAGTCCGTGGGCTGCGGGCTCAAGCTCGAAAGCGGTACGGTCGTTGCGGTCCGCATAACTGGCAGGGGTGTGATAAATGCTCGGGTGGGCGGACTGGCTGTCTGATTCCCGGGGACGCAGTTCTGGTTTGTTCCCGGGCTCGTATTAGAGCCTGAGCTCGCAGCTTGATTCGTCGGAAAGTTCTGGGCCCGGGCGCTCAGGCCGCTCTTGGCCACCAGCATGCCGCCCGCAGTCAACAGCCCCATTTTGAAGAGGTCGCGCCGGCTGGTCAACCCGGCGGCGATCAGTTCGCGCCGGTTCTCGGCGGCCCTGCACATCTCTTCAAAACGCCGCTTGGAAACCTTTTCTCCGAAAACGTTATAGTACATGTCCTGCCTCCTCTTGCAGTTGCCGAACAGCGTCCTCGCGATAGATGACGGCGCCGGCGCTGGTGAACCGATTTGGTACTGCTCTCAATGTCACATTCCGGCATGTGACATGGAAATGCGCACTCTATGCACTCCGTGGCGCGCAGGCAACGCCAAACATTTAGCCAAAACGGCTGTTTGTTAGCATTTTCTGCGCATTAACTGCGGAGAGCTGACCTAGCTCGTTTAGCCCGTCGATTGTTTCTTGGCGAAGAGACGCGGTCGATGAGGTGGCTTTCACTTGGCCGCAATGGATGTCGGCAAGCAGCTACTTTAAGCAAATCAGAATCAGCTCAGCAAGGATAACTCGTTAGCTGAAATAGCTGTTTGTTAGCATTTCTTGCTGGCAGAGCTCCGTGGAGGTCGGCGATTTGAGTTGGTTGAAAATCCCCTGAGCCGACCGCAGCGCCACGCGGATTTGTGATTGGCGATTTGTGATTCAGTCGTCACTCGGTGTAAAGCACAAAATCGAAAACTTCGCGAGCCTAATTCTCGCGGCCATCTACTCGCTCATGCGGTTCTTAGCCAGCATTTTGGTTTGCCGGTAGAGGACGGGAGAGTACCCAAACCGCCGCTCAAACGCCCGGTCAAAGCTGGATGTGTGTTCGTAGCCGACGGTACAGGCAATTTCCTTGATGCGCAGATTGGTGTGCTCCAGCAGGTAGGTAGCTTGCTGCAGTCTGCGCTCAGTAAGAACGTGACCCAGGCAAGCGCCGGTCTGCTGTTTGAACAAATGCTGCAAGCGGGAACTGCTTAAGTTGAACTCAAGCGCCAGGGCGTGGATGGTACAGCACGGCCCAGACTGTATTCTTTCGACTATTTGGCGAAAACGCTCTTCCTGGGCCTCGACCATGGCCGCCTGCGTCTCGGTCAAGGCCTGGTGTGTTTCGTAAGAGTCGTTGCTCTTCGCTCGGGCGAGCGCCAGCTCTTTGCCGCCGTAGCTTGCTCCAGCATGAACCTTGGCGGCTGATTTCTTCGGTCTGGAGCGTTGTACTCCGTTGGTTTTTTCGAGAGGGCGGGTAGAATTCAGACCGGACAAAGGAACCTCCCTGCAGCGGCTGAGTCGCCGTCACCGCGGTGATTTACCGTCACACCGCGGGTAAACTCGACCTTCAGGCCGCTTCGTTCATCCGTCTTCGCGTCGCGATGAGCAGACTACTCCCAGTGGAAGGAACCGCGTCTCCGGACGCCGTCCGCCCCGCTAACCTCGACAGATGCTTCCCCAGTCCTAGTTGAATGCATGGTTGAGATGGTTCGATGGACCCGAGTAATTGGGCTTCGTTCAATCCGTCGGATCGACTCGGCCAAACTTGGGTTGGCTACCGTGCTGGGCGGAGTTGCCCAGGAGGCAGGCTACAGCTACTACACAAATCCGTTTTCTTCTATCGCCACGCCGAAAAACATTTCGCCGGAGCGCGAAGGATGTATCGGGCCGACCTGCGTTAGCTGGCGAACTACAACGGGGGTCCGGCTCGCGAGTGTGTTAGCACGGCGCTAAAGAGAGCGTCAACAAGAAAATGAGAAGGCTCAAATCTTCCGTCTTTCTTTAAGAGACATAGCGGTGTGCTGTTTTCGTTCACAAAAAAGCCGGCGTCTTTTCTGCACGTTGTAAAGATTCCAATTCGGGACAGCTATGTGATTTTGTATTGCGGAATTGCCGAAAATCTATGCTCGACCGCCCGGCGCGTCGCAAAGATCAAAGCGCCGCACCAGGGCCTTTTTCCCCGAAGCCAACCCCTGCTTGTCCCCGTCATCGTAATAAGAAGAGAAAGCTTTCTAAATCGCGCCATCTTGGGCGCCGATGTGTGATGCGGTTGGATCCGCAATCATGCAGCGGACGACTAGCTTCCGATTGGAGGTTAAGAAAATGACAAGACATCTTCATAACGTGGGATGGTTGGTGGTGCTGAGCGGCGCCTTGGCTTCGGCGCAGAACATGCCCCAGCACAGGCAGCCACAGCAGTATCCGCCTCCGCCATCGCAAACACAGCAGCAGCTCCCCACACCTGATCAAAGCAGAACGTCTACAGTTAACAAGGGGGACGTGCAGAACGAGATTCAGGCCGCCCTGCAAAAGGAACCGACTCTTACCGGTGCCAACATCAACGTTCAAGTAACTGAGAAAAATGTTGAGTTGTCGGGCACCGTACCCAGCCGAGACGCTAAGGATGCGGCCGAGCAGATTGCCAAAGCTCATTCGGGCGGCTTGGGAGTCAAGAACCACCTCAAAATCAGCCAGAGCCCCCGTTAGGTCCTCTCTAGGTAGGGGAAGGCGGCCCTGTGTGGGCCGCCTGGTTTTTTACGGTAATGAGTGAAAGGCCGTAACAGGCGGCTCCCACCCCAACGCGCGAAAACCGCGCGTTGGGGACCCCGGGCTCGGCGCGCAAGTCGGCCTCGCCGCCAATTTCAGATTGTTTGACTGGTGGCGGCGGTTGGACTCGAACCAACGACCTACGGATTATGAGGGCAGACGAATGATTGCCGGCGTGCGAGAATTGACCGGGGCCCCGCCGGCGCGCAGTTTTCGCGCGCTGGAGTGGCTTGGAATAGCGGCCTGTCTTAGAAACAGGTCTTTGAGAGTTCGAATCTCTCCGCTGACACCAGAGTGTGCTCGCGCGCCTACAACGGAATAACGAGGTAAAACCTCTTGCTGCCTGTTAGCCACAGAGGTGCTCCAAGCCTACCCAGAGTTGAGCCAAATCTCTGAGGTGATCTTTGTACGTACGGCTTACCAAATATTCTTTCCCGCCTTTTACACGCAGCCTGTACTCTCCTGTCGGTAAAGGTTGGATCTCTTCCACCGCCGAAATATTCACAATGACCGAACGGTGGATGCGCAGAAAACCGTAAGGTTTCAGCTTCTCCGCCATGGACGAGAGGGACTCCCGCAACAAGTACGGATTTGTTCGGTGTCTCAGGGAAATGTAGTTACCCTCAGCTTGCACTGCCACAATCCCGGCTACATCCAAGAATAAGATGCTACCCTTTGTCTTGAACGCGATTCGTGGCGCCAGTCGTGGGCTAGCATTAGCGTGAGCAGCTTGTTGAACAGACGTCTCACGTGCAATGGCCTTCTGATCCTGCATCTGGCGGGCGTTCATGGATGGAACCCTTGCTCTCTCCTTTCGACTTCCTGCTACCTGAAGTGAGATTGACGAGTGCACTGCTTCTGAACGAAATGATCCTACATAACCGGAGCAGCGGACCCGTCTGACCACCTGCCCACGGGAACGATGAACACGTCGATTGGTTGAGCGCCTTTGAATTGTGGAATCAGCATGACCGGTGATTTAGGCAGGTCGGCGCCCCATGCCTTGCCTTCCAGTGGAGGCGCATAAAACATCAAGTGCGCCAGATTGTGACCACCGTCATCGGTCAGATAAGCACTCTTTGACATCATGTAACTCATCCCGCCCGGTTCGAGCGGCGGCAGTTCACCCTTTTCGAATGTTACCCTGTTGCCCTCAACGATCTCAGCTTTCGTTCGTCCTGCTAAAGCCATTTCGGTTCTCTTGTAAGTGGTCGGCAAAACGGATCGCGCGGCTGGCGGATTGAAACAGATTGGGCCCCGAATCTTCGGGTTCCAAAACTCCGGAGCATCGGAAGGGGACATCCATCCCCGCTCCACAACACACACAAAGCCGTTCTTCCCGTCGACGGCAGTTTCGTAGCCGTGACGCCCGAGGACCAGAATTTTTGCATCGCCCGATATGGCATCCGGTGCCGCGCTTCGCGCCAAGGCAATCTCGGCATTTCGGTCTGCCATGAGGTACTGGTCGAGTGGCGCCATGCTCGGATATGCTTTCTTAGGAGCCTGGGCTTGCCCTTGCTTCATTCCAATGAGCGCAAGGACCAGAGCGAAACTTAGAGACGCTGCAACTACCAACAATGTACTTCGGTTCATTGGTTCCTCCTGGGTCGCAATCCCTGCCGTTGCTTGACAACGCGCCCCTTCGACGTCAAACGCCGCCCGCCTCTACGCGATTGACGAGGTGCGCGAAGAGACCTCAGCCATCCCACGATATTTCTGATTCCCACATTCCACACCTTCGTATCTTGAGCATTCTTTGCCAACATGACGTAGCCCTCGTACATCGCGATCAGAAAGCCGGCAGTCTCTTCTGGAGCCAAATCGCGGCGGACTGTTCCCTGAGACTGTCCCCTCCGCAAAGCTGTGGCAATTCCTCCTTGCCAGGCATGGAAGATGGTCTCCAACCGCTTGCGGAATTGTTCGTCCAGAGGAGACATCTCCTGCGCCAAATTGAGGAGGGGACAACCGCCGTTTACATCTTCTGGCCGAACTGATGTCGCTTGGACAATGCCGATTAACGCATCGATAGGGTTCCTGCCCCCCTGCAGAGGACGCAACCACTTGTCCTCGGGGAGTTTTGCGACGATCTCTTCGACGATGGCATGTCCGAGATCTTCCTTGCTGTCGAAATGGTAGTAGAGCGCTCCCTTGGTGACATTGGTGGCAGCCAGAATCGTATCGATGCTAGCACTCTGGAATCCCGATCTGTAGACCTCCCGAAAACCCGCTTGCAGCAATCGTTTCCGGGTGCGCTCTGGATCACGCAATCTCTGTTTCTTATCTCGACCACTTAACATACCAACTAGTATGTATGTTATTCACTTGAAAATCAATCACAATTGAGCGGCCTGACGTTTGTCTGCTGACGTTCTCGAATTTCATAACCTCCCACGCAGTGTGCGTATGAAAAGTTGGAGAAACAGTCGCTCCAGCCGTGTTGGGATCATCTCAGGAAGTTGTTCGCCCGCCACTCGTTCTCGAACTCTGAAATGTTGGGCCTGTTGTGTCACGTCTTCGTTGTGAAAGTGGAACGCCACATGCTTCCTCAGTTGTCGCTCAGCAGGAATTTGTGAGGTTGTGAGCCAATTCTGCTCTCAATTGCACACTTACTGTTAGAGCGCCGCGTGGTATCTGGCGTAAATCGCCAGTCATCTCGGCACCACGACTTTACCGGAGGAAAAGAAGAGACATGAACACTTTTAGACAGTTGCGGAATTTCTGGATACCGTGGGTTACGACGATTGCTCTGTTTTGTTTCAGCGATGCGGTCGCGCAAACGAGCTACAAAGTTACCGATTTGGGCACTCTGAACAATCAGAACTTCAGCATGGCCATGGGACTCAATAATCACGGCTGGGTGGAGAATATGGATGGGGTCGTAACTATCAGCGATCCGCTCTCGTTTTTCGCGACCGTTGTCAGCGGCCGCGCGGTGATAAACCGCGACGGAGTCAACATCGACCTGGGCACGCTTGGAAACCCCGACTCTGGCAACAGTTGGACCAACTGGGGCGGGATCAACGACCGCGGCGAAGCGGTCGGTATGTCCGAGACATCTGTTCCAGATCCGAACGGCGAAGACATTTGCGGCTTCGGCACAAAGCTTACGTGCCTTCCGTTTCTTTGGCGAGACGGCCACATGAGCGCTCTCCCGACAGTGGGCGGCAATAACGGGCAGGCCAGCGCCATCAATAACCGCGGAGAAGTCGTAGGATATGCGGAAACGGCTCACACTGACCCCACGTGCCCGCCTACCCCTACTATATTGCCGGTGTTATGGGAAAAAGGCCAAGCCCAGCCTCTGCCTACCGTGGGTAGCGATCCAGACGGGACCGCATTCGGGATCAACGATCTAGGCCAGGCCGTGGGCTACTCGGGAAACTGCATCGCAGCGAAGCACGCCGTAATGTGGCAAAACGGAACTGCCTTCCCGCTTCAAGACCTGGGAGTTGCACGTTCCAATATCGGCTTCGCCATTAACAACCAGGGCCAAATTGTTGGGCAAGTCCGCAAAGCTGACGGCACAGCCCGCGTCGCCGCTCTTTGGCAGCCGGACGGCACACTCACAGTCCTCGGCACTCTGCCGGGAGAGACTGCCTCCCAAGCCACCGGCATCAACAGCAAGGGCCAAGTGGTGGGAAGCACCTTTGACTCCGCCCCCAACTGGACCGGCGGCTTTATTTGGCAGAACCACGTGATGACCGACCTTAACACGCTAATTCCCGCGGATTCCAACCTCTTCATAATCAATGCTAGCAATATCAATGAGCGCGGACAAATCTCGGGTATGGCATTTGTGCACACCGGGCCCCATGCGGGCGACATCCACTCCATTCTCTTAACCCCTGTGGACGGAAGCATAGGCACGTCGATGGCAGATTTCGCACGTACACACCCGCATGCCAATTTGCCCGCGAATGCTTGCCACGGTTTGCGGGGGTTCGGGCCCGGCCGATTCGACCAATAGAGGAGTATTCGTCGGAGCTTCCGCACCATGCATTCCAGCCATATGCTGCGCGAAGGCGCAAGGCCGGAGGTTGTGCGGGACTAAGATTTTGACTGGTGGCGGCGGTTGGACTCGAACCAACGACCTACGGATTATGAGACCGTCGCTCTAACCACCTGAGCTACACCGCCATGGGGTAGGCGTTCCGCGCGAAACGGAACAAAAAAGAAGCTGCGCGACATTTTCAGACAAGCTGGGTCGGGCAGCAACCTTCATTTTACGGAACGTTGATTTCTCGTGTCAAACAGCCGCCGACTCACTTCGGGCTCGGCGAAGGTGAAGGCGCAGGCGGCTTCTCCGGCGGCGGCTCCTGGACATTCAGCATGCCTTTGCCGATTACGCTTTCCTGCTTCGGCGTGCGCAGCTGGACGTCGCGTCCGCCGGGAAGCGCCAAGGGAAGCACATTCACTGTCACTCGCATTTCAGTGCTGTTGACGTAGCGCGGCACGCCTACTACAAGGACGTCAGGCGCGCCTCCCGCCAACCCGCCAAAGTTCACTAGCGTTCCTGGAACAAAGTTCTTTCCCTCCAGCGTAACCTCCACACCTTCACTCCCCGCGGGAAGCTGGTTGGGGACCAGGCGAAGAATCTGCATGGGGTCGGGCGGGCGGACTTGGCGCGCGGGTGGCTCGGTCGTTTTTCCGGCGTCGGAACAAGGCGGCGTGCCTGGTTTTCCGCACGGCGTGGACGCCGTGACCATAAAGGGAACATTCGACCGCAAGGGGCGATTGCCAACAGCCAACACCACCAGGCGGGCGCCAGTCTTGGCACTAGAATCGATTTGAACTTGCGCGGAGATTTGCGTAGCCGAGACCGCGTGCACATTGCCAACTGAGAGTCCCTGCGAAGGAGTGAAATGCAGGAGTAAGGGACCACCAGCGAAGCCGGTCCCGGTCAACGTCATGTTTACCGAGGTCCCCTGCGCGCCCTGAACAGGACTGAAGCCAGTGAGCGACGGGCTGGCGCCGGCAGCATTTGCCTGCGCTATGCCGGCTGCGTCTGGGATCATACAGAAGCCCAGCAGCCAGACGGAAAGATAAACGCGTCGCATCTTACGTATCTTCTTTCATAGTCAGTAAATCTGCTTTCGCTGGCCCCATGTCATGGTCCACAGGCCCAGCAATTGAGTGCCGCGCAGGTCGAAACCAGCGATGTTGTTGCGGTTCTGGTTGTAGCTTCCCTGCACGGATAAAGTGTTGAACTTGAGCACGCCGGGCAAAGTCCAGGCGAGCCGTCCGCCGTATTGGCCGGTGAGCGTGTCGTTGGTCAGGGTGCCGGTGGCCAGCAGAGTCCGGCCCTGGGTCACGCTGATCAGCGGAGCCACTTGCAAGCCACGTTTGGCCCATAGCAGCGCCGGCTGAAGTGAGAGCGCGATGTTGCGGCTTTCGCCGATGGAAAACTTTTCCGCCGCCACCCAGTTGAAGCTCACGGAGGAATTGAGCTGGAAGACGCCTTTGCTGATCCAATTACTGCCGAGCGAGACCGCTGACGTGATCACGTCGGCTGCGGGGAAAAGATTGTTGCGGTTCCAGGCGCGAACGCCGGTAACGGAAAGGCCGACCGTGCCAACCTGGCGCGTTACGCTAACGTTGCCGGAAATGTTGCGAAGGTCCTGCAGGCCGCGCAGCTCCGGCGGCAACGCCCGCAGCGCTGCCGGAACGTCTCCCGTCTGCGTCAGCGATTCGGAGGCGGAAACGACCATGCTGGTTTTTACACCGAAAGACTTGGTCCAGGACTGCGTCAGGTTGTGCAGCAGCAGCTCCGGAGCTTCGGAGGAATGCAAGTTATTCATCAAAAAGCTGTAGCCGGCGGCGAAGGTCCCGGCGGGAGTCGTCTGCGTGACTGTAGAATCTACGCCGCGCAGCGCCGATTTGCTGGCCAGGGTCAGGCCGGGGTTGGCGGGGTTCGCAAAGTTCGGGCTCACGTCACGATAGGCGACGTTGACCAGCGTCTTGCCGGCCTGGCCACTGATGCCGGTTCGCCACGCGCGTCCGAACACGTCGCTGGATACCTCGCCCGGAATCGTCAGAGTGTTATCGCCCCAAGCGTACTCTGACGTCCAGGTCCACGCCGGCGTGAGATGCAGGAGCAGCAGTCCGCCGTAAATGTTGCCCTTCTCGGGTGGGGCGAGAGGATTTGTCGTGATGATGGGGTGGCCAAGAGTGTCAAAGGTAACCGTGGTTGGCGAGCCGACGTCGCGCGCGCTCAACCACATGAAGCGGAATTCGGCCCATTTCTTGGGCAGCGGTGCCAGCCAACTGGCGCCCATAACGCGTTGATGGAACGTGATTCCAGAACCGCCACCCAGGGCGACATCACTGGTGTTGGTGAAGTATCCGAACGCGCCGGCCTTGGTGTTAAGCACAAATTCCACCGCTTGCCGCGGCGTAGCCACCGTGACAAACTGCGCTCCAGAGAACAGGGATGAAATAAGAATACCCACGCGCAGACCGGCATCCCAGCCCTTCCCTTGATAGTTAAGCTGCGAGACATAGTTGTTCGCAAGGTTGTGGCTGGTGCGGAGGCTCTCTGGAGCGAGGACTGAGTTAATCAGGCCGCTGCCGTTCACGTCTGCGCGCCACGGCCCGTTTTCGAAGGCGAGGTGCTGACCTAGGGCGATTGCGTTGGACGGCGAAGGATGGCCGCCGGATCCCCATTGCGTGTTGGAACTGAACTGCCCATCTTCGACCAGGGACGCGCGCGGCGTGGCCGGTGTCTCGCTGGGCGCTGGCGGAGAAACACTGCCGGCAGCCGCAGTCTCCGTGGCTGGAGCGGGAGCGGCTTCCGCATCCGTTCCTTTCGTTTCCGCAGGGGTGGGCCGAGAAGCGGCGGCGGCCGCGGCCGTGACGTTGAATTTCCAGCTCGCTCCTTCCGTGCCGACAATCAGGTTCACGCTATGGCTGCCCGAGGTTAAGGACAGCGCTGGAGTGTAGCTGAGCTGAGTTTCGGTCAGCTGCGCCATGGAAGTAACATCGAGATCATCCACCAACAGGCTGACATCGGTGGGATTGATCTTTGCCTGAAATTCGATGGAAATCGGTGGCTGAGACTCCGTTACGCTGCTGTCCGGTTGGGGCACGCGTTTGACGATTTGCGCCTGCAAGTCCGGCGCCGACATGCCCAGACCGGGGTCCCCGGCGCGCGCGGTTTCCGCGTGACGGGGTGGAAGTCCTGCAGGCATTCCCAGCGAAGCCAGTTCCACAACCTGTCCGCCCGGGCCACGCAACACAGCTTTGCGTTTAGGAAGCGCAACAAAACTTTGTGGCGGGCCGGTCATGATCACTTTGCCTGAAGTCGAGAGCGCGTCAACCTGCCAGAAATAATTCCGTCCCGGCTCCAGCCGGTCATCCACAGCGCGCAAGTCAATCTGAGGCTGCGAAGAGAGATAACGGCGAATGATCCTTGTAGCTTCACGATCGGCGCTGACCGTAATCCGGTAAAAGGCGCGTTGGGTCAAAGGCTTCCATTCCAGCAGCGTGTTGCCGGCGGCAGTCCTTGCCGGTTCAGGGCGGGCGGAGGTCAAACTACCCGCAGCAATGCGAAAGATGCTGCGCATCGGCAAAGCTTTGCGGGCCAACCCGGAAGCCTCGATGGTGCGCACTGTCCAGAAAAGTTCACCGTCCGGCTGCTCCCGCCAAACATCATCGGGCACTTGCCAGCGGTTGTCGCTTGCGTCGTACCACTTTTCAATGCTCGAAAAATACGGACGCGCCGAAAATCCGACTTGATATTTGGCTGCGCCCGGCACCACCTTCCAGCGCAACAGCGGCGGATGGTCGGGTGAAAACGCTGCGCCGTAGGCTGGCCCCAACAGCGCCTCCAGGTTCCAGTCCCCAGGATTGATCACCAGCGTAATGGTCCTGCTGGCAACTTGATTTGGCTGGACCATGCGTAGCTGAAGGGTATGGATACCGAGAAACCACGTCGGCAGCGATTGCCGCGTCTGGACAGCCACGCTTTGCCCGCCGATGACCGAGGCAGTGAACTGCTCGACCACGTTGCCGTCCCATAGCCACTGGCCAATGGCTGTACCCGTGCCGCTTCCGCCCAGTATGGCTTCGGCGCTCAGCTCCTGGCCCTGCATGAGTACGGTGCCATCGCGCGGATGCGTCACGGCCAGCGTCAGAATCGAGAGCGGCGCGCCCAAAGAATTCGACGACTGGACCCGCAGCGGTTGCGTGGTGGCCGGGGGAGTGGCTGTGGTTTGCCCATTTGGGTTCACAACGTCCACATTGCGCAAGCCAATCCGTGCCGCTGGTCCCACGTTGATCAGCGCAGTCATCACGGTGCTGCTCAGGACCGAAACATTCAGGATCGAGATATCGCTGCTTGCATTCGCCCTGGTGCCATCTGAGATGACGACCGTAGCGCCCGGAACGAAGTTAGAGCCAAGGAGCGTCAGCTCCACCCGCTCGGCTCCTTGTGACACGAATCCCAGTGCAACCCGCGTGAGAACGGGAGGTCTAGCCGTGACCACCGTCAAATTGGCTGGATTGGAGACGCTCAGGCCATTCGACACGGTGATTTGGTCGATCCCGGGCTTGGCGACGTCCGAGGCAAGAATCGCGGCTGTCAACTGCAAAGGACTTACAAACACCGTCTGACGGTTCTGACCGTTGACGCGGACCACTGACGTCGCCGGATCGAAACCGCTGCCAAACACCGTCAAGGAAAAGCTAGGACTGCCCGCGACAACCGTCGACGGATTGATCGAGGTTATGGTCTGAGCCGATGCGCGGCACCAACATGCCGCGGTCACCAAGGCAAGCACGGCAAGAAAGACACTTCGATTTGTTCTGTTCAATCCCGCTTCTCCTTCCCACGCGTCCCTGCTCCAGTCCTTTCGCGTCGTGCTGGCCCGACTGGTTACTTGGCGCTTCTTGACGAGTGCATGCCCTAAATATGTTCGTCACGCCGTCAGTGGCCCGGGTTCAATGATTCCGTTGGGGGATGAGGGCGGCATTTTACCTTGAACTGGGTCAATCTAAGCGGGATAAAAACGCGAAGAATAGACGAAACGATTACTCAGACCGAAGGGCCCTGCGAACAGAATTTGCGTCCGGGAAAGGTGTTTACTTGCAGTGCTCCATGCACTTCAAGGCGAAGGTCGTAACCGTTACGCTGTTCTGGTCTTGCAGCGTCTTGGGGTTGACCGAGCCGGTGAATCCACCCAGGGCAAACTGCTTGGGGCGAATGTCGCGGATGAAGATGAGCTGTTGCTTCGCGGTTTTCACCGGGCAGACTTTGGCCGACTTCACAATCTTGCGCTCGTAGCACACTGACGATATCTTCGTCGCGCTCCATGCGTCCATGTCTTCTCCCCACTGCGTCTCGTCAATCACTGCCGTATCAATCGGAAGATAGGAGCTGATGTTGTAATGAACCTCTCCTTGCTGCGGCTCAACCGGTCCCCAGGCTTTGCTTTCTCCGGGGAGAAGGGAGAACGTCCTGTCTTCAGACTGCACCCACTGGTACACCGGCTCGGATCTCTGGAAGATCTTTCTGAATACGCTATGGGGATTCATGGTGAGGTCAAAAAAAATGCAGGCCGCTATCAACAAAGCGCCAACTGCTGCCGGCACACCCCAGCGGACAGCAAATCCTGGTTGCTTCCGGGCTGCAGGAAGCAGGGACCCCCCACAAGCGGAGCACACTTGACTCTCAGTCGTCGCCAGTGAGTGGGAACAGTGCGGGCAAACGCGCGCTTTTTCCGGAAGAGGCAAGGCCGTTCCATTCTCCAGCGGCTGCCGGCCTCTGTCAACTCGTTGTGCGGCTCCTGCGGCGGCTCTTTTTAGCGGTTGCATCGGCTACAATCAATGGTTTGTCAGGTAGCGGGTCAGTTTGACAAACTGACCCACTAGCAGTATCAGCGTCTAGCGATTCGCTTGCCCGCTGCGGCGGGCGGGCCCAGCCCAGGACTTTAGTCCTGGGTGAGCGAAGCGAAGTGCAGACGTTCATCGCGCAAGCGATGAACCTTGCGAACAAACTGTACTGCCACCGTTGTCATGGGACGCTACCGCGGCCCGAGTGCCAAGGATCTCACATTCATGCTGCGCTACTTTACTGCCGGAGAATCACATGGGGAGACCCTGGTGGCTTTCCTCTCGGGAATGCCGGTGGGATTGAGGGTTGACCAGAGCTTCATTGACCGCGAACTATGGCGGCGGCAGCAGGGCTTCGGCCGGGGTGGGCGCATGAAGATCGAGACGGATGCCGCCCACATCGTCTCCGGTGTGCGTCACGGCGCGACCATCGGGTCGCCCATCGCCGTGCTGCTCGAGAACAAAGATTGGAAGAACTGGCAGGAATCACTACCGGTCGGCGAGGGCGATCCCGCACTGCATAAAAAGGTCGCTTCGCCGCGTCCCGGGCATGCCGATTTGGCCGGTGCTCTTAAATACAACTTTCCTGAAGCGCGCTACGTACTGGAACGCGCTTCGGCGCGCGAGTCGGCGGCCCGCGTCGCCGTTGGCGCCATTGCCAAACTTTTTTTGCGTGAGCTTGGCATCGAAGTGCTTAGTCACGTGATCGCCGTCGGCAAAGCTGCGCTCGCCGGCGAAGTTCCCTGGGAGAAACTGCAAGCTCTGTATGCCAAGAATGAAGTCCTCCTGAACTGCGCGGATCCGGAGACCGAAGCGCGGATGAAGGCTGAAGTGGATCAAGCCTTGCGCACTGGAGACTCTCTGGGCGGCGTGTTTGAAGTCGTTGCGCACCATGTACCGCCTGGCCTCGGCACCTACGCGCAATGGGACGAGCGGCTCGACGGCCTACTTGCCATGGCCGTGATGTCGTTGCAGGCGGTAAAGGCTGTGGAGATCGGCAGCGGCGTGGAGTCGGCATTCTCTTTCGGTTCCACCGTGCACGATGAGATCGGCTACGCTCGCGGCGGCCAAGGCTTCACCGGCTTTACCCGCGCCTCCAATCACGCCGGCGGCATTGAGGGCGGCGTGTCCAACGGGCAAGACATCCTGGTCCGCGGTTATTTGAAGCCGATCTCTACTCTGCGCCGCCCGCTTGGCTCGGTGGACTTTTCGACGCGCGAGCCGGTCAAGGCCGCCTACGAACGCTCTGACGTCTGCGTGGTCCCGGCCGCTGGTATGGCGGCGGAAGCCATGGTGGCGCTCACGCTGGCCCGCTGTGCTCTTGAAAAATTTGGCGGCGATTCGCTCGCGGAGACCCTGCGTAATTTTGAAGGCTACAAGCAACAGCTGCGGAAGTTTTGACTGAGGACCTCGCTCATCCAATGATCTACCCCATCGTGAAATATGGCGACCCTGTGCTGGAGACGCCCGCCCAAACCATCACCGCGTTTGACGAAGCCTTGCAGAGGCTGGCGGAAGACATGTTCGAGTCCATGTATGCGGCGCATGGCGTGGGGCTGGCCGCTCCGCAGATCGGTATCGGGAAACGCATCGCTGTCATCGATATCACCTTCAAAGAAGATCCGGGCGCAAAGCTGGTGCTGGTAAACCCGGAGATCGTCAAGAAGCAGGGCAAGCAGACTAGCAGCGAGGGCTGCCTCAGCCTGCCCGATTTTCGCGAGACGGTTAGCCGCGCCAACGTGGTCACGGTCCGGGCCCAGGACCTGTCAGGCAAGTGGTTTGAGACCACGGGCGAAGGCCTGCTGGCACGCGCGCTGCTGCACGAAACAGAGCACCTGCAAGGGAAGCTCTATATCAGCCACATTAGCGCGCTCAAGCGCGATATGATGAAACGCAAAATCAAGAAGCTCATGCGCGCCGGCGAGTGGAAATGAAGCTGGTTTTTTGCGGCACTCCGCAGTTCGCCGTGCCCTCACTGGAGCGGCTGGCGGCCGGTGGATTCGACATTCAACTCGTGGTGACGCAGCCTGACCGCCCGCAGGGCCGCGGCATGGTCCTGGCCCCGCCTCCGGTGAAACAAGCAGCGGCAAAGTTGGGTCTACCAGTAGTCCAGCCGGAAAAGATCAAGACCAACGAGGATTTCAAGCACAAACTTGAGCAGTTGCATCCTGTTGCCATCGTCGTTGTTGGCTACGGACGCCTCATTCCGCCGTGGATGCTGGCGCTACCGCCGCGCGGCAACATCAACGTTCATGCCTCGCTGCTGCCAAGATACAGGGGAGCCGCGCCGGTGCAATGGGCCATCGCCAACGGTGAAAAAGTGACCGGCGTGACTACCATGCTTCTCAACGAAGGCCTGGACACCGGCGACATCCTGTTGCAAGACTACATTCCGATAGATGCCGAAGACACGGCCATCACGCTGACGCCCCGCCTGGCCGAGCTCGGCGCTGATCTCCTGTTAAAGACGCTGCGCGGCTTGGAGCGGGGCACGGTGCGGCCGAAAGCACAAGATCATTCGCGCGCGACGCTTGCGCCGATCCTGAAGAAAGAGGATGGTAAAATTGACTTCAAGCACCCCGCGACTGAGATCTATAACCGGCTGCGCGGATTCCAGCCGTGGCCCGGTGCAACTGCCAAGTTTCGGGGAAAGAGCTTGAAAGTCGTCGCTGCTCGTCAAGAGTTACCAGGCACTGCCACGCTGGCTCCGGGCGAACTCAAATGGGACGGTGACAAGCTCTTGGCCGGCTGCGGCGGCGGGACCAAGCTTGAGCTGCTGGAAGTCCAACCGGAAGGCAAGAGAAAAATCTCTGCGCGCGAGTTCGTGAGCGGGTATCGTCCTGCGCCAGGCGAGCGGTTGGACTGACATCGCGCCGCGAATCATCTGACGTTGAAATCAACCGCGGTGCCCGCCGTTACTTTGCGTCCTGCTTGGGGGCGCTGGCCGACTATGAGGCGTGAGCTGGGAGCAGCGACTTCTGCGCCCTCGGCTGAAGGCGCCTCCGGAACTCTTCCTACCACGAGCCCCGCTTTTTCGAGAGCATCCTCAGCTTCAGCTAGTGTCTTGCCCGTGAAATTAGGCATCACGAAACGCGGAGCGTTATCGGTTGCAGAAACGACCAGTGAAATCCTGGATGAAGCGGGGTCAATCGACCCCGGAGCCGGATTTTGTGCCACCACCGTACCCGACGGCGCGCCCGAAATATGCATAATCGCCCAAGAATCAGTTTCCAAGCCGTGGCGGCTGATGTTGATGTCCGCTGCTTGCCGGCTTTGTCCCAGCAAACTTGGGACAGCGGAGCGCTGCGGCCCCAGGCTTTCCGCAACCATGACTTTCCATCCCCGGCGCACGCGCGTGTCCGCAGCCGGCGCCTGGGCAGCAATTCGTCCCTTGGCCACGGTCGGCGAGTAGAAGCGCGTCTCGACAAAAAGCACCAGTCCCTGCGCGTTGGCCATTCGTTCGGCTTCCATCGTGGTCAGCCCCGCGAGGCGGGGTACACGAACTTCCTGTCCGTGGATGGCGAAACGCATCGCCAGAAGCCCCGAAGCCAAAAAGACGAGCAACAGGACCAGACCGAGAAGGAAATAGCGCGCCAGCTTGAGCAGCATTTCAGCGCACCTCCCCGCGAACGGCAGCGCCGGAAAGCGACAATGTCATTCTCTTTCGCGCGACAAGCGGAGGCGGCGTGTTCACTTGTGGCCGGAATGCTTCACTGCGTCGCACAGGATCAGCGATAGCCACCCGCATGAAGTCCATCCAGATGGGCAGCGCGGTCCGTCCGCCGGTCTCATCGTTGCCCAGAGGCTTTTTCTCGTCGAAACCCACCCAGACGCCGCAGGTGATGCTGGGCGAAAACCCGAGGAACCAGGCATCGGTGTAATCGTTGGTGGTGCCGGTCTTTCCGGCCAGAGGATGGTTCAGTTTTTTCGCCGCGGCTGCGGTGCCGTGTTGCACGACGCCCTGCAGCAGAGAGACCATGGTGCGGGCCGTGCGGACACTGACAACGTCCCGCGCGTCGGCGACATCTTCTTCGAGAATGCGTCCTTCGTAGTCGGTGACCTTGCGAATGAGCCGTGGTTCAATGTGGATGCCGTCGTCAGGAAAAACAGTGAAAGCCGACGTCTGCTCGTACAGCGTCAAGTCAGCGGCGCCGAGGGCGGCAGGAAGAAACGGGGGAATAGTTGACGTGATACCGAAGCGCCGCGCATATTCAGCAACGGTTGGCATGCCGGTCTTCTGCGCCAGCTTCACCGCGGGAATATTGCGTGATTCCTGTAGCGCGCGCCGCAACGTAATATTGCCGGCAAAGCGGTGGTCGTAATTGTGCGGCGTATAGGAGGTCCCGGCGCTGTTGAAAGTCGCCGGCGCATCCAGGATTCGGTCATCAGGTTCCGCACCCTGATCGATGGCAGCGGTATACACGAACGGTTTGAACGTCGAGCCCACTTGGCGCTGAGCCTGCGTGGCGCGGTTGAACTTGGACTGGCTGTAGTTGCGGCCGCCGACCATGGCTTTGACGTCGCCCGTGGCGTTGTCAATGGCCAGCAGCGCGCCTTGCGCTCCCGAATCCTGCTCGAGTGATACCCGAGCCGAATTGTCCGGATTCAATCCCAAGACTTTCACGTAAACAATATCGCCGGCGAGCAATGTGTTTTTGGCGAGCTTACGTCCGGTCCAGGCGAACTCGGCAGGGCCGAGTGTGGCAGTGTAACGCCCGAACTTGATCTTGGCGAATTGCAGTCCCACGTCCAGGACCAGAGCGTGAACATAACTGCCGGGCGCCAACGGCTGCCCCCAGTCAGGATCGCGATATGCGCTCAGCGTCTCGCCTGCGGCTACCACGTTGGTCAGGCGGCTTTGCCACCCGCGACGGCGTTCATACGCCGCCAATCCGTCCAATACGGCTTGCGTCGCGGTTTTTTGCAGGTCAAGATCGAGCGTGGTATACACGCGCAGACCGCCTTCGTGTACCTGATCTGAGCCGTACCTCTTTTCCAGATAGCGGCGCACTTCTTCCACGAAGTATGGCGCAGGAGAGTTTTCCTGCTGGATGTTGAGGCGCAACGGAGCCGCCTTGGCGCGGGCTGCCTCCTCGGCGGTGATCTTGCCGTCTTCCAGCATGTTGTTGATGACCAGGTTGCGCCGCCGCAACGCGCGGTCCGGGTTGTTGACCGGTGAGTATGAGACCGGCGCTTTCGGCAGCCCCGCCAGCAGCGCGGCTTCTTCCAGCTTCAGATCGCGCGCGTGCTTGTTGAAGTAGTATTGCGCGCCGGCTTCGAATCCGTAGACGCCATGTCCTAGAAAGATCTGGTTGGCGTACAAAGTGAAAATCTGTTGTTTGGTGAAGTGCCGCTCGATCTGCAGCGCCAGCAAGGTTTCCTGGACTTTGCGTCCAAAGTGCCGTTCCGGCGAAAGAAACAAGTTGCGTGAAAGCTGCATGGTCAGCGTGGAAGCACCCTGGGCCCGCGATCCGGAGGAGATATCGCGATAGCCGGCGCCAAGCACGCGCCAGAAGTTGACGCCCCAGTGGCTCTCAAAGTTCTTGTCTTCGGTGGAAATAACGGCGTCGCGCAGGACGTGGGGAAAATCATCATACGCGACCAGCACGCGGCGCTCGAGCGCAAACGATCCGATCACGTGTCCCTGGCTGTCATAGAGTTCGGTGACCGTGCTGGGACGGTAACGCTCCAGCTCGCCGATCTGCGGCATGTCAGTGGAGTAAACCACTAAAAACCCGACCAGCGTGCCCGCAAGCGCGGAAGCCAGCAATAGCAGACCAAAGACAACGCGCCCGACCAGCTTCCTGCCCGCGATATGAAAGGCCGGGAGATGTGAGTAGAGAAACTTCATTGGAGGAGGACCGAGCAGGGCCAGAATAGCATGTTTCCTCCGGCCGCCCTTCCGGAAACCTGCATGAACTAAAACGAAAGAGCGCGTCCTGATGGACGCGCTCGGTTTGGGGTCCCCGATGCGCGCTCGCGCTTCGGGGAAGGATAAAACCCGCGCTGCGGGTTAGCCCTTCTGCGATTTCTTCAATACGTCAATGGCCCGGCGCAGCTGATCGTCTTCTTTCGGCTGCGTTTTCTGTGGCTCGTCCGGAGTATTGCCGTCGTCATCGTCCGGCAACACGATCTGCTCATCCGTATTCGCTACCAAAACGTTCGGAACGATTCCGTTTTCCTGAATCGCCTTGCCTTTCGGCGTGTAGTACTTTGCGATCGAGAGAATCAGCGCGGAACCATCGGGAACTTCAATCAGCTTTTGCACCGAACCTTCTCCGAAAGTCTTGTCGCCGACCACCTCACCGCGGCCGTTATCCTGAATCGCCGCGGCTGCCAGTTCCGCCGCTCCCGCGGTTCCACGATTCACCAGCACAACCAACGGCAGATCAGTCAGCTTCTTGGCCGGATCGGCTTCGTAAGTGATCTTCTGATATTTTTGGCCCTGAACATACGCGATCAGGCCCTTGTTCAGGAAAAGGTTGGCGGTGGCCACACCCTCTTCAGAATCGCCTTCGGAATTGTTCCGGAGGTCGAGCACGAGTTTTTTCGCGCCGTGCGCCTGCAACCACTTAATTTTTCCCGCGATCTCTTGCGCTTTGCCCTTGTTGAGCGCCTGGACCTTGATATAGCCGACAGCGTCAGCCATGTTTTGTTCCTGCACCGCAGGCAGGGTAACCAGTTCGCGGATCACGGTAATCTTCTGCGGTTCAATCTTGCGGGCGCGGATCACGGCCAAATCCACACGCGATCCCGGTTCGCCCATCATGCGGGCCTTCACGGAGGCAAGCGACAGCTCATGCGTGCTCTGACCCTCGACAAACTCAATAATGTCGCCCGCGGAAATGCCGGCCTTGTCTGCCGGCCCGCCCGGGACCACGGACACTACCGCGGCATAGCCGAACCGCTTGGAGACAGTCGCGCCGATGTTGGCTTTGCCGTCGGCTTTAGTGGCTTTGAATGTCTTGTATTCTCCTGGGGTTAGGTAGCTCGAGTCCGCGTCCAGCGATTCCAGCAAACCGTGCAGAGCGCCGCTAGTCACCGAGTTGAGGTTCGGCTCCTCCACGTACTCAGTGCGGATGCGGTGCATAACTTCGCTGAACACCGTCATCTGTTTGTAGCTGTCGCCGCTACTGCTAGCGGCGTAAACGCCCAGCCCGCCGATCAGAGCGAAAGTAATGATCAACATCGAGCTGGTAAGAAGCAGAACTTGCAGCTTTTTAGACATCAGAAACTCTTTGTCCCTTCTAACAGACGAGAAGCCACCCGAAATGTGAGTGATTCTCATTATTATAGCCACTTTCTTGGATGCAGCCTGGCTTTTCCCGGCCGCTCAATAAATCTTAAGTCGCGGTCCGGCCGGATGCCCGCCCACCTAGGATCCCCAGGATTTCCCTTAGTCCTTGGCGGACTTGGCGCAGTTCGGCGCGGCTGGCGGCGGGCACGCTGAAGGGCAGCGCGGTCTGCTTGCGGCGGACTTCCGCGCGCAGTTGCTGGCGCGCGCCGGCGATGGTAAATCCTTGGTCATACAGGAGTTTCTTGATGCGCAGGACGCTTTCCACGTCGCTCTTGCGGTACATGCGCTGCCCGGTGCTGCTCTTGGAGGGTTTGAGCTGAGGAAACTCAGTTTCCCAGAACCGGAGAACGTAGCCGGGAAGTCCGCAGAGTCGCCCAACTTCACCGATGCGGAAGTAAAGCTTGTCGGGAATGACGACTTCGCTGGAAACGGGCTTGCGCGCGGCGCTTTTCGCTGATTTAGGCATGTTCCAGGGAACGTACCGACTGTGCGGATGGTAAGCCTGTCCGAGCCAGGGCGTCAACCATGAAATATCCTCCTTATCTCTTGGGTTATTTGGCAAAACGGTACTCCTCCTGTGACATGAGTTCACGTGAAACACTGGCGGCTGGCCCGAACCTTGGTTACCAACATGCGGGCTTGGATTTGCTTTCACCTGGGTTATTCTGGGCCAAGGGATGGCAAACGTTTCTCCGAAAGCCCGCAGCGCGGCGGCGCTGGCGGAACTTGACAGCCTGCGCCGTCAGTTCAAGACCGATCTGGCAACTCGACCACGACAATTCTCCTCGCGCGTCGGCGTGGTGCTTTCCGGGGGCGGTGCCCGCGGCGCCTACGAAGCCGGCGCGCTCATGGCTTTTCAGGATGCCGAAGTTCCCACGCACATCATCACCGCGTCGTCGGTAGGCAGCATCAACGCGGCTTCTTACGCCGCGCATGCCGAAGGCCTGGTTGGCAAAGCTGATTCGCTGGTCCAGGCATGGATCGAACTTACCCCGGCCACGCTGGGCATCGATTGGTCTCGCTACATCCTTCTGCTGGCCGGCCTGGTGGCCGCGTCGGCCGGTATCGCCAATTTCATCTGGGGATGGCTGAAGGATCACGGCATATTTCTCCATGCGCATAACCCCAAGATCACCTGGCTGTCGCTGGCAGCGGCCGGAATTGGCATTTTGTTTTTCGCCGACAAACTCTCTTACATCGTGTACGTGGTCCGTGACCGCTTGCGGCGCCGGCGGTGGCAAATTGACCGCAAAAAAGCCTGGATCTCCGTTGTCGGGAACCTTCTGGTGCTGGGATTTCTGATCCTGTTCCTCGGCTTCACCCACCTGCATGTCTCCGAGAGCGAAAGCGGACAGGTTGAGTTCAGCGCGCCGCTCCCGCTGGCTTTGGCCGCGCTATTGCTGTGGAGTTTGTACCGCTTGCTGCGCGAGCCGCTGAGCAAACTCAGCCATCGTTTTCTGCGCATGCCGCTGCGCACAGGCTTGTTTCCCAACTTCGAGCGCATCAAGTTCCTGCGCGCGCGCATTCCCCAGGACCGCCTGCGTAACTCTGCCATCCGCGTGATCATGACCGCTACCGACATCCAGCACGGCATCGGCCGCTTCTTTTCCAACGTTCCGGTTGAAGTCCTCGCCGCCGATCCGGGCGTCCACGCTGATTTTGTCCGCAGCGAAGTGGAGCAGCCACCTGACTTGGTGCAGGCGGCGGTGGCATCTTCTTCCTACACCTTCGCCTACGAAGCCGTGCCCATGGACGGCCGCCTCTGGACCGACGGCGGCATCATGACCAACCAGCCCATGCTGCCCGCGCTGCGCCTGGGCGCTGACGTTCTCTTCCTGGTGCTGCTGGCGCCGCTTCAGGGTGGCGACGAATCGGGTGAAATCAGGACTTTTCTTGACGTGGGAGTCCACGCTGTTGACATTCTGATTTCCAAAAACTTCCGCGCCGACATTGCCATGCTCAACAACATCAACCGCCTGTGCTCCGCCTACGCCGCTGATCTGGGCGTAAAGCCGGAACAACTGGAGCTGGAAATCGGCAAGCAAAGTTACCGCTATGTAAAATCCTTCAACATCGCGCCCAGCCGGCCGCTGCCGGCGCTCGCTTTGGATTTTGACGGCGAGATTATCGGCCCGATCATCGTGCAGGGATATAAAGACGCGACGCGTGTGCTACGCCAGTTTCTTGACTACGAGTCCACCCGGCCCGCGCGCGAATCTCGTCGCGTCGTTCGTCTCGCCGCTGAGCGTCCGGAAGGAAATTTCCGCGTCATCCCAACCTAGCTTCAAGCTTCGCGAAATCTCTTTCACAAAGAGGAGAGTTTCCTCGACACGCGTGTGAAGTTTTTTGCAGAGAGCACATCACAGCGGGAAGTCGCGGCGACAAATCGCGCACGGCGCCTCAACTTCGCGTGTGAGCGTGAGTACGGAGCGAAAAAAAATATCGTCCACGTGTCGTCAAGACACAAATCAGAAATTTCATCGAATTTTTCCCGCAACACACAACCATCCCGCGGCCAGCAGAATCTTTTACCCGGACGTTCGAAGTGTTTCGCACGGAGCGGACGCTCAGACGTCAAGTACCAAAAGCACGAAAGGACATGAAATGAAGAAACTGGCCCTACCCATTGCGTTACTTCTCGTCTCAGGACTTGCCTACGGCAAGAGCAAGCCACTGGCCGATAAGCAACTCGACAAAATCAGCGCCGGCTCGGCGATTGCCAACGGCGAATCCACAGCTACAGACAGCCGCGAATTCGAACTTGAACTCGAAGGCAGCGCCCAAAAGGGTGCCAGCGCGCTAAACATCGTGAATGCCGTTGACAGCCTGGTTGCCAACGCCACCAACATTTCCGCCTCAGGCCGCACGGAAGACGATAAGAAAGAGGACGGGGAAGGCGGCCGCGTGAAGCAACTCAACGTGATCGTCCAAAAAGGCGTCCCCTGCGACTGCAAGCCGGGCGCTGATTGGGCCCGCAGCGAAAATCGGGAAGAAGAAGAAAGTGATTGGGCTTTTGGCAATGCTATCGCCCTCGATGGTTCCACGGCCCACAACAGCACCAAGATGGAGTTGGAGCTCGAAGATCATGCCCAGGAGGGCGCTCACGCTTTGAACATTGTCAACGCGGTGGGAAGCCAGGTGGCCAATGCAACCAACATCAGTATCGGGCACAGCCCCAGCAGTCTCACCCAGGTGAACGTTATTGTTCAGCTGGCGCACTGAATCTGACGCGGTGAGGCGGCTGCAAAGCAG
>DATFXI010000155.1:0-16778 GCA_035316085.1 Candidatus Angelobacter sp.
AGCGCTCGGTGCGCTGAATCAGGGACTGCGAGTGCACGTGGCCGCGGACGCCGTAGGTTCGCGCGCCGAGTTGAACTGGAAACTGGGCCTGGAACGGATGCGGGAAGCCGGCTGCGTGATCTCTTCGACCGAGATGATGATTTACGAACTGCTCGGCAAGTCCGGGTCGCCGGCCTTCAAAGAGATGCTGCAATACTTAAAGTAATACTTGAATTCACCCTGCTTCTTCTCCCACGTCCACGGCCTCGACCAGCTTCTGCCCGGCCACGCGCGTTTCCCCGTTCTCGAGTTGCAGGCGGATAGGCGACTCGCCCGAATGTTTCTCCACCAGCTCGGCAAGCTTTTCTGAGTGCGTTACCACCCAAAGCTGAGAATTCTTGGCGGCTTGCGCCATTTGTTGCGCCAGGGGCTCAAGCAGATCAGGATGCAGGCTGGTTTCCGGCTCGTTGAGCGCCAGAAGCGCGGGCGGATGCGGGCTGAGCAGCGCCGCCAGCAGACACAGGTAGCGCAATGTGCCGTCGGAAAGTTCACGCGCGCGCAGGGGACGATGCAATCCCGGCATGCGCATTTCCACGGCAAACATTCCGGTGTCGCTATCGTGCTCGATCTCGAGTTCCGCCCCGGGAAAGGCCTGGTCAATGGCCTGGTGCAGGTCTTCACTCATGCCGATCTCGTTGATGGTCTGGAGGGCCGCAGCCAGGTCGCGGCCATCGTGGCTCAGGACCGGCGTGCGCACCCCAACCTGGGGATGGCGCAGCGGGCTCTCCAGATCAGTGCGGAAGTGGTGGTAGAAGCGCCAGCGGTTCATCTCCGTGCGAAGCGCCGAGAGCTCGGGATACAAATGCGGCTCCCGCAATTGCGAGAGTACGGACTCGGTCGGCATCAATTCGCCCGAATAGTCGGTGAGCCGCTCGGTGCTGTCCAGGATCCACACGCCGCTGGGGCTGCGCTTGAAGAAAGTGACCTTGAGGCCGCCGGAATTCATCCATACGTGCTCTTCCTTTACTTCCGGGTCCATGACGAACGCGGAGCGGAACTGGCTGGTCGGGATCGGGCCTTGCAGTTTGGGAAGACCACAGACCAGTTCGTAGTTGAACACTTCCGTCTTCACGCCCAGGCGCATTCGCGCCGGCTCCAGCCGCGACGACCCCAGTGATCGCGATTTGCGGGCGCCGGCCCACAACACGGAGGGCATTCCGCCTTCTTCGGCGATCACCTGCGCGAATCCGCCCGCCGCCGCTTTGGCTAGCAGGAACACAGAGTTGTAAAGATTGCTCTTGCCGGAAGCGTTGGGACCGGTCAGCACGTTGATCTGGCGCAGCTTGAGCCGCAAGTCGCGCACTGAGCGATAACCCGAAACCTGAATTTCCCTGATGGCCACTGTGAAGATAGTACCCGAAAACCATGTTTCGAAAAGAGGAAGTTACAAGAATTCCCACCGCCGCGCCACTCGGCGGGCGATGCTAAAGAGCACAAGGGCTATGCCCACCAGGACGAGTACCTGGGGCCAAAGGTGAGAAACAGGCTCGTCGCGCCAGAACACTTTGGTGAATCCGTCGATGGCCCAGGCATTGATCGTCAGCAAGCCTGCCTTCTGCATAGCTTCCGGCATGAGGAAACGTGGGAACATGCTGCCCCCGATGGAAGACATAATGAGAATGACCAGCGTAGAGAGCGCTCCCAGCTGCGCGCGGGTGCGACAGAGACTTGCCAGCAACATGCCGAATGTTGCCACCGCCACCGCAGTGGGAATTCCCATCACAACAAATCCCGGGATATGCGTCCAGAAGTCGAGCTTGAACACGGCCCAGCCCCACACGAACATCAGCACCAGTTGCGAGAACGCCAGCAACGAGTTAAAAGTAAGCTTGCCCAGCATCAGTGTAGTCATGGTGACGTGCGAACTGAGCACGCGGTCAAGCGTGCCGCTCTCGGCTTCGTCGAGCAAGGCCCCGGCTGCGCCGCTGGCCGTAAACAGCAAGAACATCACTCCAATCGCAGCAGCATAGAACGAGACCATGGGATTCTTCTTGTTCTCACCCACGACCGCGCGGTCCGTGATTGCGATAATTCCCCCGGAGCCGGAGGCGGCTGTGCCTTGCTCTGACTGCTCACGCAGATCGCGGATAGCTTGATCCAGCCGGTCGCGCTGCCCGCGCGTGAGACCGGCAAATTGATCGAGGTACTTCGATCCCTGGCTGGCCATTACATCGGGCATGGCGGTCATCGCAACCTTCTGGAGCAGTCCGGTGACAACTTGGGGCGCGATGACATCGCTGCGATCTTTGAGAAGCTGGATCGCAGGACGATTGGCATCCACGGGACCAAACCCAATGGGGTTCTCGCCGAAACCGCGGGGGACGATCACGGCAACCGGCGCGGCGCCCTCTTTTACCGCGGTCTCAGCAGTCGTGGCAGTGTATTCGGGCTGCTCAGTACCCTTTACCGGATCCGGCCGCGTCTTTACCCCCAGCGAACCCTCTTGCTTCAGACCTTGCACCAGCCGCTCGGAGGCGCGGCTGTGGTCTTCATCCACCACAAGCACTCTGATCTTGGGCGTGCTATCGCGGCGTCCGCCGAAGATAACGGCGAAAATGCTGAAGAAAACTACCGGCAGAACGAAACTTAGCGCCAGCGCGCCTCGGTCCCGGCGCAGAGAGACTAGAGCGGTTCGAACGATGGCGGAGATCAATCGCGCAACTCCCTTCCCGTCAAATGCAGGAAAACGGATTCGAGGTTCGGCCTGCGCAGCGAAACGTCGAGGAGTTCGAAGCCGGCCTTGGCGGCTGCTTCGAGAAGCCCGCCAATCTCGGCCGGATGTTCCACCGTGAATTGCGTTCCACCGTTAATTACGTGGCCACCTCGTTGGGTGACCCAGGCGGCGACGAGCTCATCGGTTTTCGCAAAACGCACAAGCACATGGCTGCGCGATCCGAACACGCCTTGCACCAGTTCCGCGTGCGTGCCATGGGCGATGATCTTGCCGTGATCCACAATTGCGATGCGGTCACAGAGGCGCTCGGCTTCCTCCATGTAGTGCGTGGTATAGATGATCGACATGCCCTCGTCACGCAAGTTTTCGATCATTTCGAAAATGTGATTCCGCGACTGCGGATCGACCCCAACGGTAGGCTCATCCATCAAAACAAGTCTCGGTTGGTGAATGAGTCCGGCCGCCATGTTCAGCCGGCGCTTCATTCCCCCGGAGAGATTTTTGGCAAGGTCATTGGAGCGGTCGCTGAGAGTTGCCCAGCCGAGGCACCGCTTCACGGCCTGCTCGAGCGCTGCACCGCTGCCACCGTGATAGCGGCCAAAGGCTTCGAGATTCTCCCGGCAGGTGAGCCTGGGATAGAGTGCCAATTCCTGAGGAATCCATCCCAGAACTTGGCGCGCTGCCTTGGAATTGGCGGGCGCGCCGAAAACCGAGATGGTGCCGGCATCGGGAATTACGCGGCCGACAATACTGCGAATCAACGTGGTTTTGCCTGCTCCATTAGGACCCAGAAGCCCGAGGCATTCTCCACTGCGCAGTTCCAGCGTAATGCCGTCAACTGCAGTCACTCGGCCGAAGCGCTTGACCAGACCATCAACCCGCAAGGGGAGAGATACGTTCTGCGTGTCGCTGGCGGGAAAAAGAAACGGACGGTTTTCTTGAACCTCTAGGGCCATATTGTTCCTACGCGGCAACCAAGGATACGCAACAGAGCCGGCTGCGGTTCCGCTGAAAGCTACCGATTGGGTTTCAGCTTATAATGAAGGTTTCGGCCTTTCCTCTGAAAGCATGCAGTCTGGCCCCGCTTGGTCCGTCTGCTGCCCGAAGTACTGGTCGCTTGCCTCATGTCCGAATCGGCCCATGAAAAGATCGTAGTGCGCGGCGCCCGCGTGCACAACCTCAAGAATATTGATTTTGAGGTTCCGCACAACGCCATGACGGTGGTCACCGGCGTCTCCGGCTCCGGAAAGTCTTCTCTGGCCTTTGACACCATCTATGCCGAAGGCCAGCGGCGCTATGTGGAGTCGCTTTCCGCCTACGCTCGGCAATTTCTGGAGCGGATCGAAAAGCCGGACGTGGATCTGATTGACGGCATCTCGCCGGCGATTGCCATCCGCCAGAAAAACTCCACACGCAACCCGCGCTCCACCGTCGCCACTGCCACTGAGATCTACGACTACCTGCGTTTGCTCTACGCGCGCGTCGGCCGCACTTACTGCCGCACGTGCGGCCAGCAAGTCAAGCAAGACACCGTAGACGAGATCGCTCAGACAGTTCTCACACTAGGCGAAGGCACGCGACTGAATGTCCTCTTCCCTGTGCAGAAAGCGCCATCTACGGAAAAGAAAAAAGTCCGCGGCAGAAAGGCAGTGCAAGCGGAGGCTCATGCCGCCAGCGCCGCGCTGAAGGAGCGCTTGTTCGATCTACGCAAGAAGGGTTTCAACCGCCTTTTCCAGAACGGTCAAAACTTCGAGTTCTCGACTCCGGAATCTCTGCTCGATGTTGATTTTGCACAACCGCTGTTCGTTTTGGTGGACCGCATTGTCGCGGCCCCCGACCAGCGCTCACGCATCGTAGACTCGGTGGAGCAGGCGTACCGTGAAGGCGGCGAGGTCATATTTCAGACAGCCCCGCGCGAGGGTGACGCCCGCGAACTGCGTTTCTCCAACAGGTTCGCGTGCAAGAATTGCGGCATCACTTATCAGACGCCGGAACCACGGCTGTTTTCCTTCAACAATCCCTTCGGCGCCTGCCCGCGCTGCCAGGGATTCGGCAATACCATCGATTTCGACATGGGGCTGGTGATTCCGGATTCTTCGAAATCCCTTGCCGAAGGCGCCATCGATCCCTGGACCAAGCCGAAGTATCGCAGCCTGCAAACCGACTTGCGCAAGTTTGCCAAGGAACAAGGCATTCCCCTTGACGTAGCCTGGCGCGATCTGGAGTCTGAACAACAGCAGCTGGTCATCGAAGGTGCTGACAAGTTCCCCGGTATCCAGGGTTTCTTCGCCTGGTTGGAGCGGAAGAAGTACAAGTTGCACGTGCGCGTGTTCTTGAGCCGATACCGCGGATACGCCCGGTGCCCGGAGTGCGGCGGCGGCCGCCTGCGCTCCGATGCCCTTCAAGTAAAACTTGAAGGTAAGAACATCCGCGAAGCCACCGCCATGACCGTGGAAAAAGCAGCCGACTTCTTCAACCGGCTGAAGCTCACGCGCGAGGAGACGGAGATTGCCGGGCAAATCCTGGAACAGGTGCAGGAGCGGCTGAAGTTTTTGAACGACGTTGGTCTCGAATACCTCACGCTGGATCGCCTGGCATCCACACTTTCCGGCGGCGAAGCTCAGAGGATCCAGCTGGCCACGTCGCTGGGCTCGCGACTGGTGGGAGCGTTGTATGTGCTGGACGAACCTTCGATCGGGCTGCACAGCCGTGATACGGCGCGGCTGATCAGCATCCTGCATGAGCTGCGCGACCTGGGCAACACGATCCTGGTGGTCGAACACGATCCTGACGTGATGCGCGCGGCAGACCGCATTCTCGATCTGGGCCCCGGCGCGGGCGAAAACGGCGGCAAGGTTGTGGCGTCGGCAAAATACGAGGAGCTCAAGAAGCTTGGCACTTCCCTCACTGGACGCTACCTGAATCACGAGCTGCGGATTCAAGTTCCGCAAACGCGCCGCACGCCGGGGACGCCTGCCATCCGCGTGGATGGCGCGCGGGCCCACAACCTCAAGAACCTGAGCGTGGAAATCCCGCTGGGCATGTTGGTGGCAGTGACCGGAGTTTCCGGATCGGGCAAATCAACCTTGGTGCACAACGTTCTCTACCAGGCGCTGGCCGCTGAAAAAGGCATTACTGCCGGCCCCGGCCCGGCGGCGGACGGATTCAAGCGCGTGGCTGGCGGAGAGTATGTTGCGGACGTGGTGCTGGTGGACCAATCACCCATCGGGCGTACGCCACGATCCAATCCAGTGACCTACATCAAGGCCTTTGACGCCATCCGGGAGGTCTTCGCCTCCGTCCCCGACGCCCAAAAGCGCGGTTACACCGCCGGGCATTTTTCCTTCAACATTCCCGGCGGGCGTTGCGAAACCTGTCAGGGCGACGGTACGGTCACTGTGGAAATGCAGTTCCTGGCCGACGTGGAACTCATTTGCGAAGAGTGCAAGGGCACGCGTTACAAACCGGGCGTGCTGGAGGTGCGCTATAAAGGCAAGAACATCCATGAGGTGCTGCACCTCACGGTGCGCGAGGCGTTACAGTTTTTCTCTGGCGTTCCCAAGATTACCGACAAGTTGCGCGTACTGGAGGAAATCGGCCTCGGCTACCTGCGGCTGGGACAATCGGCCACCACGCTCAGCGGGGGTGAAGCCCAGCGTATGAAGCTGGCAGCGCACCTGGTTCCCGCGGGACGCCCGCACGGGTTTCGCGCCGAGCTGGAGACGCCGGAAGAAAAGGAGCGGCGTAAGCGAGCGCGCGCCGGCAAAGGCACACTGTACATCTTCGACGAACCCACCACCGGCCTGCATTTCGACGATGTCAGCAAACTGCTGGCCGCTTTCCGTAAGCTGATTGACGCTGGCGGTTCGGTGTTGGTGATCGAGCATAATATGGATGTAGTCAAAACCGCGGATTGGATCGTGGACCTGGGACCGGAAGGCGGCGACCGCGGCGGCGAAGTTGTGGTCACCGGACCGCCGGAGGCCGTGGCAAAATGCGCGAAATCCTATACGGGCAAGTGGCTGGCGCGCATCCTACGGAATGGAAACGGTAAGTTGGGATGAGACTGAACCATAGCCTCGCGGCACTCGTAATCGCTTTGCTGGCGCTGCCGGTTGCGGCCCAGAAGCCTTCTGCGCCGTCGCGCCTGCCTTTTCCTGCGCCGGCCCCGCAGGCTCGAGCGGCGGGCGATCCTTTACAGGAAGCCGAGGGTCTCCTCGAAGCGCACCAATACGCCCAAGCGGAAGAGAAACTGAAAGCTCTCAGTGAATCGCAAGCCAAAAACGCGCAGTTCTGGTTCGATCTCGGTTTCGCGCAAAGCCATCAATCGAAAGCCAGCGACGCTATTGCTTCGTACCGAAGAGCTGTGGAATTGGCGCCAAACTGGTTTGAAGCCAACCTGAACCTGGGGATTGATCTTGCTAAGTCCGGAAACTCGGCGGCTGCAGTTCCAGTGCTCAAACATACCGTCGAACTGAAACCGAGTACCGGTGGCGGGAAGGCCCTGGGCAATGCCTGGCTTTCGCTGGCGAAGGCGCTCGAAGACGGCGGGACCGATCTCATGGGCGCTGCTGCAGCCTATGACAAAGTGGCTGAAATCAATCCCGGCGATGCCGGGCCGGGCGTCCGCGCCGGCAGCCTTCTTGAGCGCTCCGGCGACCTGGACGGCGCCGAGCGCCACTACACCAAAGCTGCGCTTGCCGGAGACGCCGGCGGGATGGCGGCCTTAATCGACCTGCTGAACCGCCACCAGCGCTACGCCGACGCCGAGAGGTGGTTGCGCCAGTACATCAAGCAGCACCCCGAAGACTCTTCGGCTGTGGTTCTTTTGGGCCAGACGCTGATCGCCCAAGGAAAAGGCGAGGAAGCCGTCGCTCTACTGAAACCCCTGAGTACGCCGCTCACTGGCCGGATCAATCTGCAGCTCGCGGACCTCTATCTCGATGATAAGAAATACGAGGCGGCCATACCGTATTTGCAACAACTGCTGCAGCAGAATCCATCTGATGCTCGCTTGCACTTGCGGCTCGGTCTGTCTTGGTTACATCTTCTCAAGTACGCCGATGCTGAGGCTGAGCTGCTACGCGCCGTTCAGTTGAAGCCGGACCTGACGGAAGCCTATTTCGATCTGGCTTACGCGGCCCAGCAGAACAAACACTACGAGCTCTCGATCCGCGCCCTCGATGCTCGCGCCAAGTTGCAGCCGGAGACTGCCGGTACTTATTGGTTGCGCGCCACCTCTTACGACAATCTTGGCGCTTTTAAACCGGCAGCCGAAAACTATAGACTCTTTCTGGCGGCCTCGGGTGGGAGATCACCCGACCAGGAATTTCAGGCGCGCCATCGCCTCAAGGCGATCACACCGCAATAGTTGTTATGCGCAACCTTGTCGCATTCGGTCTGGTATTTCTCCTGGTGGCCGGAGCTCGCGCCGAGCAGCGGGATCTGGAGCGGTTGAAGGCCGAGGCTGCGAAATCCAGCGGCGGCCAGCAAGCCAAGCTCTACGCGGAGATCGCGGAGTCCCTGGTGGATTCGGCCAATGAACAATTCAGCCAGGGCGAATCAGTGAAGGGACATGCCACGGTGCAGGAGATTCTAGGCTTTGCCGGCAAGGCGCACGACGGCGCCTTGAGCGCCAAGAGCAACCGCAAGGAAGTGGAAATACATTTGCGCAATACGCAGCGCCATCTGGAAAATGTGAAGCGAACGCTGGCCGCCGAGGACCGTCCCGCGCTGGACGCAGCGGAAAAGAAGCTGGAGCAGTTCCGCCAGGATCTGCTTGACGCCATGTTTGCGCCCCCGAAGAAGGAGAGCAAATGAAGACCGCAACCCGCCTGGTCGTTCTGCTGCTAATCCTGGTGGCGGTGGCCTCAGCCCGCAAGCGCGATCCCTTGACCGAAGCCGAGGCCGACCAGATCCGCCATGCGGCTTTGGAGCCGCAAACGCGCCTCAAGCTCTATATCAAATTCACCGACGCCCGCTGGGCCAGCGTTGAGCAGTTGCGCTCGGCGTCTCAGGTAAGCGCAGACCGCGGCCAGAGGATCCATGATTTGCTCGAAGACATTACCGCGCTGCTCGATGAGATACTCGACAATCTCGACACCTACGTCGCCCGTCAGCTTAGTAAAGACGACCGCAAAGATTTCCAAAAAGGTGTGAAGGCCGTGGTCGCAGCCTGTGATCAGTGGGACAGCAAACTGAAAGGACTGAAATCCGCGGTTGAGAGCGATCCGGGATTGCGTAAGGATTCTTCCGCCTTCCGTTTCGCCCTCCAGGACATGCAAGACGCCCTCAAGTCCGCCGCCGATATCGCCCGCGAGTATTCGGAGTATAAAGACGTTGACGAGAAACCGGCTAAAAAGTGATTACGCCGGGCCCGACCTCCACTTGTGACATTGAACAAACGATGACTCCGAAACTCAGAAGCATCTTTGAAGAGGCTTACCGCGGGGTGCGTCCGCACGCGCCCGTGCCCGAGTTCCAAGTCCGCTTTTTCGCGTTCACCAACCTCAACAACACGATCCGCTTGCGCCGCGGAAGAATTCTGGTCCGTCTATCCGACCTGCTGGAAGGCGCGCCCAAAGGCGTGTTGTACGCTATCCTGCACATTCTGATCGCCAAGCTCTACCGCGAAAGAATCGACGCTGCGTACGCAGCCCGCTATCGCAAATTCACGGGCAGCAGCGCCATGGCCGCCAAGTCGCACCTCATCCGTCAGATGCGCGGGCGAAAACACGTCCACAGCCCCAGCGGCGACCATTACCACCTCGAGGAGATTTTTGACGATCTCAATCGCCGCTTTTTCCACGGGCTGATGGCGCGCCCGCAGATGACCTGGAGCAGAAATCATTCGCGACAAAACTTGGGGCATTACGATCCTGCCCACAACACCATCGTGGTCAGCCGGATCTTCGATCATCCGGCAGTTCCCAGGTACGCGATCGAATACCTTGTCTATCACGAGATGTTGCACCTGCGGCATCCCGTCAAGCTTCGCGGCAGCCGCCGCTGCGTGCATCCCCGAGCGTTCCAAGACGAAGAACGACTCTTTCCCTGTCTGCACGACGCAAAAAAATACTTGAAGAACCTTTGAACTCGACTCACGCCGCTTCCCGGATTTCTGGGAGCACCGACGCGGCAAAACCGCGCAGGTCTTCCGGTGTCGCATGCAGGCGATACAGCGGCACGGAGCTTGTCGCCAGACGCAGCTTGTAGGGCTGCTCCCCGGTCATGTAATCGCAGTTCAGGCCCCCCGCTAAAGACAAGCGCGTAACTTCATACACCAGGCTGAGTGCGGGAGAATGTTTGTGAAGTTCAGGCGAGAACCATCCCGTGTAAAACCGGCGCGTGAGTCCGTCACGAAGCGTAACCAGCGCGGCGCCTAGGCGCGGCCCGTTCTCCAGAGTGAAGATCTCAAACGTCCAGGGATGAAACAGCGCGGCGTTAACCAGGAACTCGATACGCGCGGAATCACGGAACAGGCTGGCCGGGTCCTGCGCAGCTTTCTTGTGGTAGATGGAACGGAGAAGCACAGAGTGCGTGCCGTCGTAATTTCCAAGAGCAAAGCCCAGGCGCTCCATCCGGCGTAGATTGCGTGCCAGGCGCCCGTGATCGGCCGCAAACTTTTCCGAAGAAGTGTCTTGGCGCCGGATGCCGGGCGCAGCAGAGAAAGGCAGCAGGCGTGGGCCGGCGTTGGCGCAGTCACCGTCGCGAAGGGCGCATACCTCCAGCGGCAACCTCCGCTGCGCCAGCACCTCCAATGCAGCAGCCAGCGCTTCCTGATCCCCTTGGTGCAGGAATTGACGATAGTCAAACAGTTCTTCGCCCAGCAAACGGAGAGTGGAGTCCCTGCGCCGAACCACCGTCGGCACGATCGCGAGCCCGTGCGAGGTCCGGGCACACACCACGAACGGCTCTTCCCTGCCGGCAAACATGGTAAGCGCCAGCAGGTTCCAGTGGAAGTCCTGGAAGATCGTGGTGCGGTCTGGAGCGCACAGGGATTGCCACACGGATCGTAGCGCGGCCATCTCTTGCGCCGACCTGACAATGGTGACGTGTGGCGCGGTCAATATTTGCTTGGAAGCCGCCGCCGCAGCAAAGGATGTCGCGTCGGCCAACTAGCAGTCAGCATTCGGCACTCAGCATTCAGCCCCTGACCTGCGTCCGCGCCCAGATACTTTTATGGCGAGGAAGCTGCTCGCGGGCTGAATGCTGATGGCTGAGCGCTGAATGCAGTTTTTTCAATTCGTTGACTGCACCCAACCGGACCGATACAATCCTAATTGAAATTGAAATTGAAATTCATTTTCATAATTGACCTATGTTTCAGGCCCTCGTGGTCACACTCCGGGAAGGGGTTGAAGCCGCGCTGATTGTCGGCATAACCCTGGTGTACCTGGAGAAAATCGGGCGTGCTGACCTGCGGCGCATCGTCTATGCCGCTCTCGTAACCGCGTTGCTGGCGAGTGTGGCTGGCGCGGTCGCGCTCTCCTTTCTGCCCATCACCCAGGACCAACTGGAAGGATGGATCATGCTGGCGGCCGCGGTGCTGGTTGTTGGCATGATCGTCTTCATGATGCGCACCGCGCGCAAGCTCAAAGGCGAAATTGAAAGCAGGGTTGGCGCGCTGGCTAGCGCCGGCTCGCGCTGGGGACTTTTCTCTTTCGTTTTTCTGATGGTTTTCCGCGAAGGACTGGAGACTGTAGTGATTCTGCAAGGTGTATCACTCAACTCCACCGAGCTGAGGAGTTTTCTGGGAACGCTTCTCGGCGTGGCATTGGCCGTGGTGTTCGGCGTAATGTTCGTGAAAGGCAGCGTACGCATTGATCTGCGGCGTTTCTTCCGCGTGACTACGATCATCCTGCTCTTCGTGGCAGCACAGCTGGTCATCACCGGGTTGCATGAGCTTTCCGAAACTGGCGTGATTCGCTCCAGCAAACAGGAGATGGCGTTGGTCGGACCCATCGTACGCAATGATTACTTCTTCCCTGTCACCATGCTGGCGCTAGTGGTCCTGATGGTCCTGCTGGAATATGCGCGTCGCCGGCCCCAGGCCGCTCCTGCAACATCGAAGGCAGAGGAGCGCAAGATGCAGTGGACCGCCCGCCGCGAACGTTTCTGGTCGTTGATGGTCTGTGCCACTGCGTTCATTTTTATCCTGATGGTGACAGCGGAGTTTGTATACGTCAGAAGCACCGAAGCGCTCTCCCCGGCCACGGAGGTCGTGTTCGACAAGGACGGCCATGCGGTCATCTCGGTCCGCGACCTGTCTGAAGGAGAGCTACGACGCTATAGCGCGAACGTTTCCATGGCGGGGGGCCCCAGAAACGGCGAAAAGGTGCGCTTTCTTCTCTACCGAAAGCCCGACGGCAAGGTAGCCACGATTTTTGACGCCTGCCAGATCTGCGGTGGCGTGGGCTTTTATAAAGGCGCGCAAGGAGTCATTTGCAAGAATTGCGCAGCCCCCGTGAATCCGCAAAGCGTAGGCCAGCCGGGGGGCTGCAACCCGATTCCTCTGCGCTCAACCGCCGCGGCTGACGGTGCCTCCATTGTGATCAGCATCACCGACCTGGCAGCGCAGGCCGGGCAATTCTCGCACTGACATGTTCTTCCGGCTATTGTTCGAGTCATTCCGGCGGCAGAAGCGGCGCAAGAGCGTGGCCTTTCTGGCCATCGCGTTGGGCATGAGCATTGCTACAGCCATGATCGCCGTAGCAGCCGGCATCGGCGACAAAATCAGCCAGGAACTCCGCTCCACCGGCGCCAACCTTGTAATCACGCCGATTGAAGACACCCTCGACGTCAACCTGGGCGGGGTTGATCTGAAGCCTGCCAGTGAAGGCGCCTACATCGCCGAGTCTGACCTGCCCAAGCTCAAAGGAATCTTCTGGGGACACAACATTGTGGGCTTCGCGCCCTTCCTGGGCGAGCAGAAGACTTTCACAAAGAATGGCAAGAACTTCCAGGCGGAATTGATCGGCACTTATTTTGACCAGACGGTTCGCTATGGAAAGGAAACTGTCACCACCGGCGTGCGCAGCGTCAACCGCTGGTGGCAGGTGGAAGGCGACTGGCCACAGGATTATGAAGATTGGCCCAATCATGCGCAGGCGGCTGGCGAGCGGAGGTGTGATGCGGACGTGCCTCGGGAATTGCCTTGCAGATTGGAGTTTTCCTTGCGCTCGTCTGACGCCGCTCCCGGCGTCCTCGCCGGAAGAGGGCTCGCTGCTTCCGCCGGTTTGCACATTGGGGATCTAGTGACGGTAGCGGATAGGCAGCTCCGCATCAGCGGAATCCTCAACAGCGGCGGAGGGGAAGACCAGGCGATTGTCGCTCCGCTGCACATTGTGCAACAGCTTCTGAGACGCCCCAACGCTGTGCGCCGCGTGATCGTCAGCGCGTTGACCAAGCCAGAGGACGCCTTCGGCCGCCGCGATCCCAGCAAGATGACTCCCGCCCAGCGCGACCGCTGGTACTGCTCGCCCTACGCCAACTCCATCGCTTTTCAAATCAGCGAGGCTCTGCCCAACGTGCGTGTGGAGCAAGTCCGCCAGGTGGAACAAAACCAGGGCAAAGTATTGTCGCGCGTCTCCGGGCTGATGCTGCTGCTCACGCTGGCGGCATTGCTGGCTTCAGTGCTCGCAGTCTCGGCGGCGATGGCTGCTACTATCCTGGAACGCCGCCAGGAAGTGGGATTGATGAAGTCGCTGGGGGCCTCCAACATTTCCGTGGCCTCGCTATTTCTCACCGAAGCAGGATTGCTGGCCCTGGCTGGAGGCGTAACCGGCTTTTTCGCTGGGGCGGCGCTGGCCCGTACCATTGGGAGCAATATTTTCGGGTCGTCGATCGAAGTCCATCCCGTCGTGCTGGCGCTGATTCTTTTTGCCGCGCTCACCATTACTTTTGCCGGCAGCGCGGGGGCAGTGCGCAAAGCCATGCAGTTTGATCCCGCTGTGGTGCTGCGAGGTGACGCATGAGCCGCCGCCAACTTTTCCTGCGCTTGCTGGTCAAAGCCGCGTGGGTACGCAAGGACCGCGCGCTGACCGCGCTCATCGCTGTGGCCGTGGTGGCAACCATCGCCACGGCCGCAATCACTGTGTATTCCGATCTGGACAACAAACTCAGCCGGGAGTTTCGCAGTTTCGGCGCCAATGTAGTCGTGAGCAAACCGGCGGGTGCCTTAACCCGCGACGAGCTGGCCCGGATGGATTCCACGCTCGCAGCGAAACATCTGATTGCTCCGGTTGCGTACGCCATCGCCACCGGCCCCAACGGCGGGCGTGTAGTGCTGGGCGGCACCGACATAAAGGCGTTTCGCGAATTGAATTCTTCCTGGTCTGTACGCGACGCCGGTCACGCCGGCTCGCAAGTGCTGCTCGGCTCGCGCACTGCGGACTCATTTGCTCGTCACGGTGAGGCCTTCACGGTTTCCTACAACGCTCGCCAAACCACGCTCCAGCCGGAGATTGTTTTCGCGTCTGGCGCTGATGATGACAGCCGCATTTATCTCGATCTGAAGCAATTCACCGAGCTCACCGGAATCGAACCCAGCACAGCGCTGGTGCGCGTGGAAGGCCGTCCCCAGGAAATCGAAGCCGCGATCAACGCGCTGCGCTCTTCCCTGCCCGGTTTCGAAGTCAGGCCCATCCGCCAGATCACGCAAACGCAAACCGCCGTAGTGGACAAGACGCGTGCCGTAGTTCTGGCGGCGTCGACAGTGATCGTGACTCTGATTCTGCTGTGCATGATGGTCACATTCACCAGCTCGGTCCTGGAGCGGCGCAAAGATTTCGCAGTGATGAAGGCCCTGGGCGCGTCCAACAAGACGGTAAACTTGCTTTTTGCTGCGGAAGCGGCTCTGCTGGCGCTGGCTGGCGCCGCAGCGGGATTTGTGGTTGGAAGTGGAATCGCTTTCTGGATCGGCAAGGCGAATTTTGACGCCGCCATCCTGCCACAAGGGGGCCTCCTGTTGCCGGTGCTGCTGGGCAGCGCGATACTGGCTCTGCTGGCTTCAACCGCGCCGCTACGCATACTGCAGCGAATCCAGCCGGCCGGAATTCTACGAGGGGAATAATGCCGATTGAGATGAAGAACGTCACGCGCGTGTACAAGAGCAATCTGGAGGTACGCGCGCTTGACGATGTCTCCCTCTCCGTGGCGCCCGGCGAGTGGCTGGCCATCATGGGGCCTTCCGGCTCGGGGAAGTCCACGCTGGTGAACCTGATCGGGTGTCTCGACCAGCCTACCAGCGGGGAAATCTGGATCCACGGTTGCGATGTCTCGGAAATGTCGCCGGCCGAGCTGAACCGTTTTCGTGCGGAAAAGATCGGCTTCATCTTCCAGCAGTTTCATCTCATCCCCTATCTCACGGCGCTCGAAAACGTAATGCTGGCGCAATACTTTCACAGCATGACGGACAAGAAAGAGGCCTTGGAAGCCCTGGACCGCGTAGGCCTGGCTGACCGCGCCGATCATCTGCCTTCGCAGCTTTCCGGCGGCGAACAGCAGCGCGTGTGTATCGCGCGCGCGCTGATCAACGACCCTCACATCGTTCTGGCCGACGAGCCCACCGGCAACCTCGACGCGGTGAACGAAGAGATCGTCCTGAGGCAGCTGCGCGAGCTCCACGCTCAAGGACGCACCATCATCATGGTGACGCATGATCCGGTCGTGGCCCGGTTGGCCGACCGTCTGCTCGAACTGCATCACGGCAAGATCGCCTCGCAAGAGACCTTCACCATGTCCGACGAAGAGCAGTTTGACGAAGTTCTGGAAGAGTTGTGGGTGTTGGCAGAAAACGGCGAGCCCGCCGAGCTGGGCCGCGTCGAAGTGGAAGGCGCGCTGCCCATGGGCCTGGCTCTTGAGCGGATGCAGGCGCTGGGGTTGGTGGACTTACCCGCGCACACTCCTGATCCGCATACTCATAAGCAAGTGCTCAACCGCTGCCACGTGGCTTTCCGGCCGCCTACCGAATTCTCCGGCCACGGCGAACGCATGATCGTGTTCACAGAGAAAGGCCGCAAGCGCGCGGAAGACGTGATCCGCCGCCATCGTCTGGCGGAACGTCTGTTCACGGAAACATTTCACGTGCACGACGAGAAAGAGGTTGCGGAACAGGCGTGCAAGTTCGAGCACATTCTGTCACCCGAAGCAACGGATAGCATCTGCTCGTTCTTGGGCCATCCCCGCACCTGTCCTCACGGCAGTCCGATACCTGCAGGGGAATGTTGTTTGGAGGCGGCCAAGCATTCAGTGGTCAAGACTCAGCCTTCGGCATTTTCTGAAATCCCGAATCCCCGGCTTTCAAAGCGGGGGTGAGGGATCCGTATACTCTCGTGAACTCAGCCAGGAAAGTCACGTGGCTCAATCGAAAGATGTGAAGGCTGAAGGGAAAACATTTTGGCTACCAGTAGCGATCCCTCACCCCGGCTCAAGCCCAAGGGGCTCGGGATTTCAGAAAGAGGCTACTTCTCTCAGAACAACCGGAAGTCCACTTCCAGCGTCATGGCGACGCTTACCGGCTGACCGTTTTTCTTGCCGGGTTCGAAGAGCCACGTTTTCACTTTCTCGAGAGCCTTTTCGTCCAAGCCCATGCCCAGGCTGCGAACCACGCGCAGGTTTCGCGGACGCCCATCCGGCCCGATGACCGCCGATAGTGTCACCGTTCCCTGATACTTTGCCTTGCGAGCCTCTTCGGAGAAATCAGGTTCCGGCGTGAATTTTGCCACGGGCGGAGTCACACCGATATCGCCCAGTTGGTAGATGCCGCCACCGTAGCCGCCGCCCTGTCCGGGACCATGCCCGGGGCCGGTGCCGGAGCCGACGCCGCCACCCTTTCCGGAGCCGATGCCGCCACCAGAGCCGGTCCCATTCGATGCCGGGCCACCTACTCTAGCCGACATGGGGTTGCCCAGGTTCGGCATCGACGGATTGTCAGGCAGTTTCACATTGGGCGGCGCCACTACTGTCGGCTCGATCATGAGTTTGGACTTCTCAGTACGGATCTCGACTGTCGGCGGGGTGAATTGCTGGGGCGCGATTTTGGGCAGACGCCCTTTGGATTCGA
>DATFXI010000156.1:0-21342 GCA_035316085.1 Candidatus Angelobacter sp.
GAATTCTCTTCAAAGCCCCCGACTGGCTTTACAGCGGATTCATCGGTCTGATCGCTCTGATAGCTATCTATGAGTACTTTGGAATCGCCAAGCACTACCAGGAAAATATTTACCTTCACTGGTACGCGGTAGAGGTGGCGATTGGCATCTATTTCCTCGGGCATTGCCTGCACCGCCTTTCAGCATTCGGTGTACACGACTTCGGCAACCGATTCCAGGCCTTTTCGTCCGACCTTACCGGTTACCGGGTCTTGCCTCTGTTGCTGCTTCTGCTTGGACTGTCTTTCAGAGATTTGCGCCAGACTTTACCGACAGCCGCAATTTCCTATATGGGCTTTCTGTATATCGGCGTGACTCTCGGAGCGATCTCCTGGGCCGGTCACTATGAGGCTGGCCGCATGTTAGTGTTTGTCTTCCTGCTTGTTGTTTGGTCCGGTGATATTTTCGCCTACTATGTTGGACGGGCGATCGGCAGGCATAAACTTGCCGAGCACATCAGTCCCAAGAAAACCTGGGAAGGCGCCATCGCTTCGACGGTCGGGGCGGTGATTGTCTCTGTCGTCCTTTTTCACTACCTACACTACATTGGTAACCTTCTGGTGAAATTGGATTCATTGCCTTCGCGGAGCGTCATGCATGAGGATGCTCCATTCCTTGCGCCTCCCTGGTGGATGGCGGCTGTTTTTGGTTTGTGCGTGAACGTTGCGGCCCAGTTAGGCGACCTGGTTGAGTCAGCGATTAAGCGGGGCGCAGGTGTAAAGGACTCCGGTACTTTGCTCCCCGGGCACGGCGGAATTCTCGATCGCATTGATGCGACGATCTTCGCCGCGCCGGTATTGTGGTTCTTTGGCCCGCTGCTGTATAAAGCCATCATCCGCCCATGAAGCGCATAGCCATCCTCGGCTCGACCGGGTCCATTGGGCGCAGCACGCTCAACGTGATCGAAAACCATCCTGAGCGGTTCGAACTGCTTACGCTGGCTGCGGGCGCGAACACCGAAGCTGCGCTCGAACAAGCGCGGCGCTGGAAACCAAAAGTTCTTTCGCTGGCTTCGGAAAAAGATGCGGCGCAGGCCGCAAAGCAACTGAAGGCCGAGGGGCTAGAGCACATCGAAGTCGTGTACGGACAGGCCGGCACGGTGCGCGTGGCCACGCACCACGACGCGGACTTCGTAGTGAGCGCGATTGTCGGCGTGGCCGGGTTGACAGCCACGTACGAAGCGGTGCGCGCGGGAAAAGAGGTTGGGCTAGCCAACAAAGAATGTCTGGTCACGGCGGGCGAGCTGATTACTGCCGAAGCGCGCAAGCAAGGCAAGCCGCTGCTGCCGATTGACAGCGAACACAACGCGGTGCACCAGTGCCTGCGCGGCGGGCGCATGAACGAAGTGGAACGCGTGTGGCTCACCGCCAGCGGCGGGCCGTTTCTCGCGACTCCAAAAACTGAGTTCGAGCGCATCACCGTGGAGCAAGCGCTGAACCATCCTACGTGGAAGATGGGCCGGCGCATCACTATCGACTCGGCCACGCTGATGAACAAGGGCTTCGAGGTGATCGAAGCCTGCCGGCTGTTCAACCTGCCGCCGGAGCGCGTAAGCGTGATTGTGCATCCGCAATCCACCATTCACTCCATGGTCGAGTTCAACGACGGCAGCATCCTGGCGCAGCTTTCCGTGACAGATATGCGCTTGCCCATCCTCTACGCGCTGACCTATCCCGAACGCGTTGCGTCTGATTTGCGTTTCAACGTGCTGGACCTGAAACGACTCGACTTCTGTCCGCCGGATCTGGTGAAGTTTCCCTGCTTGCGTTTGGCTTACCAAGCCGCGGCCGCTGGCGGCGCGAAATCGGTGGCGTTGAACGCCGCTGACGAGATTGCCGTGGCCGCATTCTTGAATCAAGAGATCGGCTTCACCGACATCGCTCGCGTGGTGGAGCAAACCATGGCCGAGACCGAAGACCGCCATCCCCAGACCATCGAAGACGTTCTGGCCGTTGATGCGCAGGCGCGCCAACTGGCCCGGCAGAAGCTGACTCACCAGCTCACGCGATAGGCGGCTATTCTGCTGCTTTTGTTAGCACTGCGTGGTCATGCCGGACTAAGACAAGCGTAACCCGTTCTGAACCGCTGCCAGCCCGTTTCCCGGCCTGCAGGAGGGGTTTGGATTTACAATAGAAAGACTTGTGTCTATGTGCTTTTTGGTTAATCCCGCTACTGTCTTCTCGCTGGCTCTGCCAAGTTTCGGCGATTTGCTCAAGAACAGCCCGATTTATGTGGCTTCCTTCCTCTTTGTGCTGGGCGTGTTGGTGTTCGTGCACGAGTTCGGCCACTACGCTGTGGCAAAGTTTTTTGGCGTACGAGTGGAGGTTTTCAGCCTGGGGTTCGGCAAACGCCTGTGGGGCTTTCGTCGCGGCGACACCGACTACCGCATCAGCGCGCTGCCGCTGGGCGGCTACGTCAAAATGTCCGGTGAGAACCCCATGGAAGAGCACACGGGTGATCCCGGCGAGTTCACCAGCCATCCGCGCTGGCAGCGGTTCCTGATCGCGATTGCCGGGCCAACGGCGAACATCATTTTGGCCATTGCAGTGCTCACCGGACTGTACATGGTGCATTACGAATATCCCGTTTATTGGAAGAAGAAGGCGGTGCCCGTAGCCTGGGTGGACAAGAATTCGCCTGCCGAAGCAGCTGGCATTCGTCCGGGCGACCGGATCATCAAGCTTGATGACATGCAAGAGCCGACGTGGGAACAGATGGTTTACGAGATCAAGATGAATCCCAATCAACGCGTTGACGTTGCCCTGCAACGAGGGAACGAGATCGTAAAGACCACGATGGTTCCCAAGGCATCCGGCCCCGAGCAGGTGGGCTTTGCCGGACTCGTCGCCGAGGGACCCAACGAAGTCGTTGCGGTGGAAGCCGGACGCCCGGCGGAGAGAGCCGGTATTCAAGCGGGTGATGAGATCCTGTCGGTCAACGGCGTCCGTATGCGCTCTTATCTGGATTTGGCTGATCTGCTGCAGCCAACGAAAAACGCGCCCGTTGACATTCTCCTTTCGCGCGATGGAAAGCAGTTCACGGTCAAGGTGGCGCCGGAATTCCGAGCTGCCGGCTCAGATCCGACGGAGAAGTATCGCATCGGTGCGACTCTTGGAGAAGCCATGGAAGTCGGCAAGCTGCCCTTTGGCAAGGCTTTCAGCCGTTCGATCGAGGAATGCAGGACCGGTTCTCGGCTGATCTTCCAGTTGGTTGGGAAGATGATAGAGCGCAAGATTTCCATCCGGGCGATGAGCGGGCCGATTGGCATGACAAAAATGTCTGGTGAAGCAGCCAAGCAGGGCTTCTTACCACTCCTGGGTCTGATGGCACTCATCAGCCTCAATTTGGCGATATTCAATCTTTTGCCTATCCCCATTCTCGACGGTGGCCTGATGCTGATGCTAGTGATCGAAGGCATCCTGCGCCGAGACATCAAGATTGAAATCAAAGAACGTGTCTACCAGGCAGCTTTTGTTTTCCTGCTGCTGTTTTTCGCGGTGGTGATCTACAACGATCTGGCCAAGTCGTTCCACGGCTAATTGTCCTGGCAGAGCCTTTGGACGTAGAGACGTGGCATCGCCACGTCTCCCTTTCTGGGTCTTGAACAAACCCGCGTTCCGCCAATTCGTGCCCATGCCGTGTTATGTGGTTGAACGGGAGACGTGGCATCGCCACGTCTCTACGGATGACCCTAGCCCAGGTACTTCACGAAGTGCTTAGGATCGCCTTTCTCGAATCCGGGGAAAACAGTCTGTAGATCTTTGCTGCCCAGATGCGAATAGACAGCTTCGCTCAGCACCTGGCGGAAATCCGTGGTCACGGCCAGGTCACGGCCTTCGTAGAGATGTTCGGTTGCGAGTCCCGGCCAGCGGCCATAGACTTTACCGCCTTTCACCGGGCCGCCGAGCACGAACATCACGTTAGCGTGGCCATGATCTGTTCCGCGATTTCCGTTCTCGCGCGCGGTGCGTCCGAACTCTGACATGCTCACAATCACAGTGTTTTCGCCAAGGTCGCCGAGATCGATCCAAAACGCAGCGATGGCTTGCGAGAACTCGCGGGTGAGATTGGCGATCTGCCCTTGCACGCTGCCTTCGTTCACGTGATGGTCCCAGCCGCCGATGTCGGCAAAAGCCACCTCTACGCCTAAGTTGCCTTTGATGAGCTGCGCTACCTGGCGAAGGCTGTCGCCGAAACGTCCGCGGGGATAATCTGCGCCGGCGGCGGGCGCATATTTTTCCGGGTCGGCGGACTTCAACATCCGCACCGCTTCAAACGTTTCATTGCCGGTCCCGTGCAAGACGGTGTCCACTGACTGCTCATACATGGCTTCAAACGTGTTGCTGGCCACGTTGGCCCCGGGACCGCGTCCACCTACTGCAAAGCCGCGAATATCGCTCATGGCCACGGCCGGCACGGAGCCGGCCAAGGTACGCGGCAGTGCGCCGCCCATGGCCACGGCGCGGAACGGCGACGGCTGCGCCTCTTTCACGCCGCCGATGGCGCGGTTCAGCCAGCCGTCTTCGGTGGACTTCAAGCCCGGCGTGCCCGACTCCATGTAATCCTGCGCGTCAAAGTGCGAGCGTGTGTTGTCGGGCGAGCCCGCAGCATGCACCATGGCCAGATGTTTCTGGTCCCAAAGCGGCTTGAACGCGCTCATGGAAGGATGCAGACCGAAAAAGCCGTCAAGGTCAATCACGTTCTGGCGGGGAATGGCGATTGACGGGCGCATGCTGTAATACGCCGACTCGGCGTAAGGCACCACGATGTTCAGGCCGTCGGCCGCGCCGCGCTGGAACAGCACCACCAGGCGCTTGCCTTGGGCGCCGCCGGCAGCGGTCTCCGCGGCATAAACCGCGCGCGTGAGGAAGCTGGGAATGATGCTGGTGCCCACCACGGCCAGCGCGCCGTTCTTGAGAAATACTCTGCGAGTGATTGCCATACCTTGTAACTCCACTACGTTCTTTTTAAGCCAGCTTTAGCCGCTGGGATCCTGACGTATCCTTTCCGAAAAGCCAGGGGCTGAAGCCCAGATCCCTCTTCTTCCTCTTCGGCACGGCTAAAGCCGTGCCCCTTCAAAACTCCTCATCGTCTCTGAAATTCCGGCGAGCCCATAATCAATCCGGCGATCGCGCCAAAGTTGGGCGGACGGCCGGCGGGATCATCCAGGCGGCGCTGCGCTACCTGCGGATCGTTCAACTGCTTTTGGATCACGGCGTGGGTCTGGGGCGAAACGTCGCCCGACAAGAGGTTGTTCTCAAGCACGGCGAGCGCGGAACCGGCGTCCTGCGGCTGGGCGCCGCGCAGCAGGACCTGCTGATCCAGCGTGGTGCCGGGCAGTCTACCCACCCCGAGCTGCAAGGCAAAGTTCATGCGCGCCAGCAGCGCCGCGGAATTCACCCAGGTTTCGGCTTTCATGGAATAGCCGGTGGGCGGCTGCATGGCGTAGAGCGGCATGCCCATGCGATTGAGGTTTTGGACCAGAGGCATGGCGTTCTGGACTTCCACGCCGGAAGCCCGCACCGATGACGCCACAAACTCAAACGGCGTTTTCATTTTGGCGCGATAAGCGTCGGCGGCCCAGAACTCGGGCGCGCGGAACATGGTGCGCAGTACTTCGCGGATGTCGCCGTCCTTGTCCTGGAACGTTTGGGCCATGCTGTCAATCAGGCTCTGGGGAGGATTGTCCGAGACAAAACGCATGGCCAATTTCTTGCAGATGAACCGCGCGGTGGAAGGATGATGGGCCAGAATGTCCAGCATTTCCATGCCTTCGCTTTCGCCGTGATCGCCGATCGTGTGTCCAAGAACGTGTTTCTTCCCCGGCTCGTGAGCACGGTCGTTGTAGCGGAAGCTGCCGCCGCGCTGCGGCTGGTCAATGCTCCATCCGGTGAGGACCTTGGCCAGCTCCGTGACGTCTTTCTGCGTGTAACCGCCGTCAACGCCCAGAGTGTGCAGCTCCATGATCTCGCGCGCGTAATTTTCGTTGAGCCCGCGAGGACGGTTATTCTGCTGCTGCGGCCGCGGCGGAGGCATGCGATAAATGCCAAACGGTCCCCGGCGGATTTGCGGGCGGCGACCTTGCGGGCCGTACTTGGCCAGATCGGAGTCGGGGCCCACGCTCTCCCAGTTGTCCAGGTAGAACAGCATGGCCGGGCTCTTGGCGGTGGCCACCAGGACGTCTTTGAACTTGCCCAGCGCGTGGGGACGGATCACGTCACGCTCGTAAGCGGTGATCATGTAGCGGTCAGGACCTTTGCCGATGAAAACGTTAAAGTGGTTGTACCAGAAGTCAGTCATCACTTCGTCGAGCTGGCGCTCGCTGTAGATGGCGCGCAGCAATTTGGCGGATGACAGCTCTCCACCCACCACGACTTGCGGGTTGATGATGGCCATGATGGTCTCGCGCTGCTCCGGCTTCATGCCGTCGATAAGCTGCATGCCGCGCTCGCCGCGAAACGCGCTGGCCAGTTGCATCCGCTCCTGCGGGCTCATGGCCAGGATGTTTTTGTAGCGCTGCTCCGGCGAAAGCTGCAACAACTGGCTGAAAGCCAGGTCGGCGTACATGTCGTCTTCACGCCGGCGTTGGCCGGGCTGGTTCTGACTGGGCGGATTCTGGTTCGGCTGGGTCCGGTTCGGCAGGTCGGGGCCGGCCGTGCCCGGCTTCGCGCCCAGATCCGCATACATGTCAGCTTCGCGCTGTTTCTGCCGTTTTTGTCGCTCCTCGGGCGAAAGCATGGACTCATCGTCGCTGGGCGGCTGGACCTTCAGGTCGGCTTCCAAAGCTTTGTCAGAGTTATTGCTGGCTGGAGCAGAGCTGCTGCCGGCGGCTTTGTTTTCCTGGCGCTGCTGATACTGGGCCATGCGTGATTCATAGATGGCGCGCTTGGCGGGATCGGAAGGCAGAGACATGCGTCCGTTCTCGACAGCCCTGATCACCTGGGGCGGCGGAAAATTCTCCACCATCTCCCGCGTGCTCATGCGCAGAGTCCGGAAGGGCACCAGCCGGGCTTCCATGGCGCTGTCGTCAATCCTGTCAGGATGGAGCTGCTGGTCGAACCATTTGTCCAGGCCCATGGCGCGGACGCGTTCCACGTCGCCAGGACGGACCCCGAAGGTGAAACGGTTCAAGGCGTGGATAATGCGCTTGTCATCATCCATCTGCGGGATCGCAGAGGCTTTGGTCTTGGATTTGGATTTCTTATCGCCGGCTACCAGCAAAACGGCGGAAACGGCAAGCAAAAGGCCCAGGAAAACTACGGCACGACGCATCGTGGGCATAGACGCTCCAGAGGGAAGCTGCTTCCAAAAAAATACTAACCCCAAACCGGGTAAAAGTTGCAGGTCATGTGAGTCAGGCGAGGCTTACCCGGCCGCGATGGGCGCGGTGATTCAGTTCGGAAACCAGAAGGTCGATATCCGGCGGGGAGATGTCGCAAGTCACGCTGGGATCGAGGAATGGCTTGCGGCCTTTCTCCGCGGTCGAAGCCCAGGGACGCGGCGGAGCCATGGCCACAGCGGCGTCCCGGCGGAGCTGCACCAGCAGAGCATGCACTACCTCAGCATCAAGCTTGGAAGGCGCCAGCCAGCTCAACTGCGCCGCAGTCTCCCCGAGAGAATGGCGCTTGCGGTACGGGCGGTCGCTGAGCATGGCGTCGAACGTGTCGGCCACGGCCACCAACCGCACCTGCACTGAGACCTCATCATTGCGCAAGCGGTCAGGGTAGCCGGAGCCGTCAGCCCGCTCGTGGTGGGAGCGCACCACTTCCGGCACATGCGGCCAGGGAAACTGCGCGGTAGAGACGATCTGATGTCCGAGCACGGTATGGTCGGCCATCTCCTGGAATTCGCCGGGCTCAAGCGCGCCGGGTTTCGTAAAAAGCCGCTTGTCCACGGTGACCTTGCCGATATCATGAAGAAATCCGGCGGCTCGAATCTCACCGACTTCCGTCGCGTTCATGCCCAGCGCCTCCGCCATGCCGGCGGCGTAGCGTCCTACACGCAAGGAATGGCCTTGCATCTGTACACTCTTCACGTCGATGGTGGCAGCGAACGCGGCCAGAGCTTCGTCCCAGAAAGAATGCACAGAAGCAATCAGCTTCAGGTTCTCCGCGGTGCGCTCCTCCAGGGAGAGCATGAGCTGGTGATTGTGGATGGCCAGCGCGATAAAAGGCGCCAGATCGCCGATCTGCTTCAAGACGTCCGTCGTGTATTCGGCGCCGCCTTCGCGTTCGCCCAGCAGCAGAGCGCCAATCAGCTTGCCGTGGACCTTCAGCGGGGCCACGCAGCGGAACCACACACTGGAAATGTTGCCTGAGGAGCTCAGGAAAACGTCAGAGCGGTCGCTGGAAATGCGTTGCGGGCCGGCCACACTGGTGAGCGCGTGCACGTGCTTGGGCTGGAGCGGAAAAACCGCAGTCTGGGGAAAGATAACGAAGCCGTCGGCAGCGATGGAGGTCAGCATCGCCGGCTTCTCGTGGAAGCGAAACAGCGCAGCTGAACTGGCGCGCACAGCGGCTTTCACGACTTCAAGCGCGGCGCCGGCGGTGTGGACAAGGTCTCTCTCCCCCGTCAGGACGGGGCCCAGTTCGGCCAGGACCTGGGAAGCGAGCAACGGCGGCCGGCTGCTGATAAATGGGTCGGCCAAGCTGTAAGTGGCACGGACTCCAGAGCAGTTCAGAGTAACAACTTAGAGAAGTGTGAGAAAGCCCTAAGTACCGCGTTGGTAAACAGGCAGACCTTCAAAGCTACTCTTGGCTCGCTCTCTCTCGCGGCCCTCTCCGGTTAAAGAAGCATGAGACAGGGGCGCTCGCGCGCCCCTGCCCCTGCTTGCCGGAATACTCACTCAATTACCACGTTCATAGTCACCGTCTTGGTCTGCGTGCCGCCGCTGGCCGTGATCTGGAACGTGACCAGGCCAGTCACCACCTGATGAACCACTGATGACGTGGACGGGTCGAAGATAGGCTAGAAGTGCTTGCTAAGGTCTGCGAAGCGCTCCACCTGGAGCAGGCGCAGGCCGTCGGGGGCGGGGTTAACAGTCTCGTGCTCCAGCACCCAGGTGTTGTCGTGGGGCACGAACACGGCGTTGATGCCTGCGGCCAGCGCGGGGTTAATGTCAGACTTAGGGCTGTTGCCGATCATCCAGGTCACTGCTGGGTCAAGTACGTACTTGCGGACAATTCCTGTGTACGTTGGTGCGTCTTTCTCCGCCACAATCTCTACTGAGGCAAAATATTCTTTGAGCCCGGAGCGTTCGACTTTACCCGACTGCTCAGTGAAGTTGCCCTTGGTCATGAGGATCAGGTGGTGGCCCTTGTGGTTGAGATGATCCAGCGTCTCCGCCACGCCGGCGATGAGTTCAAGGGGTCGGGTAGCAACGTGGTGGGCAAAGCCCCACACGAACTCGTGCAATTCCGGCGTGACCGGCCGCTCGGCGAGCCGCTCAAACGTCGTGACCAGAGAATGGGCGAAACTGTGCGCGCCGTAGCCGCGCTCCAGGATGGTCTCGCGCTCCACTTGATTGAGAAATAGCCGCACTTCCGGCGGCGACATTTCCTGGTGGTTGAGCAGGCGCATGAAATCCGCGATGGCCTGTTCGAAATAGATATTGTTCTCCCAGAGCGTGTCGTCGGCGTCAATGAGAAGCGCCTGCGGAGTGGATGCTGGATGCGGCATGGCCTTCCGTATCATAACCGGAGAAAAGTCTACTGCGGATTAAACGCGGATCAATCCTGAATGGAAAGCGTTGCACAGATTGCAATTAAGGTAGGTTACTTTCGCGTTCATTCCCGCACATCAGCGATGAGGGTTTTCGAGGCTGCCTGCTACAATCTTCTGAATGAAGTCGCAACAAGTGTTTTGTGCCGTTCTTCCGGCCCTTCTCTATTTTTCATTGAGCGCATACGGTCAAGCCGGAAGGCGGGCGGCGCCCGCGCCGAAAACCGTGGACCAATGCGGCATCCACGAGCCGATCCACGGCAACCTCGCCGGCCAGGTGGCCAAATTCCAGATGGTTTCCATGCCGTTCAGCGTCGTCGGGCTGAACGAGCAGGAACAGAAGATGGTGTACAAGCTGGTTGAGGCTTCGCGGTATCTCGACGACATCTACTGGCGGCAAAACGATCCCAAAGGCCTGGAGCTTTACAAGCGGCTGGCGGGCTGCAGCACCATCATGGCGCAGAAGCTGCGCCGCTATCTGATGATCAATGGCGGTCGTTACGACCTGGTGGAAGAAAACAAGCCGTTCGTGGGCATGGATGCGTTCCCGCCGGGGCGGGCATTGTATCCCGCAGGCCTGACGCGGCAGGAGATTGAAGCTTACGTCGCGAAACATCCCGAGAAGAAAGCGCAGATCTACAGCCCGTACACGGTGATCAAGCGCCAGGGCGACGAACTGGCAGCGGTGCCATATCACGTCGAGTACGCGCAATGGCTCAAGCCGGCGGCTGCAGCGCTGCGTGAAGCGGCGGCGCTCAGCACCGACCCGGCGTTCGCCAACTTTCTCCGCCTGCGCGCTGAGGCCCTGCTCACCGATGATTACTACAAGAGCGACCTCGCCTGGCTGGATCTCGAGAATCCCAAGTTCGACGTGATTTTTGCTCCTTACGAAACTTATCTCGACGATGTGCTGGGCGTGAAAACTTCTTACGGCGCGGCGGTGATGGTGCGCAATGAGAAGGAAAGCGCCAAATTGGCCACGTACATGAAGTATGTCCCGGAAATCCAGGAAGAGCTGCCGTTGCCGTCGGAAGACAGGCCCTCGCTGGCGGGCAAGAGCACGCCCATGGAAGTGATGGACACGCCGTTCCGCGGCGGCGACCTCCGCCATGGTTACCAGGCGGTGGCTGACAATCTACCTAACGATCCGCGCATCCACGAGGAGAAGGGCACCAAGAAAATCTTTTTCAAGAATTACATGGACGCGCGCGTCAACTCCGTGGTGCTGCCCATCGGCAAATTGCTGCTGCGCGAAGACCAGGCAGCGCGCGCTTCCCTGGACGGTTACATGTCCGCTGTTCTGATGCATGAGATTTCCCACGGGCTGGGCCCGGCCTACGCCCGCACCAGCGCCGGAAAAGCCGACATCCGTGCTTCGCTGGGCCCGATTTACGCCGGTGTGGAGGAAGCCAAGGCTGACGTGGTAGGCCTGTACGGTTTGCTGTGGCTGATGGACAAAGGCGTTGTGCCCAAGGAGAAGGCCTCGGAGATTTACGCGTCGTACGTGGCAGGAATTTTTCGTACGGTGCGTTTCGGCGTGGCGGAAGCCCACGGCCGCGCCGAGATGATGGAGTTCAACTACCTGGTGGAACAGGGCGCCATCACCCGCGATCCGAAGACCGGACGCTACGCCATCGATGAAGCGAAGATGCCGCCGGCGATTGCTTCGCTGGCCAAGGAACTGCTCGAAATCGAAGCCACCGGTGACCGGAACCGCGCTGAGCAATGGTTCAAAAGGTATGAATCCATGCCGGCTGGGCTAAAATCAATGCTAGCGAACGCCAAAGATGTGCCCGTGGACGTTGATCCCGTCAGCGCATTTGGAGAACAGGTGCAGTGACAAAACATACGGCGGAAAAAACTGGAGCGGAACGCCGCCGCTTCGAGCGGGTGGACATCGCCGCTGAAGCCCAGGTTCTGGTGCTTGACGTGAAGGGCCGGAAGGCGGGGGTGCTGCGCCAGTTGGCGCGCGGCGGCTTCATGATGGAGCCGGAGAAGGACTACAGCAAGGACAACAAGATCTACAACTTCACGATTCATGAACCGCGTGAAGGCATCAGCGTGACGATAAACGCGCGCGCCCGCTCCGCCGGCGAAGATTACGCGGGCTTTGAGTTCGTGGATCTCGACCCCGACGCCGCCGTGGACATAGGCCTGATCATCGGTACGTACTACGATCACAATAAAGAGTGATTCGTATCGCCGGAACCGCCGTCATCGCACGTCATCGAAATAACTCGATCACGGCGGTTGTTGGCAGTGCCAAAATGCGCATCAGCAGTAGCGGTTTTTAGTAGCCTGCGCTCTCGGCGCGGCGACCCTGCTGATTTATAATTTCAGGTTGCTCTCTCCGGTCACCTCGAGCAAGAAGGAATCCATGCCGACTGACGTACTCATGCCCCAGATGGGCGAATCGATTTTTGAAGGCACCATCACCAAGTGGCTGAAGAAGCCTGGCGAGAAAGTCCAGCGTGACGAGCCGCTGTTTGAAATCTCCACCGACAAAGTGGACGCCGAGATTCCCGCGCCGGCTGCCGGCATCCTTAAAGAGATCAAAGTCCCGGAAGGCTCGACAGTGCAGGTGAACACGGTGGTGGGTGTGATTGACGCTGAAGGCAGCGCGGTCGCGGCTGCACCTCAGCCTTCGAAGACTGCCCCGGCCCCGGCGAAGTCAGTGCCGCAGGCCAACGGAGTCTCCACGCCGCCAGCCCCGTCACCATCCAAAGCGGCTCCGGCGCAAGCGACCGCCAGCACGGCGGGAAACGGCGGGGGAGCGGCGCCGAGCGGTCCTGGCGTAGACGTGGTCATGCCGCAGATGGGCGAATCCATTTTCGAAGGCACCATCACCAAGTGGCTGAAAAAGCCAGGCGATAAGATCCAACGCGACGAGCCGCTGTTTGAAATCTCCACCGATAAGGTGGATGCGGAAATCCCGGCGCCGGCGAGCGGTGTGCTGCGCGAGATTAAGGTGAAAGAAGGCACTACCGTACAGGTGAACACCGTGGTCGCCGTGATCGGCGGCGCGGGTGCCCCGGCGCAAGCTGCCCCATCCCCGGCCAAGGCTCCGGCAGCGCCAGCCCGTCCAGCGGAGCCGGTAGCGGTTTCCGCAACTCCTACGCGGCCATCCGCCGCTCCGGTGCCCCCATCGGGAGAACGCGTGCGTTCCTCCCCACTGGTGAGGCGCATTGCCCGCGAGCACAACGTGGATCTGGCCGCCGTGGCCGGCACCGGCCTGGGCGGGCGCATCAGCAAGAGCGACATTCTGAGTTTTGTCCAACAGCATGGCCCCGGCGCAGTGGCCCCGGCGCGGCCGGCCGCGGTCACTACGGCGGCCCCGCAACCCATACGGCCAGCGGCGCAGCCCACACAGCGCGCAGCGGCCCAGCCTGTGCCCGTAACCGAGTTGCCCGGCGACCTGGTACCCATGACGCCCATGCGCAAGAAGATTGCCGAGCGCATGGTGGAATCGCGCCGCACCAGCGCCCACGTTCATACCATCTTCAAGGTGGACATGACGCGGATCGTCAAGCTGCGCGAGAAAATCCGCAAGGGATGGGAAGCGCGCCACGGGGTAAAGCTGACCTTTATGCCTTTCATCGCCAAGGCGCTGATGCACGGCATCCGCACCAAGCCGATTGTGAACGCGTCAGTCATCGGCGATTCCATCCAGTACCACAAGAACATCAACATCGGAATTGCCGTGGCCCTGGAATGGGGGTTGATCGTTCCGGTGGTCAAGGGGGCCGAGAACCTGAGCTTTGTGGGCCTGCAGCGCAACATCACCGACCTGGGGGAGCGCGCCCGCGCCAAGAAACTGGTGCCGGACGAGGTCCAAGGCGGCACCATTACCATCACCAACCCGGGCATTTTTGGTCCGCAATTTGGTACTCCCATCATTTTGCAGCCGCAGTTGGCGATTTTAGGCATGGGCGGCATCTTCAAAGAACCTGTTGTCATCACAGATCAGGATGGGAACGACTCCATCGCGGTGCGTCATATCATCCGCCTGGTGCTGGGCTACGATCACCGCGTTATCGACGGCGCCGACGCCGACCAATTTATGGTCGCGGTACGGGACTACTTGGAAAACTTTAACGAAGACATCGGATAGATCCTTCGGCTGCGCGCCTGGCGGCGCTGCGCTCAGGATTTCGGCTGGAGGCTCCCGCTGTCGCTCACGCCTCCAGGACGCCTCAACTTTAACGAAGACATCGGATAGATCCTTCGGCTGCGCGCCTGGCGGCGCTGCGCTCAGGATTTCGGCTGGAGGCTCCCGCTGTCGCTCACGCCTCCAGGACGCCTCAACTTTAACGAGGATATCGGATAGAACTAAGGTCTCGGATAGCACTTCGCGGGTTTTTGGCGGCCGGCAGCCTTGCCGGCCGTTTTGTTTTAGCGTGGCCTTTTTGCTGAGCTTACTTCGGCCCTTGGTAATCTGGAGGACCGAACTTTGCCAACGATAGACTCGAGCATGGTCTCTCCCCCGGCCCGACGGCGTCTGTCCGTTCACGGATTCTTCCCAGCAACAAAATTACTAATCTGCGCGGCTGCAATGCTGGCCGCGATGACCGGGTGCGGCGGCGGAGGGAGCTCGAAGGCCGTCCCGGTTAGTACCCCGCCTGCATCCAGCGTCACCATCTCTCCCACCTCGGCAGTCCTGGCTCTAGGCGCATCCCACTCATTCACGGCCACGGGTCCCAACGGCACGGCGGTCGCGGTGACATGGAGCTTGAGCGCTCCCATCGGTACCCTTCAACCCAGCGGAAGTTCGGCCATGTACACCGCGCCCAACTCGTTTCCCATGCCGAATTCGGTCACCGTCAGGGCCACCTTACAATCGGACGCGAGCCAGAGCGCGGGAGCGGGTGTAAGCATAGTTTTTCCCAACAACAACCACCTGGCCCAAGCCCTCCCGGTCAAAATGGGCACCAGCGGCGGGAACATCACGGACACCAGCGGCAACGTTTGTTGCTCAGGCACGCTGGGCGCGCTGATCAGTCGCGGGGGCGTTACCTACATCCTGAGCAACAACCACGTGCTGGCCAAGTCTGATAATGGAACGGCCCAAACCAGCGACATCATCAGCCAGCCGGGCCTGGTGGACAACAACTGCAGCCCGGGCGCGACGGTGGCCCACTTCAGCGCCGCAGCAGCGCTCAAGCCCGCCAATGGGAGCAATGGCCCCGCGCCCAGCAACGTGGACGCGGCGATCGCCCAGGTCGTGGCCGGAACAGTGGATACCAGCGGCAGCATTCTGGATCTGGGGGCCGCCGGCGCGAACAGCATCGCGGCGGCGCCGCCGTCATCCACTCTGGCGGTAGCGGCCAATGTGCTAGCGGCCAACGAGGGCGTGGCCAAGAGTGGCCGCAGCAGCGGACTGACATGTTCCACGTTGCAGGCTGTCAACGTGACCGTTTCTGTGGATTACAACTCGTCCTGTGGCGGAGCTAAATCCTTTACCGCCACGTTCAGCAACCAGGCGATCATCAACGGCGGGAGCTTCAGCGCCGGCGGCGATTCGGGTTCGCTGGTGGTGACATCCGACACGGCGCGGCCGTTGGGCCTGCTCTACGGCGGCAACAGCACTAGTTCGACAGCCAATCCGATCCAGGACATCATTGCGGCCTTCACCAACGCCTCAGGAACGCCGGCGATGGTCGGCGGCGGCGACCACGGTATTAGCTGCGAACCCACAGCCGCTGTTCCAGGCGCCAGCCAAGGGCCCGGAGCCTTCGGTGCGATTTCCCAATCCGAGCAGCAGCGCGCGATCGCGGCGCGACAAAAACACGCTGCCCGGCTCATGCAGGACCCGGCTGTCGCTTCAGTAGAAGCCGGAGCGAGTGAGGACAACCCACGTGAAGGCGCGGTAGTCATCAAACTTTCCGGAAGGACCAGCGCCGCCATCCCCAAGACGCTGGACGGCGTACGCACCCGCGTGGTGCTGGCCGGCGCCGCGCCGGCACTGACTCGCACTGACCTTGACCAGGCAACGGGGGTGAAGGAAAGCCACATCAGCCTCATGGCTCAGCCGGGCATTCAGGGTGTAGGGGTGGGCCGCAGCAGCGACAATCCGGCAGAGACCGCCATCGTCATTTACGTGCTGGCCGGCCAGCCGCACCCAAGCATTCCGGCCCTGCTCGACGGTGTCCGCACCAAGATCGTGGAAGGCGATCGTTTCCGCGCGTTTGGATGGGGGAAAGAAAGAACGGCCGCAGCTACTTCGTGCCGTAAGTGAAATCGTCAAACAAGGTAACGCTATCGGCTTTCGTCCAAACCCCGACTTTGCCGGCTTCCTGGAACGTGTCGTCATCCCACTCAATGGCTTTTTTGCCGTCGAAGGTGACGGTGAAGTGGCGTCCGTCAAAATCGACGCGCAGTGCGTGCCATTGGCCGGAAGCAACTTTCATGCTGGCTCGTTTCTTTTCCGTTCGCCTTCCATTGACTGTGTGATAGATGGTGACGTTGTCCTCGAGCGCGTTGGCGCGGGCAATGTAATAGTTGTTGGAATCCTTCGCTCGCCAGACCAGACCACCGGCCTGGTCTTCCTTGCCTGAAACCGGCTTGAATTTCACTTCAACAAAACCATTTTTCAGGCTGGTGTCGTCCTTGATGCAGACCGGATACGTGGCTTGGCCCGATTGCTTCAGCACATTCGGCTTGCTGGGCGCGGTCGAATCCTGTTCAACTGTCCATCTCGCTTGGCCGCTGCCGGTCTGAGTGGCAGTCCAGCCGGGTGGTGGCGCGCCAGTCTTGAGATCATCGAAGTTCACGGTTTGGGCCGAAGCGCCGCCGGCGACAAGGATTGCGCCAAGCATTATGGTTACGGGTGATTTCATAAGATCTCCTTTCTTTATCCAATCCCCAACTCTCTGATCGCCAGCGCCGCGATCCGCGGCATCTGGCTGAGCGTTGCCACCTGGACCTTCTGCCGCTCAAGGGTCTCCAATGCAAAGCCGACGCCCGCTTCCCCGCGTTCTAAGCCGTCATCGACCACTGCGGTCAATTGCGCCTGCCTGTTTTCTTTTTTTCGGATGCCTTCAGCGAGCTGGGGAAAGCTGAAAGCCAGAACCTTGGCGGCGTTCACGGCGCTTGCGTCCGCGGGCAGAGCCAGAGCGTGGAACATCTTTACCGTGCCATTGGGGCTGTAGCCGCAGTCGATCTTCAGGGGATCGCCCGGACGAGTGTAATCCGCCGCTTTGATCTCCTGGCGCATCAACGGCCACACCCCGGCACTCACAAACTCCTGGCGCATCCGGACGAAGATGGCCTGCCGTGCGCCGGCTTCGCGGGAAACGCGGCGGCGAGGCGTTTCCAAATACATCTCAGCCAGCGCATCTGCTTCTTTGCTTGGTGACTCCGCCAGACATGCCTTGAATTCAGAAGGCTGCAAAGCGTTCGAGAACGAGTCCTGAATCTTGCGCAGAATAGAATCGCGGCCGCCATTCGCGTCAAGCAACTGGCTGCGCAAGTCGGCTTCGAGCGATTCCAGCAAGTCCGTGTCGGCTTGGGGATCGAGACACTTCGCGCGCGACCAGTCACGGGTGAAGCGCAACTCGGCTCGTCCAGCCTCAGGCAGCAGCACGACGCCCACGTTGACGAACTCGTTCTTCACCGCGTCAGGCACGTAGCGGAGAAGGAAGAAACTGCATTTTTGTTGCTCGATCATGGTTGCACCACCGATCTCTTATCCATGAGCGGCTCTGGCCGCTGAATCCCACGCCGCGAAAGGTTTGCGCGACGAGTCGCGAAAGGCGCCAATTAGCTCGCGCACTTTGCCGCGCCGCTCCACGACCGCCGAAACCAGATTCTGCAGGGCCGGCCAGTCATTGCCGGTCCATTCCGGAGGAATGTCGCCGGCAATTTCCTCGACCGTCTCCCGGTCAAAGTTCTCCACACGCTCGAGCCAGGGCGAGAAGCTTTCCCAGCCGCGGACTTGGCTGTAAACGCAATTGCGGGCATAAACGCCCCGCAGCGCGGAGTCAGGGAAGTCCCAATCGCCGGCGTTGAAACAATAGCCCTGGTCAATGAAGCTCACGTTGTATTTCTGCTCCCGAGGCTTCTTCCAGAACACGGCTTGGCGTCCGTTGGCGTTGCCCAGCCATTTATCCACCACTAGCATGCCGGCGAAAGCGTCCAGGTTTTTTACTTTGGACATCAGGCTATCGGGAAGGTAATCGAAGATGTGGGCCTCGGCAGGATCGCAAACGTAGCGCGCGCCGAACTGGAGTCCGGCCGCGCAAGGCACTGGCTCGAGACCGGACTCAATGCGCAACTCTGGCGTGTTGGCGATGAGCCAAGGATGGACCTCGACCACTTCCGCCACCGGCACTGGCAGGCCGATGCGCTCGGCCAGGCGCGTTGCCAGCAGCTCGTTGGCCAGCACACGCAGGTGCTGCGGGTTGTTTTGGAATTTGACCACATAGAAGTGGCCGTCGCGGGCGCGCATGAGGTGCGCCTGCGCCCCACCGCGCATACGCCGCACGTGCTGGACGGCCTCGGTAGGCATAGGCGGTCAATTGTACAGGCGGTTGCTGGATTCAGGACTTGGGAGCCAAACCTGCGGTTAGAATCGTAGGCTGGCCGATGACGCTCTGGGCTGAGCGGTCAAGACAGCTGAGGAGGAAAGATGTTGCTACGCATTGTCAAAGTATCAATCGCAATCATCCTGTTCCTGACGTGTTGCATTTCACCGGCTACTGCTCCTGCTGAAGTCACCGCAGCCGGTTCCCGCAAAGCGGCGCCCGGCTTTTCTTTGTCGGATAGCAACGGTGCCGCGGTAAGCCTGTCCCAGTCCAAAGGCAAAGTCGTTCTGCTCAACTTCTGGGCGACGTGGTGTCACGGCTGCCAAGAGGAAATCCCCTGGTACATGGAATTTGCAGGCAAATATAAAGACAGGGGACTAGTTGTCATCGGGGTTTCGATGGATGATGATGGCTGGAAATCCGTAAAGCCATTTATTCAAGCCAAGAAGCTGAACTATCCGGTGGTCATCGGCAATCAGGATCTCATGGACAACTACGGCGGCTTTGGCATGCCGGTCAGCGTGCTGATAGACCGTGATGGAAAAATCGCCGATACCCATTCCGGCGTGGTAGATAAAGGCGGCTGGGAACGAGAGATACAGCAGTTGCTCGGCGAATCTTCAAAGCCGGTGTCCAAGTAACGCGAAGGAAACGTCAGCCGCCATCCCGGCGCACTACGTTGCACCACGACTCCCCGGCTGAGGGGTGTCCGCTGCCAGGGACTCATAGATTCTAATGAACTCCTCTACGCTGTCGACGTACACATCGGCGAAGTCCACCACGTAGCGCTTATCGAGGATCAGATCGCGAGCATCGTCCAATGACCAGCCCAAGGCGCGCAGCAGGGCCAGGGCCATCATCGGCGCGCGATGCACGCCGGCGGCGCAGTGGATAAAGATCTTGCTTTCGGGATCGTCAAGAGCCTCGCGGGCAAATTCCACGCCGGCGGCGAACAGTTCCGGGGGCTTAGGCTGAAAGTCGTCGTCGGTGGGGCTGTGGAGTACAGTGACCGGGTAAGGGGCAGCCAGGGGCCTGTCGTCAAACTCAATCTGCATGTTGATGATATGGGTCACGCCCTGCCGGACGAGTTCAGCCATGTTCTGGTCATTCCATATCCCGCCGCCAACGGCAATGCGGTCCGTCACCCAGGTGATGTCCATATGCTCGATTCTTAGATGCTAACAGAAGAAGCAGCACTCAGCCGTCAGCGATCAGCACTCAGCCGCCAAGAAATGTCGTTCGAAACAGGGGCACGCAGGTCGAAAACGGTGGTTCTGGCATCCTAAGTTTTGCAGGAATACCAAGGGGCTGAATGCTGATTGTTGAGTGCTGAATGCTGACACAGCGAATCGGCTCTACAATAGCTCTCGATTCATTCCTTGGAGGAGAAATATGGACCCACTTTCAGCACTCGTAGGCTCCCGGCGCAACGAGGATATTGCCCTGGACATGATGAAATTCATCGCCGTCACCACCGGCTACGGCAAGACCGGCGCCCCAGGAGCCGGGTTCCAGACCGGCGCTGAGAGCAAAGCCGAGGACTATGCCGCCCACTTGCTGGAGTTGTATACTCGCTGTCTGAACACCGTCAACGGCAAGAAATAGCCCGCCCCGGTTTGCGCTCCGGTGGAGTTGTTTAGGATAATCAAAGTAGTCATTCCGAGGCTTCTCATCCGCTGTGAACCTGCCGAACTACATTACGCTCTCGCGTATTGCAGCCATCCCGCTGATCGTGTGGATCCTTACCACCTCGCGTTTCGGCCCCCGGCAGCTCACGTTACGCGTGCTGCTGGCCGCAGGAATCTTCATCCTGGCCGCCATTACCGATGGCCTCGACGGCTATCTGGCCCGCCGCCGCGGCCAAATCACGACCATGGGCATGCTGTTGGATCCCCTGGCCGACAAACTGATGATCGCAGCGTTGTACATAGCACTGGTCAGCCTGATTCCGTCGATTGTCAGTGTCTGGGTGGTGATCGTAATAGTAGGACGCGAGTTTCTGATTTCTGGTCTCCGCTCCATCGCCGCCTCCGAAGGCTTCACCATCGAAGCCAGTGAACTGGGCAAACTGAAAATGGTGGTGCAGATCGTAAGCGTGGTGGCTGCTATCCTGGCGCTGCGCTGGAATGAATGGATCTTTTTCGGGGGCTTCGTGATCGGGGTACGCCTGATTGCCGTAATGGCTATTTGGTTCATGGTGGCGGTTTCGGTGATCTCTGCTGTGGATTACTTCTGGGGCTTCTGGAAGAAGATTGACAAACGCGTGGACCGCCGCCGGCGGCGTCCGTTCATCCTGAGCCGGCGCAAGAAGCGCGCTCAAGCAATTGCCGCCGCAGCCGAAGCCAGCGCCAACAGTCCCGCACCGGCGGAAGGTGGTTTGACCCCGGCCACGCCTGCTCCGCGACGCTAGAGCCCTGCATCATTGACGGACGCCATCAACTGCCGAGACCCACATTTTTCCGTGACATTCTTCCGGCTTCCGCCGGCAGCACATCACAGAACCAGAACCCGTCGCGTTGCACGCAATCGCCGCTCATGACCGAGATCTCATCGTCGAACATGGGTCCGGCGTAAACAAAAGAATGGAATTCCCCGTTCTCGCCGCAAGGATCTACGCCAGGCGGCAGGTCGGCGAGCAGCTGCTGGTCAAATTCGCGCCCGGCAAATTCCCCCGCCAGCTTCGCGGGATCTACGCAGACCAGCTTGGCACGCAGGCCACCTTCGATCATTTCTTGCGCGAGTTCCCGAGTAGGAAGTTTCCAGAGCGGGAAGAGCGGTTGTAAGCCGGTGTCTTGGAGCTGGCGTTCGCGGTAGGCGCGAATGTCCTCGAGAAAAAGATCGCCGAAGGCGACCGCGGTCACGCCTTCCCCGACCGCCCGTTCGCAGACACCAGCCATGATTCGCTCGTAGTCGGCGTTGGAGCAGGGCCAGGGAAGTGGCACGGCGACCAGCGGCAAGCCCGCAGCCAGAGCCTGTGCTTCCACCAGCGCACGCCGCGTGCTGTGCATAGCCACGCGATCGAACGCCGAATTGATGGTAGTCAGCAGTCCGGTGATCTGGT